>CAJFFX010000022.1:0-10199 GCA_904374485.1 Candidatus Pseudoscillospira falkowii | reverse complement strand
CGGCAAAAAAGCGCTCCCCCTGCTCCGTTTTCAAAATGAAGCTGCCGGAGCGCCGGACAAGTTCCGTCACGGTGCAGTTCGTCTCCGCGGCGATCCCCGCCCGGCACAGGGCCAGCAGCAGCACGTCCAGCACCATGGAGGCCTGGCGGCAGTAGGGGTAGATCCGCCCCGCCTCGTCGGCGGAGCACAGCAGGCCCCAGCGTGCAAACAACGCCTCGGCACTGCCCGGCCCCATGTGCTCCAGAAACGCTGCCAGGCGGTCTTTTCCCCCGGTATGGTAGCAGTCCGGCGCGATGCGGCGGTTGCTGAGATTGCACCGGCCGTTGCCCGTGACCAGGAGTTTTTTGCCCAGCCGCTCCTTCCCCTCCAGGATCGTCACCTGGGCCGCCGGGTTTTCCCGGGCGGCGCTCAGCGCCGCCGCCATACCCGCCGCGCCGCCGCCGATGACCACAATGCGTTTCATGCCTGTCCCCGCCTTTCCCGGCTCTTTCCGCCGGTAATACTTCTACGGAAAAGTATAGCAGATACCGCGCCCTTTTGTCACCTGTAATCTTCCTTTCCGCAAAAACAAGGGCGGCGCGCAGTGCCGCGCGCCGCCCTTTCCCGCCGGATTCAGTTCAGCAGCCAGACGCCGAGGTTGAGGTAGCCTGCGAAGGTCACCCAGAGGAGATCGGGGACCTGCAGCAGCGCCGCCGGGCGGTCTGCCTTGCGGAACGTCAGAAGCATCTACAAAATCAGCGCCCCCGCCGATAGCTTATGAAAAAAGCGCGCGGCATATACCATGCCGCGCGCCAAAGGATCAGGTCTCCGGCCGCGCCCGCGCGTCTTCGCCTTTCCGCGCCGCGCCGATCGCGTGCCGGTAGATCAGCAGCGAGGCAATGGCCGTAACGGCCTCCGTGACCCAGAAGGCGTGCCACACGCCGTCCGCGCCCCAGAAGCGGCTGAAAAGGAAGGCCACAGGGATGATGACCACCGTAAAGCGCAGCAGAGAGATCAGCAAAGACGCGCCGCCCATACTCAGCCCCTCCAGCGCGCCGGAAGAGATGACGGACACCGCGGACACCAGAAAGCCAAGGCTGATGATGCGCAGGGCTGCGGCGCCCGCCGCGATGGTCTCCGGTGTGGTGGTGAACAGGCCCATCAGCGTTTCGGGCATGATCCAGCACAAAAGGGTGCCCACGGCCATGATACCCGCGGCCAGGGCCAGGGTAACGAGATAGATCCTGCGCACCCGCTGGTACTCCTGCGCGCCGAAGTTGTAGCCGATCAGGGGGCGCATGCCCTGGACAATGCCGTTGGCCGGGAGATAAATGAAGGTCTGGAGCTTGTAGTAAACGCCCAGCGTCAGCACATAGAGCTGGCCGTAGCCCGCCAGGATCACGTTCAGCGCGGAGATCAGCAGCGACGGCAGCGCCAGATTCAGCGCCGCCGGGATGCCCACGCCGTAGATCTTCCGGCTCAGCTCGCCGGAGGGGCTGCGCAGGTACTGCCGGGAAATGCGTACCGGCAGCGGCCGCACACGGCAGGCGACGAGGTAGATGACGAGGCTCAGCGCCTGGCCGATGCCCGTGGCGATGGCCGCCCCCTCGATGCCCAGCTGGGGGAAGGGACCGATACCGAAGATCAGCAGCGGGTCCAGCACGATGTTGGTGACCGCGCCGCTGAGCATGCTCACCATGGTGAGCATCATTCTGCCCACCGCCTGAAAGATCTTCTCAAAGGCCATGGCTAGGGCGATGATCACAGAAAAGGCGCAGGCGATGCGACCATAGCGCACGCCCATGTCGATGAGCTGGGCGTCCGGCGTGAACATGTGCAAAAAGGCCGGCAGCACCGCGATGCAGATCACGGTGAGCAGCAGCCCATGCAGCAGGCTGAAGGCCAGGCCCTGGGTGGCCGCGGCGCTGGCCTTGCTCTCCTGCCGGGCGCCGAGGTAATAAGCGATGACCGCGTTGATGCCAATGGAGAAGCCGATGGTCACCGCGTTGATCATGTTCTGCACCGGGAACACCAGCGACAGGGCCGTCATGGCATCCTCGCTGATCTGGGCCACAAAGTAGCTGTCCACGATATTATATAAGGAGTTCACCAGCATGGACAGCACCATGGGCAGCGACATGGACAGCACCAGCGGCAGGATCGGGCGGGTCTTCATATATGTCTGATCCATTGAAAAACGCTCTCTTTCCCGCACCGCGGCCGGAAAAAACGCCACACGGGACCCCAGGATCCTCGTGTGGCGAAAAACAGCCGGCGCGGCCGTCAAAAATCCACATCCGCCCGCGATCGGGCGGTTTGTAGATGCAACGATATACCACTTTTCCGAAAATGTCAAGTCCCTTCCCCCTGCCGCGCCGCATCGGAAGGGCGCGGCGCGCCCTCGGGGCGGGCGGCGAGGAACACCGTCAGCACGATCATCACAAAGCCCGCCAGCTCCACCGCGCCGAAGGCCGTGTGCAGCCACACCGCAGAGAGCACCGTGGCCGTGGCCGGTTCCAGGCAGCCGATGAGGGTCGCCTTCTCCGGGCCGATGTATTTCACGCCCTGGAGAAACAGGGAAAAGCCCCCCGCCGTGCCCACCAGGACGATGAGGGCCACCAGAAGCCAGGCCGCGGCGTCCAGCCCCGCCGGCAGCCGCCAGACCCGCTGGGCCGCGCCCAGCACCGCCCCGCCGATCAGCATGCCCCAGCCGGTGACGGCGGTGTTGCCCCAGCGCGCCACGATGGGCCGGGACAGGAGGGTGTAGCTCACCACCCCCGCCGCCGAGAGCAGGCCGAAGGCCAGCGCCGCGCCGGAAAGAGTCATCTCCCGCACATGTCCGTGGGTGGCGATCAGGAACGTGCCCGCCAGGGCCAGGATCAGCGCCAGCACCTGGGCGCGCCGCAGTCCGGTGCGCCGCCACAGGGCCATGACCGCCGCCATCATCACCACGTTCAGGCTCTGCAGCACCGTGGCCGTGGCAGAGTTGGAATACTGGATGGCCAGAAGATAGGTGTACTGGCACAAAAGCAGCCCCAGCAGGGCAAAGGCCAGCAGCCAAAAAACGTCCTGCCGGCGGCGGAAGACGCCCGTGAGCTGCCCCGCGCCCCGGGGCGCGGCGATCAGCAGCAGCGCCGCGCCGGACAGCAGCATCCGCACCGCCGTCAGCCACCCGGCCTCCAGGCCGTAGTGCCCGAAGAGATACTGGCTGCACACGCCGGAAAATCCCCAGCCCACAGCCCCCGCCGCAGCATATAAATATCCTTTTTGCTTGTCTTTCAATTGCATGTGGTTTTGCTTCCTTCGTGGAGTTTTGATACATGCCGCTACGCAGGGCAGTCCGCCCCCCAACGGCCGCCAAGCCTGCTGCGCCGCCCTGCGCAGGCATCCTGCCCGCAGCAGAGCGGCGTTTTCTGCGCAGCAGCGCATTACATTAACGGTTCTTCCTTATCCTCCGGCACAGCAGGCATTTCTTCCTCGGCCGTCGTGTTGTTCGCGGTTTTCTCCTGCGGCGCGCCGCAGTTTTGCTCCTCCGTTTCAGCGCCTGTACTTTCCGCGGCGCCTGCCGTTTCCGTATCCGCCGCACACTCCGGTACAGCCTCCGCTTCCGCCGCCTGCTGACGGCGGCGCTTTGCCGCTTCTTTCCTGCGCGCCAAAAACGTCCGGACCTCTTCGCGGATCGGACCGCCGGCTTTCCTTTCTTCCGCCTGCTGCGCCAGCACGCCGGCAACAAAACCGACGGCAGCCAATGCGCCTGCGCCCAACAGCATCCAACGGGTAGTTTTCCTCATGGCTGTCATCCTTTCTTTTTCCGCAAATACATGGGCTCCTTTTTTTCTTTTATATCTGATCCAACTCCTGCCGCAGAGCATTGGTGTAGTCTCTAAGAATCCGCGGCAGCAGTCGGCGGTCTTCCTCTGGCAGATTTTCATAGGCCCGCCGCTCCGCTTCGATGATCGGGGCTACCAGCGCCCTGCCGAAAGCCGCGCCTGTCTCTGTGAGGTAAATCCGCTTGCGGTTGCGGGTCCCCGGCACCATTTTCAGAACAACATGCCCCCGCTCCGCCATACGCCGCACGATGGTGTTGACCGTTTGCTTGGGCAATGCGCAGATATTGCTCAGATCCTGTTGAGAAAAATCTCCATCCTGCGTCATGACCAAGGTGTACCAGATCCAGAATTCATTTTCCAGAACCCCGCTGCGGCTGATCGCCTCGCGGTAGGCTCCCATGATCTCCTGCACCTGCTGCTCAATAAACAGCATCTGTTCCTGGGTGCATTCTCCCATATTCTCCCCCCTAAAGAATCCCATTTCAGACTCTTCGCCTTGCATTATAGTCCTATTTCGGACTCTTGTCAAGTAAATTTTCATACTCAGCGGCCAGCCCCCCTCCGCGCTGCGGCGGAGGTTGATCGGAGATCACATCTCCCTGCCTAACAAAACGACTGTTTCACAATGACTGGTGCGGGCGAAGAGATCGACTGCAGCGGCGCGGCGGAGGGGGTAGCCTTGGGCGGCAAACAATTTCAGGTCGCGGCCCAGGGTGGCCGGGTCGCAGGAGACGTAGACGATGCGCCGGGGCGCCATGGCCGCGGCGGCGGCGATGACCTCCGGCGCCAGGCCCTTGCGGGGCGGGTCCACCACGATCACGTCCGGCGCCAGACCTTCGGCGGCACATTTCTCCGCCACGGCGGAGGCGTCGCCGCAGAAAAATTCCGCGTTTTCAATCCCGTTGCGCGCGGCGTTCTCCCGGGCGTCCTCGATGGCCTCGGGCACGATCTCCGCGCCGATGACGCGGCCGGCATGGCGGGCTAGAATCAGCGTGATGGTGCCGGTGCCGCAGTAGAGGTCCAGCACGGTCTCCGTGCCGTGCAGATCCGCAAACTCCGCCGCCAGGCCGTAAAGCCGCTCGGCCTGGGCCCGGTTGACTTGATAAAAAGAGGGCACGGAAAGCCGGAACGTCAGGCCGCACAGGGTATCCAGCAGGAAATCCTGCCCCCAGAGGGTGCGGTAAGCATCCCCCAGGATCACGTTCCCCGGCCGCCTGTTCACATTCAGCACAATGCCCACGGTCCGGGGCCAGGCGGCGCGGACGGCTTCGATCAGCTCCTCCTGCCGCCGGACCTTTTCCCCGGCGGCGACAAGGCAGACCAGGGCGCTGCCGTCGGCAGCGGTGCGCACATAGAGGTGGCGCAGCCAGCCCCGGCCCGCGCGCTCGTCATAGGCGGCGATGCTCCACCGCCGCATCCACGCGCCCACTGCCGCCGCGATGTGCTCCGCCGCCTCGCTCTGGATCAGGCAGTGCTCCACCGGGATCACCTCGTGGGTGCGGGCGCGGTAAAAACCGATCTTGTCCGGGGGCGCCACGGGGTACTGGACTTTGTTGCGGTAGTGCAGCACGTCCTCGCAGCCCAGGACCGGCAGTTCCGGCGGCGTCTGGCCGCCCAGGCGCGTCAGCGCGTCCCACACCTTCTGGCGCTTGGCGCGCAGCTCCTCTTCATAATCCATGTGCCAGTAGGCGCAGCCGCCGCACTTGCCGAAATAGGGGCAGGCGGGCTCCCGCCGGTGGGGCGAGGGCGCCAGCACCGTTTTCACCTTGGCAAAGGCCATGTTTTTCAGCACTTTCATCACCAGGATCTCGCACCTTTCGCCCGCCAGAGCGCCGTGGACAAACACCACCCGGCCGCCGATGCGGGCCACGCCCAGCCCCTCGCTGGAATAACCCTCGATGGCGACGGTATAGATCCCGTTTTTCCGGATCTCCTCCGGCACAGTGACAGACACGCTGTATTTCCCCCTTGTTCTCCTGCCGCAGCAGACGCGGCGCGCTTCTCTTGTTCCGGCGGCGCCGCCGCGCCGCCCATTGCTATGGATTTTACAACAAAAACCGCCCCGCCGCAAGGCAAACCTGCAGCGGGGCGGCCGGCATGCATTCCGGCGGGCGGAAAAAGCCCTCAGCGGTCCCACTTTTCGATGAGGGCGCGGATCTGATCGGCAAATTTGCCCAGGTCCTTGTTCGTGCCGCCCTTGTTGTGGCGGATGACCTCCTGGAGCATCAGCCCCACGTTTTCCAGCCGCTGGTAGGCTGGCGAGCCCTTGTCCGCGGGCGCGCTCTTCTTCCGCTCCGGCGTATAGCCGGCGGAGATCATGCGGTTTTCCAGCAGATCGTAGACCTCCGTATATTCGGGGGCATGGGCGGCAAAGCCCCGGTCCTTCAGCTCCTGGGCAAACACCGGCGCCACGTCCGCGTCGCCGTGGACCACGAACACGTGCTCCGGCTTGGGCGCGTAAGCGCTGATCCAGCGCAGCAGGTCCGATTTGTCGGCGTGGGAGGACAGACAGTCGAACTGCACGATGCGCGCCCGGACGGCGATCTCCTCGCCGAACAGCCGGACAGAGGCCGCCCCGTCCAGCAGCCGTGCTCCCAAAGAGCCCGGCGCCTGATAGCCCACGAAGCAAACGGTGCATTCACTGCGCCACAGATTGTGCTTGAGGTGGTGGCGGATGCGCCCGGCGTCGCACATGCCGGAGGCGGAAATGATGACCTTTGGCGTCATGTCGGCATTCAGGGCCTTGGATTCCTCGCTGGACGAGGTGAGCATCAGCCCCGGGAAGGTGAGCATATTCACCCCGCCCTGGACCAGGGCGATGGCCTCTTCGTCGAGGTAACCCGTCAGATCGCCGGAAAAGACCTCCGTGGCTTCCCGGGCCAGGGGGCTGTCGATATACACCGGGAAATCGGGCACGGAAGAGACCATGCGCTTTTCCTTGATCTCCCGGATAAAATACAGCAGCTCCTGGGTGCGCCCCACGGCAAAGGACGGGATCACTACATTGCCGCCCTTGCCCAGGGTCTCGTCGATGACCCGGGCCAGATCCTCAGTATATTCCCCGATCTCCGCGTGTTCCCGGTCGCCGTAGGTGCTCTCCATGACCACATAGTCCGCCTGATGGAGAAGGACGGGGTCGCGGATGATGGGCTGGCGGGTGTTGCCGATGTCGCCGGAAAAGACGACGGTCTTCGTGACGCCGTCCTCCGTCAGTTTCAGCGTGATGCTGGCGCTGCCCAGCAGGTGGCCCGCGTCGGTGAACACCGCCGTGACGCCGGGACAAAGCGCTGTCTCCTGGCCGTATTCGCAGGTCTGCACATGCTCCCGGACGGCCATGGCGTCGGCCACGGTATACAGCGGCTCCACCGCGTCCCGTCCGGCCCGCTTTCCCTTGCGGTTGAGCCAGGCGGCGTCGCTCTCCTGGATATGGGCGCTGTCCTGCAGCATGATCTCCATCAGCTCCGCCGTCAGGCGGGTGGTCAGCACGGTGCCGCGGAACCCCTGGCGGATGAGAAGGGGGATGCGGCCGGAGTGGTCGATATGGGCGTGGGTCACCAGCACATAGTCGATCTGGCCCGGCCGGAAGGGCAGCGCACCGTTGTCGATCTCGTCGCGGCCCTGCTGCAGGCCGCAATCGATCAGGATCGTTTTCCCGTTGATCTCAACACAGTGGCAGCTGCCGGTCACGCAGCGGTCGGCGCCATAAAAGCTCAATTTCATATCCAAAGCCTCCTGTTCTGTTTCCGCAGCGGTTTTTCTGTTTCCTTTGGTTAAATTATACCATGTCCCCGGCGGCCGCTCAACCGAATTTTGACATTTTGCCCCAGTCCGCTTTTCCCGCGCCGGCGCAGGCGGAATGCTTTTGTAATATATGTAAAAAATACACGAAAGATGGGGTGATTATTCTCCGTATCTTTTTCGGAAATCTCTTTGCCCTGCTCCCCTTCTTTGTTGTATAATACATGATAAAGTAAAATGCGATATTAAGCGGATTTTTTCGGCCGTTCTCGTCTGCGGCCGCCGCATTTCGGGCGGGTCCCCCCGCCCGAAAAACTAAAAACGGAGGTAGCTTCTGATGATATTTGATGACAAGCTGCATGAAGAGTGCGGCGTGTTCGGCGCGGTGGTCAACAACCGCGAAGCGTCCGGACTGACGTACAACGCCCTTTCCGCATTGCAGCACCGCGGCCAGGAAGGCGCCGGCATCGCCTCTCTCAAGGGCAGCGCGATCCTCTATCACAAAGACCTCGGCCTGGTGAGCGAGGTGTTCAACAAAAGTATATTGAGCCGTCTGCCAGAGGCCAACATGGCCATCGGCCATGTGCGCTATTCCACCACCGGCGCCAACCGGGTGCAGAATGTGCAGCCCGTAGTGACGGAGTACCTGCGCGGCCGCCTGGCCACCGCCCACAATGGCAACATCGTCAACGCCGGCGCCATCAAGGAGCGCCTGCAGTCCTATGGCTGCGACTTCGCCGCCACCAACGACACGGAAGTCATCTCCTCTCTGATCGCCTATGAGGCGTTGCACACCGATTCCATCGAACAGGCCGTGGTCAACGCCGTGCGCCAGCTGCGCGGCGCGTTCTCTCTGGTGATCCTCTCCAGCAAAAACAAGCTTATTGCCGTGCGCGACGGGTTCGGCATGCGTCCCCTCTGCCTGGGCCGCAGCGACCACGGCGTGGCCGTGGCTTCCGAGTCCTGCGCCCTGGACAGTTCCAACTTCCAGTTCGAGCGGGATGTCAAGCCCGGCGAGATGCTGGTCATCGAGGCCGACGGCACTGTGAAGTCCTCCATGGTCCTGGAGGAGAACCGCACCGCTTTCTGCTTGTTTGAGTATATCTATTTCGCCCGCAGCGATTCCGAAATCGACGGGCTGAGCGTGTACGAGGCCCACTTCAACATGGGCCGCCAGCTGGCCCGGGAGTTCCCCGTGGATGCCGATCTGGTCTGCGGCGTGCCCGACAGCGGGCTGGACGCCGCCGCGGGCTACGCCTTTGAAAGCGGCATCCCCCTCTCCTCCGGCTTCACGAAAAACCGCTATATCGGCCGCAGCTTCATCTTCCCCACCCAGACCCAGCGGGACAACGCCGTGCGCCTGAAGCTCAACCCCCTCAAGGCCACCATCCGCGGCAAGCGCCTGGTGGTGGTGGACGACTCCATCGTCCGCGGCACCACCTCCGCCCGCACCGTGAAAATGCTGCGCGACGCCGGCGCCGCTGAGGTGCACATGCGCATCTCCGCCCCGCCCTTCAAACACTCCTGCCACTTCGGCACCGATATCGACGACGAGGAAAAGCTGATCGCCAACAAGATGAATGTGGATGAGATCGCCAAATTCATTGGATCCGACAGCCTGGGCTATATCAGTATCGACGGCGTCAAGCGGGCCTGCAGCGGCTGCGCCCTGGAGCTTTGCACCGGCTGCTTCGACGGCCGCTATCCCATGGAGATCGGCCGCCACAAAAAAGCGGAGTTCGAGTGCTGCTGAGTCCCCCGCAGTTTTCCAAGATCCCACTGATTTTCTGAACAGGATTCCGAGAAAGGAGTTTTTCCCGATGGCAAAGAACGCATATCTCGTGCTGGAAAACGGCACTGTTTACGAAGGCTATTCCTTCGGCGCCGAGGCGGACGTGGTGGGCGAGATCGTTTTCACCACCGCCATGACCGGCTATCTGGAGACCCTGACCGACCCCAGCTATTACGGCCAGATCGTCGTCCAGACCTTCCCCCTCATCGGCAATTACGGCGTCATCCCTTCCGACTTTGAAAGCGCCCGCCCCTGGGTGAGCGCCTACATCGTCCGCGAGCGGTGCGAGGCCCCCTCCAACTTCCGCTGCGAGGGCGATCTGGACGCCTTCCTGAAAGCCCAGGGCATCCCCGGCCTGTGGGGCATCGACACCCGCGCCCTGACGAAGGTCATCCGTGAAAGCGGCGTGATGAACGCTTTTCTCACCACCGATAAGAGCAAGGTGCCCGCGGGCGCAGAGCTGTGCAAGCCCTATGTGATCCGGGGCGCCGTGGACGCTGTGAGCCATTTCGAACCCTATGAGACCGTGGACGAAGGCGAGCGCACCGTGGTGTTGTGGGATTTCGGCGCCAAGGAAAACATCCCCCGCGAGCTGATCCGCCGCGGCTGCAAAGTCATCCGCGTGCCCGGCAGCACCACCGCCGAGGAAGTCCTCTCCTACGCGCCCGATGGCATCATGCTCAGCAACGGCCCCGGCGACCCGGCAGAAAACACCGCCATCATCGCCGAGCTGCGCAAAGTCGCCGACGCCGGCATCCCCGTCTTCGGCATCTGCCTGGGCCACCAGCTCATGGCCCTTTCCATGGGTGCCCGGACCCACAAGCTGCATTACGGCCACCGCGGTGCCAACCAGCCCGTCA
>CAJFFX010000021.1:24312-25853 GCA_904374485.1 Candidatus Pseudoscillospira falkowii | reverse complement strand
CAGGCATAACGACGGGGCCCTGGACGGCCCACTGGCCGCCGCCGGAAGGAACGAAGAAGTTGACGATACCGGCGCTCAGGAAGGTGATCATGGGGAAGGTAACGTCGGTGCTGATGGACATCATCGCGTTGGTGATGACGCCGGCCAGGGACACGCCGTTCTCGTCTGCGCCCACCATCATGCCCATGATACCGGCATAGAAGGGGAACTGCAGGATGATACCGGCGGCCGTGGTGGAAGCATCGCCGATGGCGTCCACGTAACGGCGCAGGTCACCATGAGCCAGGATACCGACGAACATGAAGATCATGTTGACGATGTTCAGGCCCAGGTTGAAGCCGCTGGTCATGAAGTAGTAGATGATGTAAGCAAAGCCCAGAACCAGGGTCAGGATCCACAGGATTCTGGAATGCTCGATGCGGTCAGCGGGAACCTTGATGTCGTAAGTACGTTCTTCCTCATCGACCAGCAGGCTGGTATCGACGCAGACAGTGTGCTCCTTGTCGGGATGCATCATCCAGTTCAGGAAGGGCATCAGGACCAGGATGGCGATGACCATGCCCAGGTTTGCGGGATGGAAGATCGTGTCGGAGATCGGCACGCTGAAGGTGACGCCGCCGACGGTGGTCTCGCTGGAAATGGTCAGCGGGATGGAACCGGACAGACCGGCATGCCAAATGACGAAGCCGGAGTAGGCGGAGGCGATCAGCAGACGATAGTCCACGGTGGGAACCTTACGGGCGATCTCGCGGGCCAGCAGAGCGCCGGCGACCAGGCCGAAGCCCCAGTTCAGCCAGCAGCAGAGACCGGACACGAAGGTGACCAGCAGGATGGCGGACTTGTTGCTGTTTGCGATGTTTGCAATCGCGCGCAGGATCTTTTTAACGATCGGTGCGGAAGCGAACGCGGTGCCGAGAACGACGACCATGATCATCTGCATGGAGAAGGACAGCAGGCCCCAGAAGCCGGCATCATTACCCCAATATACGACCATGTCGATGACGCTGTTGTCCGTGAAGATCAGAGACAGGACGAACACGACGAGCGTCAGGATGACTGCGAACAGAAATGCGTCGGGCAGCCAACGGTTGACGATCTTAACGAAGAAATTGGTAAGTACTCTCATTGAAGTTATAAACCCCCCTAAATGAAAAACTTTATACACACGCTCATGTACAGTCCATTTTTACCAGTTTTTTTGCAAAATGTCAAACGTTCAAAATGGCAACTTTTCTGATTTTCTTAACATTTTCTTGCTATTTATTAAATTTATATACAAATTTATCAGCTTTATAGGATGATTTCACGATTTATTCACAATTTTTCGCTATTTGGATTTTATATAGATATTTATATAGGTATCTGTTATGCTTTGGAGAGATTTTGATGTTCTCTTTATAAAATCTTTATGCTTCGCCCCGCCGGGGGACGCGCCGACGCTGCCTTCCCCATGATCACCTTCCTGAGCGCCGGTATCGTCAACTTCTTCGTTCCTTCCGGCGGCGGCCAGTGGGCCGTCCAGGGCCCCGTCGTTATGCCTG
>CAJFFX010000021.1:0-24267 GCA_904374485.1 Candidatus Pseudoscillospira falkowii | reverse complement strand
GCTCTGCCTGCTCTGGGTATTGCCGGCCTGCACGCCCGCGACATCATGGGCTACCTGGTCATCGTCACCATTTTCGTCGGTATCGTCGCCTGCATCGGCGCCGCAGAAAGGCGCGCCGCCGCCGTCGGGCCCGCCGGCGCGGCAGAATCTTGATATTCTCTTTATACGTCCATCGGTTATAATAATCCCTGTAGGAGAATGGTATATGAAAAAGAACGAAAAAAACGGATGGAAAACGATTTGGGACCGGCATAACGTGCTTTGCAGCGTGCTCATTATGGCCGCCGCCCTGGGCGCGGCCTGGATCCTCTGCAGCGCGATCCTGCCCCACACCCGTATCGACAACGACGCGCCGGTGGTCTTCACCCTGGCTGTGGCGGTGATCTCCCGGGTGACCCGCCGCATGATCTACGGCATCGCCGCCTCCCTGATCGGCACCGTCACCGTCAACTATTTCTTCACCTATCCCTACGCTTATTTCACCCTGAAGATCGAAGGATATACCATCGATTTTGTCTGCTTTCTGGCGGTCTCCCTCCTGGTCAGCCTGCTGACCTACCAGCTGCGGGGCGAAACGGCCCGGGCCGTCCGCCAGGAGCGGGAGAACTACGCCCTTTACCAGTGCAATCTGGAGCTGGAGGAAAAGCGCGCCGCCGCGGAGATCGCCGCGGCCAAGGAAAAAATGCACGGGAATCTGCTGCGGGCCGTGTCCCACGACCTGCGCACCCCCCTGACCACCATCGCCGGGGCCAGCGCCCTGCTGATGGACAAGACCGCCGGCCTGCCCGAAAAGGAGCGGGAGCAGCTGGCGGCCCACATCCATGAGGAGTCGCTGTGGCTCACCCAGATGGTGGAGAATATGCTGTCGGTCACCCGCTTCCAGGGCGAGGGGAAAGTGGCCCTGAAGAAGCAGGAGGAACTGGTGGAGGAGGTGCTCGAGGAGAGCGTCACCAAATTCCGCCGCCGCTTCCCGGACCAGAAGGTGACCATCCGCGTGCCCGACGAGATCCTGCTGGTCCCCATGGACGCCATGCTCATCGAGCAGGTGCTGATCAATCTGCTGGAAAACGCGGTGCGCCATTCCGGCGTCCGCACGCCCATTGAGGTCACGGCGGAGCGGGCGGGGGAGGCGGTGGCCTTCACCGTGCGGGACCACGGCCGCGGCATCGCGCCGGAGGACCTGCCCCGCCTGTTCGACGGCAGCCTGCGCCAGAGCGACGGCTCCCGGGGCCTGCGCATCGGCCTTTCCACGTGCATGTCCATCGTCGCGGCCCACCGCGGAACGCTGGAGGCGCGCAATCACCCCGAGGGCGGCGCGGAATTCCGCTTCACCCTGCCCCTGGCAGAGGACGAAGCGCCGCCGGCGGCGGACGGAAAATCGCAGGAGGAAGGAACAACATGAGCATCAAACGATTGGTTATGGTCGTGGAGGATGACAGCAGCATCCGCAATATGATCTCCGCGCTGCTGAGCGCCAACGGGTATTCCGTCGTCACGGCGGAGGACGGCCGCATGGCGCTGACGCTGATCGCATCCTATAATCCCGATATCATCCTGCTGGACCTGGGTCTGCCGGATATGGACGGCATGGAGGTGCTCAAGAGCGTGCGCGGCTGGTCCGCCGCGCCCATCATCGTCGTTTCCGCCCGCAGCCAGGAGGCCGAAAAGGTGGCCGCCCTGGACGCCGGCGCCGGCGACTATATCGTCAAGCCCTTCGGCACCGAGGAGCTGCTGGCCCGCCTGCGGGCCACCCTGCGCTATACCGACCGCATGGTTCAGGGCGACAAGGTCTCCGACGTGTGCAGCGTGGGCGGCCTGCGGGTGGACTTCGGCCGCCGCCTGGTCAGTGTAGACGGGAAATATGTCCATCTGACCCAGATCGAATTCAAAATCCTGGCTCTGCTCTGCAAAAACGCCGGGCGGGTGCTGACTTATGAGCACATCTGCCGCAGCGTCTGGGGCCCCTATTCCTCCCGGGACAATCAGATCCTGCGGGTGAACGTGGCCAATATCCGCCACAAGATCGAAAAGAACCCCGCCCAGCCCCGCTATATTTTAACGGAGGTCGGCGTCGGCTACCGCCTGGTGGAAGAGGTGGAGGAGGACGGGGAAGAAGAAGACGCCGCGCCCCGGAAAAAGAAAGAGAAATAAGAGAAATAAAGGAAGCGCTGCCCGCTTTTCGGCGGGCAGCGCTTTTTTGTATTGGGTTTACCGCGCGTCCAGCGACGCGAAGTAGCGCCGGGTGGAGGCGATGTCCTGGTCGATCTGGGCCTTCAGGGCCTCCAGGGAAGGGAAGGGACGCTCCTCCCGCAGGCGGCGGTAGAAGTCCACCCGCAGGGTCTCGCCGTACAAGTCTCCTTCGAAGTCCAGCAGGAAGGTCTCCACGGTGACGCGCCGGGAGTTCTTGTCCACCGTGGGCCGCACGCCCACATTCGTCACGCCGGTGTAGGTTTTGTCGCCCAGGGCGACTTTTGAAGCGTAGACCCCGTGGGCCGGCGTCAGCACATGGGGCGGAACGGTCAGGTTCACCGTGGGGATGCCGATGGTACTGCCCAGGTGCTTGCCGTGCTCCACCGTGTGGGACAGGCAGTGGGGGTGGCCCAGGAATTCCTCGGCCCGCTCCATATCCCCCTTGCAAAGAAGGCCGCGGATGTAGGTGGAGCCCACCTTGATCCCATCGATCTCCATCAGGGGGATGATGTCGCAGGCGATGCCGAGCTCCGCGCACTTCTGCTGCAGCTTGACGGGGTTCCCCTCGCCCTTGTAGCCGAAGTGGAAGTCCTCCCCGCAGACCAGGTGGCGGGCGTTCAGGTCGCGATAGAGCATGTCCGTGATGAAATTTTCCCAGGGCATGTGCATCATGGCCTCGTCGAAATGGGAGAAGATCACGTCCTTGATGCCGTAGAGCCGGTGGATCAGATCTGCCCGGTCCTGGGCGGAGTTGATGAGTTGCACGGGCGTGTCGGCGTACAGGTCGCTGGGATGGCGGTCAAAGGTAAAGACTGCTGCCTCCAGATCCAGTTCCTGCGCCCGCTCAATGGTGCGCTGCAGCAGCATACCGTGACCGCGGTGGATCCCGTCAAAAAAGCCCAGGGCAAGGGCGCGCTGGGGAGAAGATGTCTGTTCCAAATCTGTTCACCTGCTCTTTAAACGTTAAAGAAACTTTTGATGGTTTGAAGGTGGGTCCCATCGCTGCGGCACAGGGCCAAAAATGTCTGGTCCGCGCCGTAGACCCGGTATTCGCCCTCGGGCAGTGCTTCGTTGAGACGAAGGGTCATGCCGTTGCGCAGTTTGCGTTCGGCTTCGCTGCGCAGAATGATCATGGGGCGGCCGGCAAAGTAAGTATCTACGCCCATTAACAGCGCAGCGGGGTCCTCAGCTTGCTGAACCTGTTCCAGTGTAACTGCATCCTCCAGCGTGAAACCGGCGGCCATTGTTCGGCGAAGAGCGGTCATCACTGCGCCGCAGCCAAGGGCTTGGCCGATGTCGTGGCACAGCGTGCGCACATAGGTGCCCTTGGAGCAGAGGACGCGCAGCTTGTAGGTGTGCTCCGGCCCTTCTTCCAGCACCTCCAGGGCGCGGATGGTGATGGGGCGCTGCGGGCGCTCTACCTCCTTGCCTTTGCGGGCAAGCTGATAGAGTTTTTTCCCCTGGATTTTGATGGCCGAATACATGGGGGGTGTCTGGAGGATTTCACCTGTAAAGCGGGGCAGGACAGCCTCTAAATCCTGTCGGGCAGCAGAAACTGCATGGCGCTCCAGAATGGTGCCTGTGCTGTCTTGCGTGTCGCTGATGAGGCCCAGTTGCATGGTGGCAATATATTCTTTGTCGCCCTTTTCTGCAAACTGGACAGCGCGGGTGGCGCGGCCGATAAAAACAGGGAGCACGCCGGTGGCCATGGGGTCCAATGTTCCGCCATGACCAATGCGCTTTTCGTGAAAAATACCCCGCAGCTTGGCGCAGACGTCCATACTGGTCCAGTCTGCGGGTTTGTCAATGATCAAAATTCCGTCAGGCATGCTATACCTCCCATGCTGCGCCAAGCACCGGCGCTTTTGCGCCGTACAAGCGTTTTGCCAGCGGCAAAACCTTGCCGCAGGCGGAATTCACTTCCGCCGAGGATCATAAAATCCGGGGTCCCCGCAGATGCCTGCATCTGCGGGGCGCACACGTCCATGCTTGTCCAGCCCGCGGGCTTGTCGATGATCAGAATGCCGTCAGCCATGTGATACCTCCCATGCGCCAAGCGCCGGCGCTTTTGCGCCGTGCAAGCGTTTTGCCAGCGGCAAAACCTTGCCGCAGGCGGAATTCACTTCCGCCGAGGATCATAAAATCCGGGGTCCCCGCAGATGCCTGCATCTGTGGGGCGCAGACATCCATGCTTGTCCAGCCTGCGGGCTTGTCGATGATCAGAATGCCGTCGGGCATGGCGTTCCCTCAATTCTTTGCCACGGCGGCGATGGCCGCCAGGGCCTGCTCCCTGGCCTCGTCCAGGGGGCAGTCCAGAGTGGCGCCCGCCGCCTGGGCATGGCCGCCGCCGCCCAGCAGTTTGCAGGCCGCGGTGGCGTTGACCCGGTCGCCGGTGCGCAGGCTGATCTTGCTCTGGCCGTTTTCCAGCTCCCGCACGGTCAGGGCGCAGTCCACGCCTTCGATAACGCCGGCCATGGAGGAGATCTCCTCGGCATCGTCCGCCGTGGCGTGGACGCTGCGCAGCAGCGCCTGGGGCACTGTGACTACAGCGACGCGGCCGCCGTCGTGGTATTCGACGGAGGACATAATGGCGCTTTCCAGCGCAATGCGCGACTGGCTCTTGGTGCGGAAATGGCGCTTGTTGACGCCCTGCACGTCGCAGCCGGCCTCGATCAGCGCGGCGGCGATGCGGTGGGTGTTGGCGGTGGTGTTGTTGTAAACGAAGCAGCCCGTGTCCGTGGACACGGCGCAGTAGAGGGCCGTGGCCATCCGGGGCGTCACGCCGCCCAGGGCGCGGACGATCTCATAGACGACTTCGCCGGCGGCGGCCTTGTCGCTTTCCACGCAGGCGCCCTCTTTGGCAAAGCCTTCGTAGGAGGGGTGGTGGTCGATGGCGAAGTCGATGGCGCCGGCGTATTTTTTCGCGTTGTCCGGCAGCAGGCCCAGGCTGGCCACGTCCGTGGAGACCACATAGTCCGGCGCGTAATCCGCCGGGGCGTGGAAGGGCGTCACATAGTCGGCGCAGATGGATGTCAGTTCGGGATTGGGCAGAACGTAGGCCGTTTTGCCCAGATTCTGCAGCGCCTCGCACAGCGCGGCGGCGCAGCCCACGGTGTCCCCGTCGGGGCGCACATGGGTCAAAATCAGGAAGCGGTCCTTTTCGCGCAGCAGCGCGGCGGTCTCCTGGGGGGTCATGTGTTCTCGCCTCCTTCGTCCTCTGCGTCCTCCGGATCTTCTGCGCTTTCGCGCAGGTCCTCTTTTTCCTCGATGCCGTGGAGAATGTCGAGGATATGGGCGCCGTGGGCGATGGAATCGTCGGCCTCGAAAACGAGTTCCGGCGTGTAGCGCAGCTTCAGCGCCGCGCCCAGTTCCCGCCGCAGGTATCCGGCGGCGGACTTCAGACCCTTGAGCGTGTCCTTTTCATAGCTTTTATCCAGCGCGCTGATGTAGATCTTCGCATAGCGCAGGTCGCTGGTGGTCTCCACGTGGGTGATGCTGACCATGGTGCTGTGGAGCCGGGGGTCCTTCACTGTGCGCAGAAGATCCGAAAGCTCCCGCTGGATCTCGTCGTTGATGCGGCTGATGCGGTTTTTTGCCATATAAAATACCCTCCTTATGGAGTTCGATTGATTCTCTCGGAGTGTTCAGACGGTCAGGGTGATGCAGGTCTGATCCCGCTCGTCCAGCTGCTGCAAGGTGTCCGTGTCCAGGTCGGCCAGGGGCCCCGCCAAATGGAAAGCCCGGCCGCCCACGTCGCCCACCCACAGGCGCCAAAGCTCCACCTGCTCGCCCGGGGCGCAGTTCGCGTGCAGATAGCAGCGCAGGAGATCTGCGTCCTGTTCCGTGGCCCGCAGGTTCAGTTCCCGCTGCCAGGGCTTCATGGAAAAGCCCAGTTCTTCCGCGGCAGCGCGGTAGTAAGTGTGCTCCCGGACAGCAAAGCCCTCCTCGTCGTATTGGGTGCTGCGGTAAGTGTAGCGGCGGCGGGCATGAGATTCGTACAGCGGCAGCGGGTGATCGGCGCACAGCAGGTATACGCAGCTCATGTGGGTGCTCCTTCCTAAAAAGGCAGGGCGGGCGTTTACACCCGCCCTGCCGGCTGTTTGAATATGGGTTTGGGGAAATTACTGTTTGACTTCCTCCATCACGAAGGCTTCAATCTGATCGCCTGTCCCGGAAAGCGGGGCTTTCCGGGAGCCCTGATTTCATCTGCAGGCGGCGAAGTAAATCCGCCGCCCACCAAGGTTTTGGCTGCGCCAAAACGCTTGATTTGAAAAGAAGGCGACAGGGAAAACGCGGGGTTTTCTCGGAAATGCGGTTTACTGTTTGACTTCCTCCATCACGAAGGCTTCGATCTGGTCGCCTTCTTTGATGTCATTGAACTTCTCGATGGACAGGCCGCACTCGTAGCTTTCGGCGACTTCCTTCACGTCGTCCTTGAAGCGGCGCAGGGAGGCCAGGCTGCCTTCGTGGATCACGATGCCGTCGCGCACCACGCGCACGGAGCAGCCGCGCTGGATCTTGCCCTCCTGGACATAGCAGCCGGCGATGGTGCCCACGCCGGAGACCTTGTAGACCTGGCGCACCTCGGCGTGGCCGATGACGGCCTCGCGGAATTTGGGCGCCAGCATACCCTTCATGGCCGCTTCCATCTCGTTGATGCAGTCGTAGATCACGCGGTACATGCGCATATCCACGTTGCTGCGGGCGGCGCTGTCGCGGGCGGCGGCATCGGGGCGGACGTTGAAACCGATGATGATGGCTTTGGAGGTGGACGCCAGCATGACGTCGCTCTCGTTGATGGCGCCCACGCCGCAGTGGATGACGCGCACGCGGACCTCTTCGTTGGTCAGCTTTTCCAGGGACTGCTTCACGGCCTCGGCGCTGCCCTGCACGTCGGCCTTGACGATCAGGCTCAGCTCTTTCATTTCGCCGGACTTGATCTGGTTGAACAGGTCTTCCAGCGTGACTTTCTGTACCGGGGCGCTGGCGGCGGCGCGCTCTTCGGCCTTGCGCTGCTCCACCAGTTCGCGGGCCATGCGTTCGTCGGCCACGGCGTTGAAGGTGCAGCCGGCGGAGGGGACCTCGGCCAGGCCCGTGACCTCCACGGGGGTGGAGGGGCCGGCGTGCTTCAGGCGGCGGCCCTTGTCGTCCACCATGGCGCGGATGTGGCCCACGGAGGTGCCGGCGATGACCACGTCGCCCTGATTCAGGGTGCCGTTCTGGACCAGCAGGGTGGCCACGGGGCCGCGGCCCTTGTCCAGGCGCGCTTCGATCACGGCGCCGGAGGCGGCGCGGTTGGGGTTGGCTTTCAGCTCCTGCATCTCGGCCTTCAGCGTGACCATTTCCAGCAGGTCGTCGACGCCCATGCCGGTCTTGGCGGAGATGGGACAGATGATGGTCTCGCCGCCCCACTCCTCGGGCACCAGCTCGTATTTCGTCAGCTGTTCCTTGATGCGCTCGGGATTGGCGTCCGGCTTATCCATTTTGTTGATGGCCACGATCACGGGGATATCGGCGGCCTTGGCATGGTTGATGGACTCGATGGTCTGGGGCATGATGCCGTCGTCGGCGGCCACCACCAGGATGGCGATGTCGGTGACCATGGCGCCGCGGGCGCGCATGGCGGTGAAGGCTTCGTGGCCCGGGGTGTCCAGGAAGGTGATGGGCTTGCCGTTGATCTGCACGGTGTAGGCGCCGATGGCCTGGGTGATGCCGCCGGCTTCGCCGGAGGCCACGTTGGCGTGGCGGATATAGTCCAGCAGGGAGGTCTTGCCGTGGTCGACGTGACCCATGACCACCACCACGGGGGCGCGGGGCACCAGATCCTCGGGCTTATCCTCGGCGGTGTCGATCAGCTTTTCCTCGATGGTGACGATGACCTCGTGCTCGACCTTGCAGCCCATTTCCTCGGCGATGATGGCGGCGGTATCGAAGTCGATGACCTGGCTCAGGGAAGCCATCACGCCGTTTTTCATCAGGCATTTCACGACTTCCGCGCCGGTCTTCTTCATGCGGCTGGCCAGTTCGCCCACCGAGATCTCGTCGGGGATCTCGACCTTCAGCGGCGCTTTCTTGGCGATCTCCAGCTGCAGGCGGCGCATCTTTTCCTGCTCCTCCTGGCGGCGTTTGTTGGAGAAGGTCATATTGCTGCGGCGGTTGTTGCGGAACTTTTCCTTGCCCTGCTGCATGCGCCCGGCGCGCTGGCCGGCCTTGAAGTTCTCCGCCATATCCTGCAGGCGCTCGTCGTATTTATCCAGGTTGACGTTGGCCGCCTTCCGGGTATCCACAATCTTGGTCTTGGGCACGCGGGAGGAGATGGGCGTATCGGCGCGGGGAGCCTTGCCGTCGCTCTCCTTTTTGGCGGCGGGGGCGGCGCCCTTGGCGCTCTGACCGTCCCCGGTCTCCTTGGTGCCGGCAGCCTTTTCCGCCTTTTCGCTCTTTTCGGCCTTCGGCTGTTCGGCTTCGGCGCTGAAGGCGTCGGCGAACACCACTTCGATGCTGGAGATCTGATGCTTCTGGGTCAGATAATCCAGAACGATGGAAATTTCTTCCTCGCTCATCACAGCGCTGTGACTCTTCGGAGGGGTGGAATATTCCGAGAGAATATTCATGATCTCCTTCGACGGAAGATTGAAGCTTTTTGCGATATCATGTACCTTGATTTTATTTGTGAGATTTGCAGTACCCAAATAAAGCCACCTCCAAAGTGAAATTACAATGATCGTTTAGTTCCGGGCGCGTTTTTTGCCCCGGCGCGTGCGGATGCGCGCATTCTTTTCCGCCAGCAGCGCGGCGTCCGCCCCGTATCGCTCCGGGTCGAGCTGGGCCAGCTTTTCCGCCGCGGCGGCGGCCAGGCCCGATTCGGTGACGGCCAGCATGGCGCAGCTGGCGCGGCCGCAGGCGCTGCCCAGCTCCTCCTTGGAGCAGGGGGCGCGCATGATGACGGCGTGGTGCCCTTCGTTGAAATGGGCGGCGCGGCGGGCGCTGTTTTCCGCGGCGTCCGCGGCCAGGAACACGACCCGGCCCTTGCCGGCGGCGAGGGCGGCGCCGACACCGTCCTCCCCCAGTTCTGCCCGGCCGGCCCGCCGGGCCAGGCCCAGCAGCTGCAGAAACGCGCTCTTCGGATCATTCGCCATGGGCTTCCCGCTCCATTTCCTGCTGCAGCCCCTCGTAAACTTCCGGGGGGATGGGGCCTGCGAAGGCCCGCTCCAGCGCCTTGGATTTCCGCGCCCGGGCCAAACAGTCCGCGCTGGGGCACAGATAGGCGCCGCGGCCCGATTTTTTGCCGGTGAAGTCCAGGCTGATCTCCCCCTCGGGGGATTTGACCACGCGGATCAGGTCTTTTTTATTTTTCATGGTGCGGCAGCCGACGCATTGCCGCTGGGGAATTTTTTTCTGTTTCAGCAAAACTCATCAGCTCCCTGTTCCATGGTGGATCTTATTCCTCCGCGTCTTCGGAGGTCTCCTCCGCCGGCGCGTCCTCGATGGTCTCTTCGAGGTCCTCTTCCTCGTCGTGGTAGGATTCGGGCTTGATGTCGATCTTATAGCCGGTCAGGCGGGCGGCCAGACGGGCGTTCTGGCCCTCCTTGCCGATGGCCAGGGACAGCTGGTCGTCGGGCACGATGACGCGGCAGCCCTTGCCGTCATCGGCCATCCAGACATCCACCACGTCGGCGGGGGCCAGGGCGGCGGCAATGTATTCGGCGGGATCTTCGCTGAATTTGATGATGTCGATCTTTTCGCCGTTGAGGGCGTCCACCACGGCGGCGACGCGCTGGCCCTTGGGGCCCACGCAGGCGCCGATGGGATCGATGCTCTCGTCGCGGGACAGGACGGACATCTTGGTGCGGCTGCCGGCTTCGCGGGCCACGTTCCGGATCTCGACGATGCCGTCGTGGATCTCGGGCACCTCCAGCTCGAACAGGCGCTTCACCAGGCCCGGGTGGGTGCGGGACACCATGACCTGGGCGCCCCGGGTGCCGCGGCGGACCTCCACCATGTAGACCTTGCAGCGCATCCCCTCGGTCAGCACTTCGCCGGGGACCTGCTCGCTGATGGAGAGCAGGGCGTCGGTGGCTTCCGTGCCGGTGCCGATGCGCAGGCTGACGTTGCCGTTGCGCGGGTCGATGCGGGTGACGGTGCCGGTGAGGATCTCGTGCTCCTTGCTGGAGAACTGGTTGTAGACCATATCGCGCTCGGCTTCTTTCAGGCCCTGGATGATGATCTGCTTTCCGTTGCCGGCGGCGATGCGGCCGAAATCCACGTTGTCTACGGGGATGCTGACGGTCTCGCCCACGCCGATGGAACCGGCGATGGCCTTGGCGTCGGCGCGGGAGATCTCGCTGCCGGGATTCTCCACCTCGTCCACCACGGTTTTCTGGAGATACATCTTCAGTGTCCGCTTTTCCTCGTCCACGCGCACGATCACGTTTTCCGCGTCCGGGTGGTCGTGCTTATAGGCGTTGACCAGGGCCTGGGTGACTTTTTCCATCATATAGTGCTGCGGAATGCCTTTTTCTTTTTCCAGCATATCCAATGCTGCAAAGATCTCTTCGACTTTCATGCCTTTTTTCGACTCCTATTCTTATTTACCCACTTGGTATTGTGTCCGCTGCAAGCGGCAAGTATTAAAGATCCACGCGCAGGCGCACCAGGGCGACCTCCGCTTTTTCAAAACGCAGCGTTCCGCCGCCCACGTCCAGCAGCACCGCGCCGTCCTCATAACCGGCCAGATTGCCGGCGAATTCCTTGCGCCCGTCCCTGTTTTTGTACAGGCGGACGGTGACGGGGCTGCCCAAAAAGCGCTCAAAATCCGAGGGGCGCTTGAGGGGCCGCTCCGCGCCGGCGGAGGACACCTCGAAGGTGTAGCTGCCCTCGATGGGGTCGGCCTCGTCCAAAAGATCGCTGACGCGGCGGGAGATGGCCTCGCAGTCGTTGATGCTGACGCCGCCCTCCTTGTCGATATACAGCCGCAGGTACCAGGTGCCCGCTTCTTTCACATATTCCACGTCCCACAGTTCGCAGCCCTGTTCGGCCACCACGGGCGCGGCCAGTTCCGCTGTCAGTTCGGTCACTTTTTTCATTTCAGCGCCGCCTTTCCCAAAATCTGACTTGGCAAATTTGACCAACAAAAAGAGCGGACCGCGAAGCCCACTCTCCTACAATACCTTTACTAATATAGGAAGTTTACCACAAAGTTTTCCCGATTGCAAGGACTTTGCGCGATTTTTGCGCGATTTTCTTTTGTGCTCCCCGCCTTCCGGGGGAGCACGGCGGGAAAGGAATTGACGGCTGCGCCGGAAAAGCTTATGATAAGGGGCGGACCGCAGCGGTCCCGAAGGCGCAGAAAAGGAAGGCGGAAGCATGGAAGGGCAGATCAAACGGCGGAAAACAGGCCTTGTGGTAGAGGGAGGCGGCATGAAATGCGCCTACAGCGCAGGGATCCTGGACGGATTTCTGGACGGAAAGATCGCCTTTGACTACTGCATCGGTGTTTCGGCGGGGGCGGGGAACCTGGCCTCCTATCTGGCGGGCCAGCGGGGCCGCAACCTGCGTTTTTTTACGGAACATATCCACGAGAGCGGCTATTTCGGCCTGCGGAGCCTGCTGAAAACGGGCAGCCTCTTCGGCCTGCAGTATATTTATGGGGAGCTGATCCGTGCGGATGGCCGGGACCCCCTGGATTTTCCGGCGCTGGCGCGCAATCCGGCGGAATACTATGTGGCCGTCACCGACGCGCGGACGGCCCGGCCCCGGTATTTTTCCAAGGGCGACATGAAGCAGGACGATTATCGCTGCGTCATGGCCTCCAACGCCATCCCGGCGGTCTGCCGCCCCGTGGAGATCGACGGCGTGCCCTATTTCGACGGGGGGCTGACGGACGCCATCCCCGTGGACAAGGCCCTGGCGGACGGCTGCAACCGCCTGGTGGTGCTTTTGTCCAAGCCCCGGGATTTTGTCAGAACGCCCCAGAAGCACCGCTTCCTCTATACCCTTCTCTGCCGGAAATACCCCGCGACCGTGGCGGCCATCGCCCGCTGGCATGATACCTACAACGAAAATCTGCGCCGCGTCTACGCCCTGGAAAAAGAGGGAAGGGCCTTTGTTTTCGCCCCGGCGCAGCTGGAGCATGTGAATACCTATTCTATGGACGCCTCGGCGGAGCAGCTGCTGTACGACGAGGGCTTGCGGGAATGCGAAGCGCGCCTGGCGGCGTTGACCGATTTCCTGGCATGAAATGATAAGAAGTGATAGAATAAGAAACGCCCTGCACGGTAAACTGTGCAGGGCGCATATTGTTTGCCGAAAAAATCACCAGTCGGGCTTTCCCTGGCGTTGGAGTTCGATGGCCTGCTCCAGGGTGATGGGCTCTGGATTCGGCTCCTCTAAAAAAGCCTTCAGTTCCGCGATGCCCCGCCCGGTTTTGGAGTCCACTTCAAAGATGGGACTGCAGCCGGCGGCTTCCAGCCACTGGCGCACCATGGGCACGTTGGCGTTGGGGGCATCCACCTTGGTGATGACGCCGATGAGGGGGCGGTTCAGGCAGGTGTGCAGCCCCGGCACCAGCACGCAGAAGGGCTCGTCCGCCCCGACGATCAGCCCTTCCAGGTCGCACTCGAAGGAGTAGCAGTACAGCGCCTTGCAGGCCAGGGATTTCGTTTCATAGTACTCGCCCGGCGTGTCGATGAGCACATCCCAGGTGTTGACGTACTGGGTCTTGTCGTAAATGGTCTCCTCGCCCTTGAGGGCCTGGATCAGCGTGGTTTTGCCGGCCTCGCTGCGGCCGCAGAGATACATTTTGCGCATGGCCATGGGGCCGCACCTCCTTTGCCGGAAACATTGTATGGGGGATTTACTGCTCCGAAATGGGGCAGACGCGGTAGTGAAGATCGTCGCGGAAAAAGCGGACGTTTTCCTCGATGGCGGCGTCCACCTCCGCGCGTGCGCCGGTGACGATCAGCGCGCCGCTGAATCGGTCCATAAAGCCCACGTCCACTGCGCCGGCCTTCACGGCCACATCCGCGGCGATGACGGCGGACTCCGGCGGCGAGAGCTGCAGGATGCCGATGGAGCGGCCGTCCTGCTTGAAATCCGCATGGAAGCCGATTTCCAGGCAGAGATTGGTGTAAACGCAGGGGTCGGGTCTGCCGATCACATGGGCCAGAGTGATCTCCCGGCCGGGGACCGACAGCTGTACCACCCGGGTACGGTCTCCGTGGACCTTGAAAATATCGTCCAGGATTTCCTGGCGCGTCAGGCGCCGGGGCACAGTCGGTTCTTTCATGGCGGCGGCCTCAGCGCTTGGTGATGGGGCAGGAGACGTAGCCCAGGGTGTTGTGGAAATAGTCCACGACCTCCTCCACCGCAGTGGTCACGGCAGCCAGCTCGCCGGTGATGATCAGCGTGCCGCTGAAGCGGTCGGCAAAGCCCAGGTAGATCTCGCCGCTTTTGACGGCGATGTCCGAGGCAATGACCACGGACTCCGGCGGCGTCATATTCATGACGCCGATGGCGGAGGAACTGTAATCGATATTGGGGTTCAGACCCAATTTGACATAGACGATGGGCGCGGGACCGCCGATGATGTGGGCCAGGGTGATCTCCTTGCCGGCCACGGTTTCCTGCACGATGCGGACCTGCTCCTGGGGCGCGTTGGGTTCATTCATATGGGAACACCTCTGTAAGAAAAATCAATTCTGCTGCAAGCGCGGAATAAAAACATTTATCAGTATGTTTATTTTCCCACTTCCGGAGCGGAAAAGCAAGGGGCAGGGGGAAAGAGGTGATGAAAGTGCAAAAACAGGGAAGAAAAAGCGGAATATTTTTCCGCGAAGCGCCGCCGCGGAAGCGAAAAAGTGTAAGAAACGGGAAAAAGTGCAAAAAAAGCCTGCCGCCCGGATGGGCGGCAAAAGCGACTGCTCCGCCGGGAGAATAGAAGGCGCGGGCAGCCGGATCGGCTGTCCGCGCCTGTTCAGCGGGCGGTATGCGGCGCGGGAGTGTTGCGCCGCTGTTATTTCTCCCGCGGGTCCCGACCGCTGCTCCGCTCTTTGAGAACGGTTTTTCTTATGCCAGCTCCCGGTAAAGGAAGGTCACCGCCTGGGCGCGGGATACCGCCATATCGGGGCTGAACTTGCTGCTGCTGGTGCCGTTGGTGATGCCCTTTGCCACGGCCCAGGTCACGGCATCGGCGTAGTAGGCGTCCGCCGCCACATCGCCGAAGCGCTCGCCGGCAGCCGCCGGGGAGCCTGCCGCCCGCCACTGGAAGGTGACGGACTGGGCCCGGGTCACGGGGGCGCCGGGGCTGAAGGTGGTGGCGCTGGTGCCGTTGGTCACGCCGTTTTCCACGGCCCACAGCACCGCGTCGTAGTAATACTCGCTCTCACGCACATCGGCAAAGGGATTGCTGCCGGTGGCCTTGGGGGAGCCGTAGGCGCGCCAGAGGAAGGTCACCATCTGGGCGCGGGTCACGGCGGCGTTGGGGCTGAAGGTGGCGGCGCTGGTGCCGTTGGTCACGCCGTTTTCCACGGCCCACAGCACCGCGTCGTAATAGTAGTCGCTCTCACGCACATCGGTGAAGGGGTTGGCCGCCTGCTCCGCGCTCTCCTTGAAGGAGGCCGCGATCTCCACCTTGGAGTCGGGCATGGTGAAGGTGTATGTGCCATCCCCCTTGTCCGTCAGCTTCACCTCATTGCCCTTGGCGTCGGTGGCGGTGAGGGTGTCCAGGACATAGCCCGCGTCGGGCTTGACCGTGAGGGTCACGGTGCTGCCGCTGCCCGCCTGTGTGGGGCTGGCGGTCACCTTGCCGTGTTCCGCCTTCTCCACGGTGACGGCGTAGGTGGTCGCTCCGCCGCCTCCGCCGCCGGTGGGTGTGGTCTTGATGGTGGGCGGGGTGAACCTGTCTCCCAGTACGTCCTGAATGGCCTTCACATCGGCTTTGTTTTCCTCCGAGTCGGTGAGGGTGCTGCCGGTGAAGTCCCATTTTGTGACGCTGCCTGTGTTAAAGTCCTCTGCGCTGACCAGATTCGCTAAAGCGGAGATGGAATTGAGGGACAGGTTTTTGGCCGTCAGAGAATTATATACAGGGAAGGCTTGACCGCCCTCGGTAATCAGGCTGTCCAGCACGGTCATGCCGGTGTTGGAGATGTCCAGAGTTTCCAGCGCAGTCAGGTCCTTCAGAGCGGTCAGGTCGGTGACGCCCGTGCCGCTGAGGTCCAGGGTCTCCAGCTGCGTCATGTTCGCCAGGTTGGACAGGCTGGTGACGTTCTTGTTGCCGCTGAGGTTCAGGTCGGTGACGCCGGTGAAGAGATCCAGTTTTGCCAGGTCGGCACTGCTGATGTTCTGAGCGGACAGGTCAAGGGTATCAACGTTGTTGTAATATGTAGTCAGGGCGGCATAGCGTTCACCGGCGTTTTGGATGACGCTGGGCGGGTTTTTCACAAACTCCTCCGCCGTCTCATAGGTCTCCACGGCCTGCACCAGAGTCTGCCATTCAAAGGCGTCGGTGCTGACGGCGCTTGCAAAGTTTGTCTGTGCCTGCTCCGCCCGGGCCAGGTAGTCGATGCCGAATTTGGCGGTGAGGGCAATGCCATCCTCTGGAACGTTGACCTCATAGGAGGCATCTGTGCTGACTGCCGTATCGTTTCCAGCCTCATACCAGCCGATGAAATAGTAGCCCTGGTTGGGGGTGGCCTTGACGGTGGCTTTGTGGTCAGTCACGTTTTCATAGCTACCGCCGCCGGTGACGGTGCCGCCGCCCTGGGGGTTGGTATGCAGGGTGACCCGGTATTCCTCGTTGACTTCAAACAGGGCGGTCAGGGTGCGGTCTTTTTCAGCGGTAAAGGTGTAGGTGAGATCGCTGCTGACGACACTCCCATTCTCCTGCCAGCCCTTGAATTCATAGCCCGCGTTTGAATTCACCGTGGCGGTGACGGTGACGGTGTCGCCGTTTTTGTACACGCCCTTGCCGGACACGGTGCCGCCGGAGGCGTCGCTGGTCTGCAGCTTGATGAGGCTGGCCGCGTCTTCCGCCAGCACCACCACCTGGGTGGCCCGGGCACTGATCTGGCAGCCGCCTGTGAGCTCGGTGCCGTCGTCCAGGGTATAGCAGTCCTTAAGGCGCTGATCCAGTTCCTCCGCCGCATAAATCGTGGCGCTGGCGTAGAAGTTGCCCGCTGTGTCATAACGGGTCTCCGGGTTCAGCCACACCAGGGTCACTGGGATCTCGTCATGGGCCGAATCGATGAGTGTGCCGTCCGTGCCGTAGTAGTCCTGGAGGGCGGAGGTGGTGGAAAGGTCCCCCTGGGTGCAGCCCACCTTGCCGTAGACCACCGGGCGGCCGGGAGTGCCGGGGCATTTTCCCAGCACCAGCGCGTCCGTATAGATCACATCCATGGCGGCATAGTCCGCGTTGCCGGGGTGGGTGACGTGCACGTCGTAACTGCCGGGGAGGATGATCTCGTCATCGTCGATGGGTTTTCCTTCTTCATCCAGCAGCGTCTGGACGTAGTCCTCCCGCGGAACCTCCTTGTCCAGATAGGGCAGGTCATAGAACTTGTAGACATTGTCTACGGTGTAGAAGCTGGCGGGCTCGCCCTGGTAGTGGAGCCACGTCACGGTTTTTTGCGTGGCGGGGATTTCCTTTTTGAGTTTGACCTCGATCACATGGTTCCCCGTGACATTTTCGAAGGTATAGCTGTTGTCCACCAAACTGGAAATGGATACGGTCTTGCCGTCCACTGTCACGCCCAGCAGATTGTCGTCCACGCCGCCTGTATTGAACTCGATGGTCAGCGTGATGTCCTCGCCACTGTTCACCAGGTAAAAGGGTTTGTTTTCATCGTTGCAGGTGACCTCCCCCGCGCCCTCGCAGATCACGCTGATCATGTACTGGTCGTCGGCCTGCCCGAAAGCGGTGTCGTAGGGGATGCAGAAGGACTGAATGGGATAGACTTTACCACTGGATTTCACCTGTCCCACCTTTGTGGCCACGGCGTCGGTGGTGTTCAGGGTATAGAGGTCATTCTCAGCGTTCTCCGCCCAGTAGAGGGTATTTTGGGCATGGTCAAAAGCCAGGTCCTGAAGATAGTTGGTGGAGACGGCGCTGCCGGAACCGGTCATAATGGCTCCGACCAGTGTGGCTGCTCCGGTATCCAAATCAATGGTATAGAGCGACGCCGGGCCGCCGTCATCCCCCATGTCGGCGCCGATGCCGTACAAGGTGCCCTCTTTGTCAAAGGCAATGGCGTAGATGATGTCCGTCTCAGGGATATCGGTGACCGTCTGCCAGTTTGAGGTTTTTCCGTCCGTCAGACTGATCTGGCAAATGGAGGAACAGTAAACCGGCTTGCCGCCTACCAACGCATAACCATTATATGTCCCGTACAGCACCGGTTCCGCACCGGAGATGTCCATGGCGGTATCAACGATAGCGTATTGGACGGTGCCACTTTGATTGGTGACATCCCCGATGGTGCGGGAATTGGTCAGGTTGCTGTTATACATCCGCAGCTCCCGCCAGCCGTCATCTTCTTTTTTGCCCACCACGGTGAAGAACACGCCGCCGGCGTGTTCCATGCCGTAGACCTGCTGTGCCTCCGTATTCTTGCTTGTGTAATTCAAATAACTGTTAACGGTGCCCATGCCGGAGACATTCATAAGGGCGGCGTAAAACTTGCCGGGGAAGTTTGCCGCCCACGCCGTCGCCGGCAGCAAGCCCAGGCAGAATACCATCGCCAGCAGCATAGACAGCAGACGTTTTCTCATTCGTTTCATGTTCGGTTCCCTCCTGTGAATGATAACTGTGGTGCTTGGCCCGTCCTCAGCAGGACCGGGCCAGCGGCTCCAGCCGCAGCTCGTTTTCCATCAGCTGTTCCACCCGGTCGGCCAGGTAGTTCTCCGCCCGGCGCTGCCCCTCCGGGGACAGCCCCGGCCTGGGCGCCGTGATGGACACAGACAGCTCCGTCCCAGCCGAACTGTCCCGGACGGCGATGGAAAATCGCCCCGGGTTGCCGTAGACCGTGACGTCAGCCAGGATGGCCCCGCCGGGCCCGTCCCGGACGAAGTCCAGGCAGCCCTCCTGCTCCAATACGTCGCATACGGCCAGCCGCACCAGCTGTCGGGCATAGGGCAGCAAACGGTATACGCTATGCTCGCTCATGGCGTCCTCCTTTCTTTCAAATCTCCTCGGTTTGCTGCCGCCATTGTAGACTACCGGGGCCGGTTTGTGCAGGCCGTACTCCCGCCAAAATAGAAAACCAGGGGGTTCGTATTTACGAACCCCCTGGTTTTCCAGTGGAAATGTTCTGTTTTATGGACACTCAGCGATTTTCCATCATATGCCGGGTGTACAACTGGTGCAGCCCCGTGCGGGACTTGGCCCCTGTCTTTTCATAAATAGAGGTCACATATCGCTGCACCATCCGCACCGAGATAGCCAAGTCAGTGGCAATGATCTGAAGGCTGTCATCGCTCTCCAGCAGTTTTTGGAGCACCTCGGACTCCCGGGGCGTCAGGCGGCAGCTCCGGCAGAACCGCTCCAGGGCCTGCTCGGGCGAGAGGGGCTGCTCGCTCTTTCCGCCCCGGACGATCCAGGGCAGCAGCACCAGCAGTACCGCCACGGACAGCAGGCAGCTTGCCACCGTCAGCACGGTGCTGCCCCAGGCGTTATAAAGCCAGGGCGTGGACGGCACCACCGCCGCCGCGGCGAAGCACCGCACCACTCGGCCCAGCCCCGCCCACAGCTCCGGCCGGGCGGTTCTGGGGGCAAAATCGCAGAACAGGACGGTGAGGAAAATGATATAAAAGCCGCTGTACACATACATCAGCGCCACGCCGGCAAAGTACCCTGCGGGGGTGGACAGCAGCACCGTGGAAATCGAGGACAGGAGGATAAAGCAGGCTGTGGCCAGCGGCAGAAGCCGCCGCTGCCGCAGGTCCGCTGCTCCGCCCGCCAGCGCAAGGCCCAGGGCGTAAAACAGCCGCACCCCGTGGTAGATGTCAAACTGTCCCGCGCTGTCAAAGGCGGTGATCACCCCGTCGATCAGGCCGGACACCAGGCTCATCAGCACCACTGCAGCGAGCAGGATCAGGGCGGTGCGCCTCTGGGACTGGTCCCCCGCGGAATAGGGCAGCGGATCGGCCAGCACCCAGTCCCGGGGCGCTCTGGACACCAGAAGCATCACCAGGAGGATGCTGGCGATGATGCTGATGAGGAAAATGATGTCCAGGGGGATGACGCTCTGGATCAGGAACTGGAGCAGCACCGCCAGGGCCATTCCTGTGCCGGTGGCCCGTCCGGTGCAGCGACTGCCCTGGAAGGTCATGGCGTGGTTGTAGTAAACGCAGCCCCCGATGTGGCCGCAGGAGAGCAGGCACAGCGCGGCGCACAGGGAAAAGAGGGCGGCCTGATCGGTGGTCAGGAACAGGATGGCGGAGACCATGCACAGCGCCCCTGCCAGGAAGGCGGCGTATTTCCGCCCCCGCTCCCCCTGGATCAATTTGCGCAGCAGAGCGAAGGACAGAAAGCCCAGACCGGTGCAGACCAAGCCCAGGGCGTAAACGGCGTTGACCCGCCCCGGGCCAAGAAGATCTGCCGCCCGGGCGTTGACCGCCGATTCTGCCAGCATGAAAGCCAGGAAGCACAGGGCGAAGCAGACGGCCTGGTACCACTGCTCCCGGTTCAGTCCCCAAATATTGCGATTATTGCGATGTTCCTGCTGCGGCATCTCTGCTCCACCTCCCCCGTGGTGAAAGGAATGCATGCCTGCCCCCGGCAGGCATGGCGCTGATGGGGGCCCCATCAGCGTGTCTTTTTTTTATTGAATCTATATTATAGCATATGTTTTATCCGATTTCCAGTGGGAGCGGCGGCCCAATGCCTGCGCCGCAATGGAATGCCGCCCGGATGGGCGGCAGGCTGAAATGCTGATGAAAAAATCAGCGCTTGCTGAACTGGGGAGCGCGACGGGCTGCCTTGAGGCCGTACTTCTTGCGCGCCCCGTGCGGCGATGCCGCCCGGGGACCCCGTCAAGATTTCACATGCGCGGGGCAAGTGAATTGCCCCTGCGCCAAGGTTTTGCGCCGTTGGCACAAAACGCTTGTACGGCGCGCGGCGCCGCTCCGCCTGGGGCGGAAAGGAGCGCAGGAAAAAATGCCGCCCGGGTGGGCGGCATTTTGAAAGACCGATGGAAAAATCAGCGCTTGGAGAACTATTCCGAGTATTTTACATCTTGACAAGGTGTAGCAAACCATTGAAAACAGTGATTTTTGATTTTCATAGCGTTCAAAACTATAGCGTATTGCTAAGCACTTTCATATACCTTGTGCGGCAAATTTGCGGCAAGATTATCTGTCACCTAAAGGGAAGGAGGGAGAACTTTGCCTACATAAAGTATACCGCCTGGGATTTGGATTGTCAATGCCACCGGGAGAGGGAACAAAGGCGTGAATTACCAGCCCTAATCAGCGCAGAACCCCTGAGATAGTCTGAGTAATCCTTACCTGCACCTCGGACATGAGATGGGCATAGACCCTGCTGGTAATGTCGGCGGAGGCATGGCCCAGGTGCTTACTGATGGCGTCCAGATTTTCTCCTGCCAGGATCAACAGGGAGGCGTGTGTATGTCGAAGTCCATGAATGGTAACACGGTGCAACTCTGGATGATGACTCATAAAACGCCGGAACTGGGTGTTTAGCAGAGAACGGTCATAGAAATGGCCTGTTGCAGAGGTAAATACAGCTTCCGGTTCCAGCCAAGCAGAGCCGATGATCTTTTTCTGCTTGTCCTGTTCGGCCTTGTGTTCCTGGAGCATTTGCACAGTGGCATCGTCAATTACAATTTTTCGGATACTCATAGGTGTTTTGGGGGTGGATAGGAAGTAGCGTCCAGTCACATAGGTCAGGGTCTTGTCTACGAAAATCGTCTTATTTTCAAAATCAATCTTATCCCAGGTCAACCCCAGAGCCTCTCCGCTACGGAGGCCCGTCAGCAATAGTAACTTAATGATAGTATTAAAGGTGGAATAGGGAGCTACTAATTCCATCAGCCTCTTGGCATCGGTGGCAGAAAGATAGTTGTTCCGTTCAGAAGAGTCAATCTCCACGTCCCGTTTCCAGATAGTCCCAACGCAAGGATTCTCCGTAATGAATTTCTGTGAAACGGCATATTCAAGGATGCTGTGTAGGATGATCTTGTTTTTTCTGACAGTCTGTGGCTTTTTGGTTCTACCTAGTTCCAGGAGAAATTCCGTGATCCTAGCAGTAGTAAGATCCTTCAGTCGGGTATTGCCGAACGCGGGCTTGATATTTTTTCGATAAGAGCCTTCATAAGTGTACGCAGTGATTTCTTTTAGGCAATTTGGCGCGTATTGAGTGAAGTATAGGTCAGCGAGTTCGGCGAACCTCATATTTTCTTTCAGGGACTGGTTGCTGGTCACCTTTACATAGAAATCATCGTAAGCAGCGTAAGCAGCCTCTACTACCCGTTTTAGTTGACGGCCAGACAGACCATCCGGGGGACGGTAAGTCATGTATTTTCGGATCTGTTTTCCATTGCCATCAAAGCCATTAGACACAGTGAATTGAAACTTGTCACCCCTGAGCCGAATGCCGTGCTTAAATTCCATAATACCTCTCCTTTACATACGGTTGATTAAAAAAGGAAGCCCCCGTTGGAATTGCGCAAAAAGGCGCGTCCAATGGGGGCCAGAGATTATATAGTTACTCCCAATTCTGCTTTGTGTTCCTGAGCAGTTTCTGCCCTTGGCAGTACAAGGCTTTGGGATTGCCGGGAACACGAGATCGAATTGGGACTATAGTTAAGGCCTGATAGTTCAGAGATAATTCAAATATGCAATTACATTGTCATAACAGACATAGGCCGTATTTCCACTGTAAACAGCAGGAATTTGCTTGCTGCGCACCCACTCACGGAGTGCATGTTCTGAGATATGATAGCCATGCTCCACTAAAGCCCTGTGGATCTGGCGGATTGTACCGACCTTACATTCCATTATTAAGGCCCCCTTAATTTGATGATTGTAGTCGGTAAAACAATACGCATTTTAACCGCCGCCACCACCAAATCGAGCCGGCTCGATACCTTCCTCCAGACCTCCTACTTCAGACTAATTTATACTAAACTCCGCCGTCACCGCCACCGTCAACTAATCCTGACTACCGTAGCCGCCTGTTCAGAAGTTACTTCTTATCCTCCGCCATACTAAAAATCCAGCCACCGCTCTTTCCGTTACTCTTAACGGTGCCGTTTATCTCAAGTTTCTCCAGGCAATCATTAAGAGCTGCTGTTTTGAGATAACCACCGCCTCGATCGTCACGCTTTTTGTCACCTGTGATGACCTGATACCACTGATGGACTTTCTTGCTAAAGGCCCTCTGATCGGCCTCCGTCGCCAGAAGTTTACCGTCGCACTCCCTCAAGAATTCTAATAAGTCCTGTTGGGCTTGCTTGGTGATGCCATACCCCAGCCAGTTCCGATCATTATAGGTGTCAGGCTGACCAAGCCAACTATGTACAATGCGAGGGAAGGCCGCATCGCCGTATTGGTCGATGGCCGTCTCCAACTCCTTGTAGTACCGCTCCTGGCGGAGCAACTTGTGGTACAGCAAGTAGTTAAATTTATAACGACCGTCATAATCAAGGTACAGCAAGGCACCTTTCACTCGATCTCCTTCTAGGCGGAAACGATCAACGTAGCTGTTGTAGTACCTATGCTGTTGGATTTCCGCCGCACAAGACAGCAGTTCACGGTTGCGATACAGTAATCCATTAAGACGCTTTTGGCTGATAGCCTTGACATAAAGAGTAAACTGGGGAGATCTTTTGAAGCGGACACGACCAAGCGCCTGCATGAACATGGTGCGATCCTCAAAGGGGATTACCACATGTTTCAGATTTTCGTCGTGGATGTTTACGCCACAGTCTAAGACTGAGGTAGTTATTAGAACCCGACAAGGGAGCCGCTCTTCATCAAGCAATTGATTCCACGCATCGTTCCCCTTTGAGTCTGCTGAGATAAACACAGCATCATCTCCAATGGTTTCCTGCAAGGTTGCGCCATCTTCCTTGGATGGAACGAAGATCAGCCACTTGTCTTCTCCGCTTTCCTTAATTTCACGATAGAGGTCATCATCCTTTTTATAGTACCGGACAGATAACTGGCTATATCTATCGGATGTAAACTGGTATACATTTACAACTGGGGACTGCCCTAACATCAGAGGAGAAAACCGTGCCCCGGTACGCTCTACCATGGGACGCTCTGCACTGGCCTCGGCCTCTGCCACAGGTCGCAAAGCATCTTCCAAGGTAGCCGTCATGTAGATCCGGGTCGCCTCAATGAAGAACTTAGGGATTACCTTCAGCAGCCGTGCGGCACTTGGATTAAACGAAACATCAGCAACAAAGTAATGGACTTCGTCCACGACAAAGACTGATACTTCCTTCGCATACTCTCTTCCTTGCGCAGTAGACAGGAACAAGTCCAATGCCTGCAAGGTCATGATCTTCACAGGGCCAAAGTCAGTTTTCTTCAAAACCCCTTCTGGGGTTAGACAACCGATCTCAGAAGGATCGACTATTTTCATTACTTGTAGTTTCTGCTGATAGGATACAGCCACCCGGTTACTGACCAGTAACATTTTGCCCCCAGACTGCACTACCTTCGGCAGAACCTCATGCAAAATAAAGTACGTCTTGCCAAATCCTGTTGGGGCCTGAATGATAGTAGCATTAAAATTGTCCAGAACAGCGTCAATACCATCTGCAATACAGGTCACATCCGGGGAGACAGGATGCAAGCGGACGTTATCCGGGAGATGCGCATCGTACTCACGGCTGAGATGCACGTTAGTGGGTTTCTCTGCCTTTAACTTTCTAAAATCCATCATGGGAACATACCTCCTATAATAATTTAGATTTTAGCAAGAAAAGAGTTGAATAATTCAATTTTCAAGGTGCAGATAAGATTCTCTTGACTTATGTTTATTTTTACGATAAAATAAAATCAATTAAATCTACCACAATAGTATACCATGTAGGCGATTTTGTCAATCAATAT
>CAJFFX010000020.1 GCA_904374485.1 Candidatus Pseudoscillospira falkowii | reverse complement strand
CTTTTTTTGGACAAATGTAAGGGCTGTGTAAAGAGTAATGAGATTTTCCTACCATGAAAATTGCATTTAACGCAGGATAGTACTTGAAAAAAGCGGCGGTTTGTATTATTATGCTATCTATAAATCATACGATGATGTATACTGGTCGTATTATAAATTACCTGTGCATTTTTATGCAGAATAAGAACAAAAAAACAAGAAACTGTCCCTGAATCGGGGATTTTGGAAAGCGAGACGGAACAAAATCATGGAAAACGCTACGTATGCCCGGGCGCTGGAACTGAAGGATGAGCTGATCGGCTTTCGCCGCTATCTCCACCAGAACCCGGAACTGAGCTTTGATCTGCCGAAAACCACGGCCTTCGTCATGGAAAAGCTGCGGGAGTTCGGCTATGAACCCCAGCGCATCGGCAAGGCCGGCATCACCTGCACCGTGGGACAGGGCGGAAAGACCATCCTGCTGCGCGGCGATATGGACGCCCTGCCCATGCGGGAGGAAACGGGCCTGCCCTTTGCCTCTGAAAACGGCTGCATGCACGCCTGCGGCCACGATTTCCACACCACGAACCTCCTGGGGGCCGCCAAGCTCCTCAAGGAGCGGGAGGCGGAGCTCCAGGGCACCGTCAAGCTGCTTTTCCAGCCCGCCGAGGAAACCATGGACGGCGCGGCGGATGTCTATGAAAACGGCATTCTGGAAAATCCTCGCGTGGACGCAGCGCTCGCCCTCCATGTGGTCCACGCACCCCTGGGCACCGCCGGCTATACCCCCGGCCACGCCTGCGGCTCCAGCGACGTGTTCACGGTCACGGTCCACGGTGTCGGCGGCCACGGCGCTGCGCCCCACGAGAATATCGATCCCATCAACGTCGCGGCCCACATCATCCTGGCCCTCCAGACCATCAACAGCCGGGAGGTCAGCCCCAATCAGATGATCGTGCTGACGGTTTGCTCCGTCCACGCCGGCACGGCGGCCAACGTCACCCCTGCCGACGCGGTGTTCAAAGGCACCATCCGCACCATGGATATGGAGGTCAAGGCCTTTGCCCGCCGCCGCTTCACCGAGATCTGCGAGGGCGTGTGCAAAACCTTCCGCGCCACCTGCGATATCGACTTCATCGGCGAGGGCATCCCGCCCATGATCAACGACAACGCCTTGGCCGAGGAGATCGGCGGATATATCGACGATATGCTGGGGGAGGGGACCACCTACCATATCGAACGCATGACGGGCTCGGAGGATTTCTCCGTATTTTCGCCCCACGTCCCCTGCGCGCTGTTCTGGTTCGGCACCGGCAGCACTGAAGAAGGGTATGCTTATGGCGTCCATGATCCGCGGGTCACATTCAACGAGGATGCGATCCCGATGATGGCGGCGGTCTATGCGGAAGCCGCCATCCGCTGGCTCAGGGAGCACCATTGAGTATAAAATTAATGAAGACAGGAGAGAAACGAACGATGAAAAAAATTCTTGCACTGTCCCTCGCCTGCGCGATGTCTGTTGGTTTGCTGGCCGGCTGCGGCAACGGCGGCAACAACACGCCCAGCGGGGACGACAGCACTGGCGGCGAGCCGGGCACGCTGACCGTGGCCCTGACCTCCTCCCCCAGCAAGCTGGACCCCATCCACTACAGCGGCACCTATGAAAGCCAGATCATCAACCAGGTCTGCGACAGAGTCGTGGAGTACAACGACGATCTGACCGAGTATGTGCCCTCCCTGGCCACCAGCTGGACCATCTCTGATGACGGCATGACCTATGTCTTCCAGATCCGCCAGGGCGTCCACTTCCAGAACACCGAGTATGCCCAGGGCCGTGAAATGACCGCCGAAGACGTGGCTTACTCCCTGAACCGCAGCGCCCAGTATTCCGACAACAACCGTCTGGATATGCTGGACAAGGCCGAAGTGACCGGCGAGTGGGAAGTCACCTGCACGCTGAAGAGCCCCAATGCTTCCTTCATGACCGCACTGACCGATGCCGGCAACTCCATTGTTGCTCAGGAAGAGGTCGAGGGCTGGGGTGATGACTTCGGTTATCATCTGAGCGGCACCGGTGCGTTCTATCTGGATGAGTTCCAGCTGGACGAGCAGGCAATCCTGACAGCCAATGAAGATTATTGGCTGGGCGCACCCAATCTGGATAAGCTGGTATTCAAGTTCATCTCCGATCCTTCCCAGGCAGCCAATGCGCTGCTGACCGGCGAAGTGGATCTGGCGACCATGCTGTCCGGCGAAGCCATCAATACCGTGCAGAATGCCGGCAATGGCATCGAGCTGATGAAGATCGAAGCCCTGAAGATCAACTATGTCCGCTTCAATGCCCAGAAGGGCCCCACGGCTGATCCTCTGGTTCGTCAGGCTCTGATTGAGGCTGTGGATCAGGATGCTATCCGCACCGCCCTGTATCAGTATGACGAAGTCATGCCCGGCTATCTGCCCCTGCCTTATGGCTCCTGGGCTTACGATTCCTCTCTGGAATCCATGGTGCCCGGCTATGATCCCGAGCATGCCAAGGAACTGCTGGCCGAGGCCGGCTATGCCGATGGTTTCTCCATCACCATCAACGTCTCCGATTCCGAGGAGCGCAAGACCCTGGCCACCATGCTGCAGGCTTATTGGAAAGCCATCGGCATCGATGCTCAGATCAGCGTCAACGAGTGGGGCACCTTCTCTGACACCGTCTGCTCCGGCAACTCCGATGTGTACGCCATGAGCTGGACCTGGTATCCCGATCCCTACTTCTTCCTGAACAAGCTGTTCTCCGAGGTGGAGACCACCGCCATCGGCAACGGCGCAGGCTATGTCGACGCCGAAGTGGAAGATCTGCTGACCAAGGCTTATCAGACCACCGATCAGGATGAGCGCACCGAGTATTATCAGCAGGCCATGGAGATCATCATGGGCGACTATGCTGGTATCTACTACGCCAACCCCTATGATATGTACGGCATCAGCGACCGCGTTCAGGACTTCGTTCCCAGAGCCGACGGCACGCTGAAGTTCGTCGAGTCCGAGGACGGCGAGACCATCGCCCGCAACGTTTCCGTTGTCGACTGATCGATCCGCGTCCATGTTTCCGCGGGGGCAGACCTCTGCCCCCGCGGAAGAACAAACGGCGTCCTTCGGCATGGAAGCGCGCGTCATCGCACTTGATATCATAACCGCCGCGGCAGCTGTGATATCAAGTTCGATGGCGCTGCCGCATCCGGCGCAGCGGCGGAGCCACGGACCGGCGCGGCCCGGAGGGCGGCGCCTGATCAAATGAAAAAGCAAAAAGAAAGAATTTTGTTGATTAAAAAATGGCGGTGATGTGAGTGTTAAAAACAATCCTGAAGCGAATCCTGCAATGCATCCCGACGATGTTCATTGTAGTGACCTTCACCTTCATCCTGACCCGGATGATCCCGGGCAGCCCCGCGGCCACGATCCTGGGCCCCCAGGCCTCCGCGGCGGACATCGCGGAAATGGAGATCAAGCTGGGGCTGGACCAGCCCTACTGGAAGCAGTTCATGGATTATATCCTCGACGTGCTCCAGGGCAATTTCGGCGATTCGTACATGTATAACCGGCCCGTGCTGGACCTGATCGCCGAGCGTATCCCCAACACGCTGCAGATCACGGTCACGGCCCTGATCATCGCCCTGATCATCGGCGTGGGCATCGGCATGTTCTCGGCGCTGCATCAGTATTCCATCCTGGACTATGTGTTCATGGTGCTGGCCCTCGTCGGCGTGTCCATGCCTATTTTCTGGCTGGGTCTGATGCTGGTCAACCTGTTCTCCGTCCAGCTGGGCTGGCTGCCCACCCAGGGCCGCGGCGACCTGGCCATCGGCCTGTGGGATTTCGTGTCGCATATGATCCTGCCATGCGCGTGTCTATCGACGATACCAATGGCCACCTTCGCCCGCATCACCCGTTCGAGTATGCTGGAAGTCATCCATAACGATTCCATCAAGGCCCTGCGGGCCCGCGGCATCAGCGAGCGCAGCGTCATCTGGAAGCATGCGCTGAAAAACGCCCTGCCTCCCATCGTCACGGTGCTGGGCCTGCAGATCGCCAGCTGCTTCACCGGCGCCATCCTGACGGAGAGCATCTTCACCTGGCCCGGTATGGGCACCATGATCGTCAATGCCATCACCAACCGAGACTACATGCTCATCCAGGGCGTGGTGCTGTTCTTCGCATTGGTGTTCGTCATTGTCAACCTGGTGGTCGATGTCGTGTATATGCTCATCAACCCGAGAGTCAGTTATGAAGGCGGTGGCAGCAAATGATGAAAGAAGAGAAGAAGGCTCAGGCCGTCGCCGACGCGCTGGGCACCGAATCCAACGAGGAACTGCTCAAGCGCGAGCGCCGGGCCAACAGCGCCTGGAGCAAGCTGAGAAGAAACAAAACGGCCATGGTCGGCCTGGCCATCGTGTGCGCGATGATCTTTATCGCGGTGTTTGCGCCGCTGCTCAGTCCCTATGACCCCGCGGCCATCAGCCCCACCGAGGCCTTCCTGAAGCCCGGCGTGGACGGCCACATCTTCGGCACCGACAACGTGGGCCGCGACCTGCTGACCCGCGTGTTCTACGGCGCCCGGGTCTCCCTGCTGGTGGCCTTCGGCGGCACGGTGGTGGCCGGCATCATCGGCGTGCTGTTGGGCCTGATCGCCGGCTATTTCGGCGGCATTGTGGATACGATCATCATGCGTATCATGGACGGCATGCTGGCGTTCCCCTATATCCTGCTGGCCATCATTCTGATGACCGTGCTGGGCAGCGGTATTTTCAACGTGATCCTGGCCATCGGCATCGGCAACGTGCCGAGCTTTGCCCGCGTGGTCCGCGGCGAGGTCCATATCATCAAAAATGAGGAATACTGCAACGCGGCCCGCGTCATCGGCGTATCCAACGCGCGGATGCTGTTCACCCACATCCTGCCCAACACCATCTCGCCCCTGATCGTGTATGCGACGCTGGGCATCGCCGGCGCCATCATTTCCGAGGCGGCGCTGAGTTTCCTGGGCCTGGGCATCAGCGAGCCCACCGCTTCCTGGGGCAGCATCCTCCAGACCGGCAAGAACTGGCTCCAGACTTCTCCGTTTATCGCCACCTACTCCGGTATCTTTATCCTGATCACGGTGCTGGGCTTCAACCTGCTGGGCGACGGTATCCGCGACGTGCTGGATCCCAAGATGAAGAAGTAACGGGGGAAAGTATATGGAGAATTATAAAGAGCGGGCCTGCCGCCGGGTGGACGAGATCCTGCCGGAGCTTTCCGAGCTGTCGGACAACCTGTGGCACAACCCCGAATATAATTTCAAAGAGTATTTTGCCTGCAAGTCCATGAGCACTTTGCTGGAGAAATACGGCCTTTCTGTGGAGACCGGCGTCGGCGGCCTGGAGACCGCCGTCAAAGCGGTCTACGACAGCGGAAAGCCCGGCCCGAACATCGGTATTTTCGGCGAGTTCGACGCTGTGGAGGGCATGGGCCACTCCTGCGGCCACAACGTGATGTGCGCCATCGCCGTGGGCGCCGGCGCGGCCATCCGTGAAGTGATCGGCGATCTGGGCGGCAAGGTGACCGTTTTCGGTTGCCCCGCGGAAGAAGGCGGCGGCGGCAAGATCATCATGCAGGAAAAGGGCGCCTTCAAGGACGTGGATGTGGGTATGCTGCTGCATTCCTCCTGCGACACGGTGGTCAACGACATCTCCTATTCCAAAACGGACCTGCGCGTCCATTTTTACGGCAAGACGGCCCATGCGGCCACCTGGCCGGAGGAAGGCGTCAGCGCCCTGGCCCCGGTCATCGAGCTGTTCAATATCGTGAATGCCATGCGCCTGGAGCTGGCGGACCGGGGCAAGATCCTCGGCATCATCCGCGACGGCGGCGACCAGGCCATCTATATCCCCGACCACTGCTCGGCGGAATTCACGATCCGCTCCTTCAGCATGAAATACAAGCTGGAGCTGGTGGATCGCTTCCTGAAGATCTGCGAGCATCTGGCGGAGATCACCAACACCCGCTTTGAATACGAGCAGATCGCCCTGTCCTATGAAGATATCCGCAACAACCCCGTGCTGGAGGATCTGCTGGCGGCAAACTTCACGGCCCTGGGCGAAACGGTGATGCCGCGGGACAAGGAAATGGGCATCGGCTGCACGGACATGGGCAACCTGACCCATGAGTTCCCCGGCCTGCAGTCCTATGTCCGCGTGGGCCCCGGCCGCGCGCATTCTCCGGAGTTCCTGGCGGCCACCGGCAGTCCGGAAGCGCACAAAGGCATTGCGGTGGGCGCGAAGGCCCTGGCCATGACGGCGGTGGACCTTCTGCAGGACCCCACGGCGATGCCCCGCATCCGCGAAGCGTTTGCGGAAATGAAAGCGCGCTACGAACGCTAAGGAGGGGGCCTGTTTATTATGAGTGAAACATTATTGAGAGTCAGCGGACTCAAGACCTATTTTTACACGGCCAGCGGCGTGTCGAAGGCGGTGGACGGCGTCAGCTTCGAGCTGAACCGCGGCGAAGTGCTGGGCATCGTGGGCGAATCCGGCTCCGGCAAGAGCGTCACGTCCAACTCCATCATCCGTCTGCTGCCGCCCCAGACCGGCAGGATCGTGGCCGGCGAAATGCTGTTTGAAGACCGCGATATCATGAAAATGAGCCACAAGGAGCTGCTGGAGTTCCGCGGCAAGGAGATCGCCACCATTTTCCAGGACCCCATGACGTCCCTGGACCCCGTTTTCAAGATCGGCAAGCAGATGGTGGAAATGATCTGCGCCCACCAGAAGATCAGCAAGCAGGAGGCCCGGAAAATGGCCATCGACGCGCTGAACCGCGTGGGTATCCCTGAGCCGGAAAAGCGCATGGAGTCCTATCCCTATGAGCTCTCCGGCGGCATGTGCCAGCGCGTCATCATCGCCATGGCCGTGTGCTGCAAGCCGAAATTCATCATCGCCGACGAGCCCACCACCGCCCTGGACGTGACCGTTCAGGCCCAGGTGCTGGATCTTTTGAAGGACCTGCAGAAGGAGATGAACACCTCCATTCTGCTCATCACCCATAACCTGGGCGTGGTGTGGGAGATGTGCGACAAGGTCATGGTCATGTACGCCGGCAACACCGTGGAGAGCGCCGACACGAAGGAGCTTTACGCCAATCCGATGCACCCCTACACCTGGGGCCTGCTGGATTCCATCCCGCGCCTGTCCGACCAGACCAAGGGCGAGCTGCGCACCATCCCCGGCACGCCGCCTGACCTGCGCCTGACGGGCCAGTGCTGCAATTTCTATAACCGCTGCCCCTATGTGACGGATGAATGCCGTCAGTCCGTGCCGCCGCTGGTGGAAGTGAAGCCGGGTCATTTCGTGGCCTGTCACCGCCAGAACGGCCAGAACCATCTGACGAGAGGAGAGGTGACGAACAATGAGTAATACGGAAAACCGTGAGCCCCTGATGAAGATTCGCCACCTGACCAAGGAATTCAAAATCAAGAGTAAGAAGATCGGCGCCAAGCCCCAGATCCTCCACGCCCTCAGCGACGTGTCTCTGGACGTGTACGAGGGCGAGACGCTGGGCATCATCGGCGAGTCCGGCTGCGGCAAGTCCACTCTGGGCCGCACCATCATCCAGCTGCACAAGGCCACCGCCGGCAGCGTGGAGTATCAGGGCAAGAACCTGTTTGAACTCAAGGGCCCGGAACTGAAAAAGATGAAGAAGGACATCCAGATGGTGTTCCAGGATCCCTATTCCTCCCTGGACCCCCGCAATACCTGCGAGGACATCATCGCCGAGCCTTTGAAGGTCCACGGCCTGATCACCGACCCGAAAAAGCGCCAGGAACGCGTGCTGGCGCTGATGCGTGAGGTGGGCCTGGACATCCAGCACATGAACCGCTATCCCCACGAGTTCTCCGGCGGCCAGCGCCAGCGCATCAACGTGGCCCGCGCCCTGGCCCTGAAGCCGAAGATCATCGTCTGTGACGAGCCTGTTTCCGCACTGGACGTGTCCATCCAGGCCCAGGTGCTCAACCTGTTCAACCGCCTGCAGCGGCAGTATAACCTGACCTATATCTTCATTTCCCACGACCTGGGCGTCATCAAGCACGTCAGCGACCGCATCGCCATCATGTATCTGGGCCGCGTCGTGGAGATGTGCGAGGCCGACCAGATCTACGAAAACCCGCTGCACCCCTATACGAAGGCCCTGCTGTCCGCCATTCCGCCGGAGTCTCCCTTCGAGAAGAAGGAGCGCATCGTGCTCAAGGGCGAGATCCCCAGCCCCATCGGCGACCAGATCGGCTGCCCTCTGGCAGGCCGCTGCCCCAACTGCATGGAGTGCTGCACCAAGGAGATTCCCCAGCTGCACGACGTGGGCAATGGACATCAGGTGGCCTGCTTCCTGTATCAGAGCCAGCAGGCTGCGCCGGAGCTGGCCGCAGAAGCGCCGGCCGAAGCGGCGCCGGCTGCCGAATAAGCAAATCCATATTTTCCAGAAAGAAGTCTTTGTATGAGTCAAGTAACGCGCGCACAGCTGCATCAGCTGGCCAAGGAAAAGAGCGGCGAACTGGTGGAGCTGGTCTCTCAGCTGATCCGTATCCCCAGCGAAAATCCCACCGGAACGCAGCGGGATGTGGTCGATTTCGTAGAGAAATACCTCTCCGATGCCGGTATCGCCTATGAAGAAGTGGGCGAGAATCCCGACTTCCCCTGCGTCGTCGCCAAAATGGGCACGGATGAGGGCTTCAGCGTCATCCTCAACGGCCACCTGGACGTGGTCCCCGCCGGCGACAGAGCCCAGTGGGATTTCGATCCCTTCTGCGGCACCGTGACGGACAAGCACATCCTGGGCCGCGGCACCTCTGATATGAAGGCCGGCGTGGCGGGCCTGCTGTACGCCATGAAGATCCTCAAGGAATCCGGCGCGGAGCTGAAGGGCAATATCCGCCTGCATCTGGTCTCCGACGAGGAGAGCGGCGGCGAATACGGTTCTACCTGGCTGTGCAGCCACGGCTACGCCGAAAAGGCCGACGCATGCCTCATTGCTGAGCCCACCTCCAGCAACGACATCGAGATCGGCCAGAAGGGCGGACTGCACATTGTGCTGAAAGCTGCCGGCAAGTCGGCCCATGGAAGCCTCGGCGGTTTCAAGGGCGACAACGCCATTTTGAAAATGGCCAAGGTGCTGGACAAGCTGCCCCGCCTGACCACCATCGAGGGCCACTTCAAAGAGAGCCAGATGCACGCCTTGGAGAACTCCATCCGCTCCACCGAGGAAAAGGTGGGCGAACCCGGCAGCGGCGAGGTCATCCGCCATGTATCCGCCAACGTAGGCATCATTCAGGGCGGCACCCGCCCCAACATGGTGCCCGACTACTGCGAAGCCATTGTGGACGTCCGCCTGCCCATCGGCGTGGATCACCAGGAGATCGAGGACATGATGGCCCAGATCGTCGCCGAGTGCGGCGTGGAGGGCATCAGCTACGATATGCACTGGAAGAGCGAGGGCAACTATACCGACGAGGACGCCGTCATCGTCCAGACGGTGAAGAAGAATGCCGAAGCCGTCTGGGGTATCGAGGTCGTCCCGGCCTATCAGTGGGCCTCCTCTGACGCCCGGGCTTACCGTGCCGAGGGCATTCCCACCATCCAGTACGGTCCCGCCAACACCGAGGGCATCCACTCCTACAACGAGAACGTGGATATCGAAGACGTGGTCAATGCCGGCCAGATCTATGTCCTGTCCCTGTGCGATATGCTGGGTATCGACTAATGAAAAAACAAAGCGCTTTTCCCGATGGGAAAAGCGCTTTGTTTTTTTAGAAGCTCCTCATAGCGGCGGGGGGGGGGACCTATTTTTTCTCCGCTGCCAGCCAGGTTTCCCAGGTTTCCGGGCAGTAGCCCACGGTGCAGTTTTTGCCATTGCGCACAATGGGGGCGCGGAAAAGCTCCGGGTATTCCAGCAGCTTTTCCTCCTGGGCCTCCGGCGTGATATAGGGCATGTACAGCTCCTCGTAGGCCCGGCACTGGGTATCCACCAGGGCCTCGAAGCCCAGCTTCTGTTTGACAGCGCGGTATTCCCCGGGGGACATGCCGTAGCGGGGCAGGTCGATGTACTGGTATTTGATGCGCCGCTCCTTGAACCAGCGCTCGGCCTTTTTGCTGTCGAAAGATTTTTTGTTTCCGAAAATTTGGATGTTCATTTGGGCACCTCTGTGTTACAATAAAGTCAGAAAAATCCAGCGTCACCGCTGCAGGGGGGAGAAATGATGGATCTGCGCAATCAGATCGCAGCATTGCAGGAAATGATCGACAAGAGCCGCCGCATCGTGTTTTTTGGCGGCGCCGGCGTCAGCACGGAATCCGGGATCCCGGATTTCCGCAGCGTGGACGGCCTGTACCACCAGAAATACGCCTATCCGCCGGAAACGATCCTGAGCCACAACTTTTACGAAAAGCATCCCGAGGAGTTTTTCCGCTTTTACCGTGACAAACTCCTCAAGCTGGATGCCGAGCCCAACGCGGCCCACAAAAAGCTGGCGGAGCTGGAGCGGGCCGGCAAGCTCACCGCCGTGGTGACCCAGAATATCGATGGGCTGCACCAGAAGGCCGGCAGCCGCACCGTCTACGAGCTCCACGGCAGCGTCCTGCGCAATTATTGCGAAAAGTGTGGGAAATTTTATGATGCGGAATTCATGCTCCACAGCGAGGGCGTGCCCCGCTGCACCTGCGGTGGGCGCATCAAGCCGGATGTGGTGCTCTATGAGGAAGGGCTGGACATGGATACGGTGCACGGCGCCGTGAACGCTATTTCCGAGGCGGATATGCTCATCGTGGGCGGCACGTCCCTGGTAGTCTATCCCGCGGCAGGCCTCATCCAGTATTACGAGGGCAGCCGCCTGGTGGTCATCAACAAGACGGATCTGAGCGCTATGGCGGACCTGACGATCCTGGGCGCCATCGGCGAAGTGTTGTCCCAAATCAAAGTATAACATATTATTCCCGCTGGTGGAAGAAAAAACGCCCATGGGAGATCCCCCGGAAACGGCGCGCCGTTTCCGGGGGATCGATGTATTTGGGGGGAGAAAAGAGGGGGGCGCAGGCATTTCCCGCATCCCATCCGTGCGGGAGGTGTCCTGCTTGCCTTTATGATACTACGGGCCGCCGGGAGAGACTGTGACAATGTCACCGGACGCGAAAAAGCGCCCGCCGCAGCCGCGCTGCGGCGGGCATTCCTTACTTTTTCAATTCCCGGGCGACGGCGTCGGACACGATGCGCCGGCCCTCGGGGGAGCGGAGCACGTCCAGTACAGCGGCGCGCAGGGCTTCCTGGAAAGCCTTGCTGTGCAGGAAGGAGTCGAACAGGGACGCGCCGCCGGCAGCAGTCTCCGCCTCCGGCGCGGGTGTGGGCTGGACCTTGCGGCGCTGCGGCGCGGGGCGGATGGGGGCGTCCACGAAATCGTCGGGGTCCATGTCGATCCAGTTCTCCATTTTGGTGCGGTCGCCGCTTTCGCCCCGCAGGTAGAACAGGGAAACGCCGAAAAAGGCGGCCATTTTGTCCTGCTGCTCTTTGGTGGGCGTCTGGCGGCCCGTTTCAAATTTGTCGACGCTTCCCTTGGGGAAGCCCAGGGCGGCGGCCAGGGCGCTGCGGCTCAGGCCCTTTTCCGTCCGCAGGGATTCGATGCGTTGTGCCAATGTGACCATGGTGTTGTTCCTCCTGTCTTGCTCGTTGCATTTCAGTATACCACGCCTGGCGGCCAATGTCACGCCGGCGGCGCAGAAAGTTTGACGTAATGTCAGACTGGCGGGCGCGGCAGGACGGAGACCGCCGGGGAAAAGATTTTCGTTTTGTACAGTTTGATTGAGACTGCCGGGAGAAAGCGGGGGAAAATCCGTCAAAAAACCGGGCGGAAAAAGGGGAAGCCCTCTTGACTCTGCCGTTGCGGCATACTTTATAATTTGTTCAGATCACAGGATACGCCCCTTTTCCTGTGCGGAAATCGAAGCGCGCTCCCTTCTCGGCGCTTTCGATCCGTTCCCCCTTGGTGTGCGTATGGGGGAATAGGATGCAAAAAGCAGCGGCCCGGGGTGTTGGGCCGCTGCTTTGTTTTTTATTAGGATGAAGATTCCCGGAAGATCAGCCTTTGATGTAATCCCGGATCATCTGGGTGCCGTAGTCGTTCACCTTGTAGTAAACGCGCAGTTCGTTGTTGGCGTCCAGCTCCACGCGGGACTCATCCAGCAGACCGTTGGACTTGGCGGTCATCAGGGCCTCGACGAGGGCCTTCTTCTTGAACTGCTTGAAGTTGCTGTAAGTACCCTTCAGGGCTTCCATCGCGTCTTCCACGCAGGCTTCGTCCACGGTGGTGTAGTATTTCATCAGAGCATAATACAAAGGTAACATGACTTAAGCCTCCTTCTTCTTGAACGCATTCAGCGGGTTGATGTCGCCGACCATGGCGATACCGATGATCATGACTGCCGCAGCGATCCACTGAACGGGGGTCAGAGCGTAGCCTTCCCAGCCGCCGAACACGCCGCAGACGATCCAGATGAAGAACGGGCTCCAGAATGCGTATGCGCCGTTGCAGGTCATACCCAGAGCCGCGCCGCACATGGAAGCGCCCTTGTACCAGAAGCCATAGGACAGGCCGGCGAACAGACCGGAGATCACGAAGAAGATCACGGAAGTGTCGACCAGGGCGTTGCCGAACAGGCTGAACGCGTTCAGGCCGTTGCCGTCCACCAGGCACAGCAGAGGCATCAGGATAACGACGTTGGCAACGCCGGAAGTGACCTGACGGATGGTGATGCCGATGTTGTAGTCGATCAGGGTCGTACCGAAGCCAGCCACAGCGCCTTCAATGCCCCAGCCCAGGGCGCACACCAGCGCCAGCAGGATGCCGAGCATCGCAGGGCCGCCGAAGCCGTCGAAGGAGGTGCCGCCGATGACGGCCGCGCAGATCAGGCAGAGGATGATACCGGCCACCATGATGGGGCTCAGCTTCTGCTTGAACACGAAGTGGCCGATCAGGGCGCCGATGGCGGAGTTCAGGGCCGCAAAGGGCACGATGATGGAGCCGCCGGCCTGCAGGGCTGCCACGTAGCAGGTGGAAGCGATGGGGCCGCCGATCAGGGCGCAGACGATCATGACCACGCCGGGCTTGCTCTTCAGGCAGCGGACCCAGTCACCCAGTTCGCCGAGGACGGCGCACTTGATGAGCATCCACACGCCGCTGATGGCGTCGTTCAGGGCGGAGCCCAGCGCCGCCAGGATGTAGGTGATGGCGAAGCTGCTGAAAGCGATGGACGGAGCGTCGCTGTACCAGTCTGCCCAGATGCCGACGCCCATGCCGTATGTCAGGAAGCCGGAATACAGGCCGTAAGTGACACCGGACATAATGGCGATGAACACGCCTTTCTTCAGGAAGGCAGAGTCCAGCTTCTGCTTGGCAGCAATTGCATTACTGTTCATAAAATACATTCCCTTCTCTTTTCCCAGAATATTTGCCCTGGAATCCTGCCGTACCGCTGCGGCGCAGACCGCCGCAAGAAGGTTCCTCAAGGTATATCCTTAAACACATTCAGGTGAGGAAAACTACAGCGCAATACCTTTAGAAGAAAGGAAGTATTTTTTGATGAGCAGAATATGCATTTATTATAGAGATTGGTTAGAACAATGGATGAACAGGAAGAAGGGATGTGTAAAAGAATCAACATCAGCCAACTATTCCGTGGCAGTTGTCAATCACATTGCACCTTGCCTGGGTCACTATTTCATCGAAGAGATCACGGAAGAAGTTCTGCAGGAAACGGTGCTTTACTGGATGTACCAGGGACGTCTGGACGGGCAGAGCGGCCTGTCGCAAAAAACTGTAAAAGATTTGGTGGTTATCGTTAAAAGCAGTTTGCGTGCGGCCCGCAAACATTATCATCTGCCGGATGCACCGATGGAGCTTTACTATCCGTCATCCGGACAGCGCAGCATCGCAGTTTTGACACCTCAGCAGCAGGAGCATTTGGTTCAGGCGGTTCTGCACAGCCGGCATTTTAGTCAGCCTTTATACCGGGCTGCGCATTGGTGAAATTTGCGCTCTGCAATGGGGACAGATTGATTTGGAGCACGCAGTGCTCAGCGTAAAGAAAACAATGCAGCGTATTTTTTATAAGGAATGGGACGGCCATGGGCACAGCCATCTTGCAGTTACCCCGCCCAAAACAGGAAATGCCTTGCGGGATGTGCCGCTGTCCAGTTTCCTTCTTTCGCTACTGCGCCCTCTTGCCCTCAGAAATACAGATGCTTATTTACTGACCGGAGCGCCGACTCCCATGGAACCGCGGACCTATCGTTCCTATTTTACCCGCTTTCTTCGTGCAAACGGCTTGCCGCCCATACGTTTTCACAGCCTGCGGCACACCTTTGCCACCCGCTGCATTGAAGACGGCGCCGACTATAAGACAGTGAGTTCTTTGTTGGGACATGCCTCAGTCAATCTTACCCTGAATCTCTATGTACATCCGCAGATGGAAGCAAAACGCCGCTGCGTGGAATGTCTGCCTGTTTATGCAGCATATAGTACGGACTCCCATCATATGAAAAATAGCAGTATTTTGTGATTTTGAAAAATATGTATGCGCAAAATAACAAAACCCCCGAAACACTTTGCGGAAAAAACTGTTTCCGCAAAGCTTTCGGGGATATCTGTCGCTTATAATGCAAAATAATACAATAAAGTCAATAAAATTCAATGTATTTTTTCATGTTGTATCCATAGTGCTACAATATTCTCCGCTTTTTCCGATGCGTTATTGATGATATTTACTAAAATAAAACCATACACATGTCCTGGCTCCTACTTTGCCGTTTAAGGGGTGAAGGAGGACTTTAAGGATATACCTTAAGGATTCTCCTGCGGCGCTGCTGCGCCGCAGCGGCACGGCGGGATTCCGGGGCAAATACTCTGGGAAAAGAGAAGGGAATGTATTTTATGAACAGTAATGCAATTGCTGCCAAGCAAAAATCAGACTCTGCCTTTATGAAACGCGGCGTCATTTTTGCGGTGATGTCCGGTGTGACATACGGCTTGTATACCGCATTCCTGACCCTGGGTCAGGCGAGCGGTATCTGGGGCGCTGACTGGTATGGTGCGAATGAAGCTGGTCTGTCTGTTTTCGCAATTACCTTTATTCTGGCATCTCTGGGCTCTGCTATCAACGATACCATCAGTGGTATCTGGTGCTTGATTGTTACTGGCATCAAGGGAGAGCTGGGTGACTTCTTCCGCGTGCTCAAGACCAAGCCCGGCTGGGTTATGATCATCTGTGCACTGATCGGCGGCCCTATTGCTTCCACCTGTTATGTGGCAGCCCTGCAGTTGGGCGGTTCTGTGATTGTGCCTGTGGCTGCGCTGAACTCTGCTCTGGGTGCCATCATCGGCCACTTCGTGTTCAAACAGGAATTGAACGGCCGCATGATTTTGGGTATTTTGGTGTGCTTGTTCGCTGCAGCTGTCATCGGCGGCACTTCCTTTGCGAACCTCGGCCCCGCGGCCCTGATGGGCTGCGGCCTGGCGCTGGTCTGCGCTCTGGGCTGGGGCATTGAGGGTGCTGTTGCCGGTTTCGGTACGACTTTGATTGATTACCAGATCGGTATTACTATCCGGCAGTGCACTTCCGGTTTAGCCAACCTGATCATTCTGCTGCCTATCCTCTGCCTGATCGATGGCAACATCGGCCTGGAGCTGAACCTGCTGGGCGGCGCTATCACCGACAGTTCCATCATCTTCTTCATCATTTCCGGTTTCTTTGCCATGCCTGCATATTCCTTCTGGTATAAGGGCAACTCCATGTGCGGCGCTGCGCTGGGCATGGTCTGCAACGGTATGTATGCGTTCTGGGGCCCCTTCTGGTGCATGATCGTCCTGGGTCTGGTTGCCGGTATCGACGGCTGGATGCTGACCCCGATCCAGTGGATCATGGCTGTTGTCATGGTTATCGGTATCGCTCTGGTCGGCAATTTGAATCCGCTGAACCTGTTTAAGAAGAAGGAGGCTTAAGTGTTATGAAACCCCTGTATTACGCAATGTTGAAATACATGACCACGGTTGACGAAGCTTCTGTTGCGGACGCCATCAATGCTCTCAAAGGCGAGTACGGCAGCTTCAAAATGTGCCGTCCGGCGCCGATGCAGGAAGCTCTGATGACCGCTGAAAAGAACGGCCTTCTGGAAGAGTCCCGCTTTGATCTGGATGAGAACAACCAGCTGCGTGTCTTCTACAGAGTGACGGATTATGGCAGACAGATGATCCGGGATTATATCAAGGATTGATCTGAGCTTACATAAGAATTGAAGAAATGGAAAAGCAGCGGCCCAACACCCCGGGCCGCTGCTTTTTGCAGGTCGATCCAGCAGCCCGGCGCCGCGCCCGGCTGTTATTTTTTCAGGATCTCTTTTTTAATGTGACGGAACGCTTCCTCTTCGCCCCGGTCCTTTAGGACCGTGAGCATATCCAGCAGCAGCGCTGCGGTGTTGGGGTGGATCAGATAGTGGCCCACGGAGCGCATATAGTAGTCGTAGGGGTCCCGGTCGCAGTAATTTTTACCGCGGTAGGTCTTGCAGGCGGCCACCCGGTCGCAGAACATCTCAGCCACATACTTCACGGGCATTTCCAGCCCCTCCATTTTGTGGTCGCCCTGGGTGCTGTAGTCGATCCAGTATTCTAAATGATGCTTGTTGCGGCCCTTGTGGTGCAGCCAGGAGGAAGAATAGCCCTTGTCCAGCCGCTCGCCGTTGTTGGGGCTTCGGTCGCCGGTATAGTATTTCGCGCCCACCAGGAATTCCGTGGGGGAGTATTTGGTCAGATCGTGCAGCAGGCCCTGGCGGTACAGTCCCAGGCGGAAGCACCCCTGGAGCACCAGCCATTTATGATGCGTGATCGTTTTGAAATGTTTGATCGGATGCACGCGCGTCACCTCTTACAATGGATACCATTACGATTTCAGTGTAGCACAAAATAAAGAAGGGATGCAAGGGTTTCTTACGCGGAGCATATCCGCGTCGGAAGCGGCATATAGTTCTGTGGTATATACGGCGCCTCCCGACGGCGGAAGGCGCGGAAGAGGTGATCCGAACTGTGGAACAGGCCCATCGAAACGAAGTGCATCTGACCGGTGCTGCTCTGGGAGCACCGGAATTTTCCCATGCGTACCGTCAGGAGCGGTTTTACCGCTTTCCGCTGCGCCTGACGCGGCTGTCGGGACAGTGCGACGAAGTGACCGTGCTGCTGCATGAGGACCAGGCCGCCGGCGGCACGGTCGTCCCCGGCGCGCGGCTGGATATTGCGGGGCAGCTGCGCTCCTACAACAACCGCAGCGGCGTCGGGCGGCGGCTGGTGCTGACGGTTTTTGCTCAGTCCCTCGGCCCGGGGGATGGGGAGGACCGTAATCTCGTCCGCCTGGCAGGGGCGCTGTGCAAGGCACCGCTGTGCCGCAGCACGCCCCTGGGGCGGCGCATCTGCGACATGATGCTGGCGGTGAACCGCCGCTGCGGCCGGACAGACTATATCCCCTGCATCGCCTGGGGCGCGCTGGCGCGGCAGATCGGCGCCATGGCGGTGGGGGAGCATGTGGCGTTTTCCGGGCGGATGCAGAGCCGCCTGTACTACAAGCGCACCGAGGAGGGCGTCCAGGCCCGCACGGCCTACGAGGTCTCGGTCATGTGCCTGGAGGAAGAAACGGTGTAATCTTGCATTTTTTTGCGGCGGTTAGTCATAATTGTGCGAAGCCGCGTCCGGCGGCTGTGATACAATAAATAACCAACAGGAGCGCAGCCGGCGCCGGGGGCTGGCTGCGCGGAACGGACCGCATCATCGCCGGCCGCCGCTCGTTTCAGGCGGCCGATGAGATCGGCTTTTGCTTGTTTTTGCCGGGCGGCGCGGGCGCCGCATGGGAAAATCGGGGCGCGCCGCCCCGATCGATGATGTAAAAAAGGAGGAAGTTTGAAATGGGTAAGAAGATCGTGGTGCTGACGGGCAGCCCCAGAGCGGGCGGCAATACCGACCGGATGGCCGACGCCTTTATTTCCGGGGCAATGGCGGCCGGCCATGAAGTGACGAAATTCAGCACGGCGCAGCTGAACGTGAAGGGCTGCGTGGCCTGCGGCGGCTGCTACAGCCGGGAGGACCGCCCCTGCTGCCATGACGACGATTTCAACCGCATCGCGCCGGTGATCGAACAGGCGGACGTGGTGGTGTTTGCCGCGCCGCTGTACTGGTCCACCTTCCCTGCGCCCATGAAGAGCGTGATCGACAATTGCTTCTGCTTCTACAACGGGCAGCGGAAAGTGGCCGGCAAGCAGGCGGTGCTCCTGTCCTGCGGCGAGGCCGACAGCTATCTGATGTTCGACGGCCTGCAACGGACCTATGAACTGATCCTGCCCACGCTGGACTGGCACAATGCCGGCATGATCCTGGTGCCGAACGTGAACGAGGTCGGCGACATCAACAAAACGGACGGCCTGCAGCGCTGCGAGGCTCTGGGCAGATCGATCTGACCGCCCGAACCAAAATCGTACATATATATAAAAAAGGAAGGCTTTTGCAAGCCTTCCTTTTTTGTACTTTTATGACGCTTTTACAATTTTGCAATTTTACCATTTCACCATTTCCGCGATGGGATAGGCCGTGTCCTTAGAAAGGTACTTCAGGTTGCGGCGGAAGCGGTTGTAGCGGTTATAGCAGTAGTCGAGGAAGTCCTCGCCGCTGTAGTGGCGGACCACCGCCCAGACGCTCCACAGCAGGTCCTGGGCCATGGCGAAGCACTTGATTTTCATCAGTTCGCTCTGCATGGGGCCTGCGGCGCCATAGTAATAGGAGAAAAACTCGGAAACGGCGTGGCCGGACAACCGGGATTCCAGGATATACATGGCGATGTCCCAGGTGGGGTCGTTCATGCCGGAGTATTCCCAGTCGATGAGGTAGGGCCGCCGGCTGACGGGATCCATCAGGAAGTTCTCCGGCACCGTGTCATTATGGCACGGATATTGCTCGAAGGAAGTGACGTTCCGGGAGATGAACTCCAGCAGCATCTTTTTCAGATAGGGATAATCGGAAAACAGCTGGCCGTTGAGATCCTGAGCGATGCGCTCGTACTTCAGCAGCTCCTGCTCCCAGTCGAAGACGTTGGGGAAGGGCTTGGGGCTTGCGTGGGTGGTTTTCAGGAGGGCTGCCACGGCGCGCAGGCATTCCGGCGTGTTCGGGTCCAGGGCCGCGAAGGTCTCGCCGTTGGCGACGTATTCGCTGATCTTGATGCCGCTGCGCTGGTCAAAATAGACGCAGACAGAGTTGATGCCGAGCTCCGAGGCGATCACGTTGTTGGTGTGTTCGGCGGAGCGGTTCAGCATCCGCTCGGTCATCAGGCCGGGTTCACGGATCACGTAAAACTTTCCGTGGATCTCCATAATATAATTGTAATTTGTCAGGCCGCCGGCAAAACGGGACTTATCGTATATGATCGAATCGTCGCCGAATACTTTGCACAGGGCGGACTGCACCATCTGTTCGGTCTTGTTCATAGTGTCGAAATCACCAGCACCATTCGGAATGAAGTTGGCAGGGAAAAGCGGACGGGAGCACGCCGCCGCGGCGGCAGAAAGGGAATTTCAGAATATTCTGCCGAGATTAGTTTATCAGATGAAAGGTGGAATCACAACCGTTTTTTCGGAAAAAAACGCGGACAAAGATGACTAAATCTTGAAAAAACATGCTGCCCCCGGGAGCAGGGTAGGACGATCCTGGCCAATATGCCACCAACGTGCCACATTTGTACCGGTTTTTTGCGCCAGAAGGAGGGGATAATTCAATAAAATCGATATAATCCAATTTTATTGCAAAAAAGGCAACAAAAATCCTATGTTTGGATATTGAATATTCAATATACCGTCGGCGCATTATGCTATTCTTTTTATAGAATTTAGACAAATAGCGCTCGGGCTATGCCTGTTGCTGTGAGCGGTAGCGGCAGGGGGTCTAAAATTAGTCGTCCAAAGACGAAGAAGGAGGTAACAAATAATGAGATATCATGGCGAAGAAGCATTGGGCTTGGTAGAAACCTTGGCAATTGTTCCCGTGATCGAAGCGGCGGACAAGATGCTGAAGGCTGCAGATGTTGAACTGGTGGCGCTGGAAGCCGGCGGTTCCACGCTGTGTACCGTTTTTGTCAAGGGTGATGTGGCAGCGTGCAGATCCTCTGTGGAGGCCGGCGCTGCGGCTGCCGAGAAGATCGGCACCCTGACCGGCAAGAACGTGATGCCCCGCCCGATCAAGGCGATCAGCGCAATTGTCAATACCCACGATATTGACGCTGGTTGTGAAGAAGAGGTTGAGGTGCCCAACGGCCCCACGAAGGCCCTGGGTATGGTCGAGACGTTCGGCGTTCTGTATTTGATGGAGGCTGCCGATGCGATGTGCAAGGCTGCCGACGTCGAGCTGGTCGGCTACGAGAACATTTACGATGGCTACGTTTCCGCTTTGGTTCGCGGCGATGTCGGCGCCTGCAAGACGGCTGTTGCCGCCGGCGTGAAGGCGATCGAGGACATGGGCCACGAAGTGTACAGCCACGTTGTGATCGCAAGACCGCATCCCGGCCTGGAAAAGATCATCAGACGGTACTCCACCGAAGGCCTGATCGACTGAGTTTCAGTCGGCGTGACATTATGAGCGAAACGGGGAGATCGCAATGAACACCATTATCGATAAGGATCTGCTCTCCATTCAGGAGGCGCGCATTCTGGCTGAGAATGCAAAAGCGGCCCAGAAAGTTCTGGCCACTTACACGCAGGAGCAGCTGGACGCAATTGTCGACCGCATGGCCGAGGAGATCAACAAGTATGCCAAAGAGCTGGCGAAGATGTCCGCAGAGGAGACCGATTACGGCGTTTGGCAGGACAAGTACATAAAGAACCGTTTCGTGTGCGAATATCTGCGCGGAAAGCTGAAGGGGCTGCGCTGCGTGGGCATCATCCACAGGGATGAGGCCAGCAAGACCATGGACGTGGGCGTCCCGATCGGCGTGATTGCGTCTCTCTGTCCGGCCACCAGTCCGGTGTCCACAACGATCTACAAGGTGCTGATCGCTGTCAAGGCGGGCGACGCGATCGTTGTGTCGCCCCATCCGAGGGCCCAGAAGACCATCGGCAGGGTCCTGGATATCATGATCGAAGCCGGCGAGAAGTGCGGCCTGCCGACGGGTGCGGTCTCTTATCTGCACGCTGTGGCCAAGGCCGGCACGGTTGAGCTGATGAATCACAAAGCGGTGGATCTGATCCTGATTGCCGGTGTGCCCTCGATGCTGGAAGCAGCGTCGAAAGCGGGCAAACCGGTGATTTATGGCGGCACGGGCAACGGCCCCGTGTTCGTGGAACGGACCGCAGATATTCCGCAGGCCGTACACGACATCGTTATCAGCAAGACCTTTGACAACGGCGTTGTGACCGGCGGTGAACAGTCCGTCGTGGTAGACGGCGTGATCGCCGACGAGGTCAAGCAGGAACTGCAGAAGGCCGGCGCTTATTTCATGACGGAAGAGGAAGCCGGCCGCCTGGGCAAGGTTTTGTTCCCCGAGGGAAGCAAAACCGACCCGGAGATGGCGGGCAAGAGCGCCAAGTATCTGGCGCGGCGTGCTCGGATCCAGGTCCCGGACAACACCGTGCTCCTGATCTCGGAGCAGAAGTATGTGTCTGAGACGAATCCTTATTCCCGCGAAAAGCTGTGTCCCGTCCTGGCTTACTATGTGGAAGACGACTGGATGCACGCCTGCGAGAAGTGCATCGAGCTGCTGCTGAGCGAGCGGCGCGGCCACACGCTGACCATCCACTCCAGAGATGAAGCGGTGATCGAGCAGTTCGCCCTGAAAAAGCCGGTGGCCCGCGTGCTGGTCAACACGCCCGCGACCTTCGGCGCCCTGGGCATCACGACCAATCTCTTCCCGGCCATGACCCTGGGCAGCGGCTCCGCCGGCCGGGGTTCCACGTCGGACAACGTTTCCCCGATGAATCTGATCTACATCAGAAAAGTCGGTTACGGCGTGCGCAAAGTGGAGGACATGTACGGTCCCTGCGGCGCGCTGAACCTGGAAACGATGAACACGGGCAGCTCCGGTTACGAGAGCGTCAAGATGCGGCCGGGATGTGATCAGGAACTGGCGATGCTCAAGAATCTGCTGGATCAAGTGCTTGAAAATCGCTGAGCGTACCCCGGGAGAACGAGCGACATGATTAAAAACGATCACTTTATCATCAAGACAAAAGTTTATTTCGACAAAGGCTCCATGCAGATGCTCCGCTGCATGCAGGGGCACTGTGCGCTGGTGGTATCCGATTCCATCATGAAGGAACTGGGATATCTGGACCAGGCCCGGGGCTACCTGAAGGAGGCGGGCATCGGTTCCACCGCGTTCACGGACGTCCGGCCCGATCCGGATGTGAGCATCGTTGCCAAGGGTGTCGAAGCCTACGAGGCGTGCCACGCAGACATGCTGGTCGCTCTGGGCGGCGGCAGCGTGATCGATACGGCAAAGGCGATCCTCTATTTTGTGTGGCAGCGCCAGAAGGCTGCCGGGCAGAAATTCGAGAAGCCCTGCTTTATCGCCATCCCGTCTACCAGCGGCACCGGCTCGGAAGTGACGAACTTCTCCGTGATCACGGCCGAGGGCAGCAAGAACGTCCTGATCGACGAGTTCATCGCCCCGGACGTGGCGCTGTTGGATTCCATCTGCATTCAGCATGTGCCCCCCGCCGTCATCGCGGACACGGGTATGGACGTGCTGGTCCACGCATTGGAAGCCTACGTTTCCACCGATGCCACCGACTTTACCGATGCGCTGGCAGAGAAAGCCGCAGAGCTGATCTTCGCGCACCTGAAAGAGCTGTACGACGACCCCGCCAACGGCGACGCCCGGGACCGCGTGCAGAATGCATCCTGCATCGCTGGCATCGCATTCACAAACTCCAACCTCGGCATTACACACAGCCTGGCCCATGCGCTGGGCGCGCAGTTCCATCTGCCCCATGGCCGTGCGAATGCATTGATGATGGAGGCCGTCATTGCATACAATGCAGATCTGGCCGGGAAAGCGAACAACGACGCTGCCTGGAAATACCAGAAGATGGCCAGGGAATTGAATTTGCCGGCAAGAACTCCGCGGGAAGGCGTTGTGAGCCTGCTCCGGGCGATTGCCTCGCTGAAACGGGAGCTGGGGATCCCCCACAGCATCCAAGCAACGAAAAAGGTCGACGTCCGGGCGTTCGAAGACGCCGTGGAGAATATGGCGGAAGAAGCGATGCACGACCGCTGTACGCCGACCAACCCGGTGAAGCCGACCAAGGAAGATTTGATCGCCCTGTACCGCAAGTCCTTTGACTGAAGCAATCCATACATCCGATCGCTGAAGAGTTCTCCGGCGATTTCGAAAAATCTACAAAGAATGAGAGGTAAGTACTTTGGATATTCGTGAATTTTCGAACAAGTTTGCTGAAGCAACGAAGAACATGTCTCCCGCAGAGCGCGCAGCGCTGCTGAAGATGTTCGAAGGTGTGTCCAACGAGATCACCAAGCCCGATGCTCCCTCCACTTGCAGAGTCTGCCCGCCCACCAGCGATGGCAGCGTCCCCAACGGCATGACCGAGAGACTGCGCAAGCTGAAGGAAAACTACATGAAGCAGAAGCCCACCATCAGCATTCAGGCTGCTCTGACCAAGACCCGCATCATGAAGGAAAATCCCGGTCAGCATCCTTATGTCTATCGCGGCAAGGCCTTCCGCGCCTGCTGTGAAGAGGCTCCCCTGATCATCCAGGACAACGAGCTGATCGTCGGCAACCCCACCGGCGGTCCCCGCTGGGGCTGCTTCTCCCCCGATATCGCATGGCGCTGGCTGCGCGATGAGCTGGATACCGTCACCACCCGTCCTCAGGACCCCTTCTACATCTCTGAGGAAGACAAGAAGCTCTGCAAGGAAGTCCTGTTCCCCTTCTGGGAAGGCAAGTCCGTCGACGAGATCTGCGAGACCCGTTATCGTGAGTGCGGCGGCTGGGAGCTGTCCGGCGAGTCTTTCGTGTCCGACTGCTCTTACCATGCTACCTCCGGCGGCGGCGACTCCAACCCCGGCTACGACGTCATCCTGATGAAGAAGGGCATGCTGGACATCCAGCAGGAAGCCAAGGATCATCTGGCCAAGCTGGATTATTCTCATCCCGAAGACATTGAGAAGATCTATTTCTACAAGATGGTCATCGACACCACCGAGGGCATCATGATCTATGCCAAGCGCCTGAGCAACTATGCTCTGGAGCTGGCTGCCAAGTGTACCGATCCCCAGCGCAAGGCTGAGCTGGAGAAGATCGCCGAGGTCAATGCCTGGGTGCCCGCCCACAAGCCCCGCACCTTCTGGGAAGCTGTCCAGTCCGTGTGGACCATCGAGTCCCTCCTCCCCGTGGAAGAGAACCAGACCGGTATGTCCATCGGCCGTGTTGACCAGTATATGTATCCCTTCTACAAGGCCGATATCGAGTCCGGCCGCATGACCCCCTATGAGGCA
>CAJFFX010000019.1 GCA_904374485.1 Candidatus Pseudoscillospira falkowii | reverse complement strand
GCTTCTATAAATGCTCCCCTGCAAGGTGGCAGCTGCTCAGCCGTTTGGTGCAGGTCTGACTTGCTTCAGCATCCCCGGCCGCTGCCGCTGGCCCAGCGCTTACAGAGTCTTGCAGGGTTCCCGCGCGCGCCAGGGGAGCAGCAGCGGAAAGAGAAGGACAAGCCATTCAGGTTGGTACCAAACTTGCACACGTCGCCACATAGTGCACGGTCATCTTGTCGAAGCACGGGTCCATCTTCGTCTGTACCCTAAGCCCCTCTTTTTCCTTTGCACCGGGCGCGGCGCGTTTCTTTTTCTCCTGCAGGGAGGAAAAGAAATGGGGGGCGCAAATGGGACAAGGCGGCAAACTTGCGCCCTGGTTGCGAGTGAATAGTGAATAATGAATAGTGAAGAAGTGCCGGGCTGCCCGGCAGCCCGGCAGGAGCACAACTCCAACCCCTGCAAGCAAAAGAATATCACAGCGTAAAAAAGCAAAAATTAAAATAAAACCTACCGCCGCGCCATCGGCGCGGCAAAAAAGGAGCTTCGCCTATGAAATCCATCCGTGAATTGTATACCATCGGCCGGGGGCCGTCCAGTTCCCACACCATGGGGCCCGCCCGGGCGGCGGGGCTGTTCCGCACCGAACATCCGGAGGCGGACCAGTTCCGCGCCGTGCTCTACGGGTCCCTGGCACTGACGGGGAAAGGCCATCTGACAGACCGGGCCGTGGAAGATGCCCTGGCCCCCACGGCGGCGGATATCGTCTTCGACACAGAAACCACGGACCTCCCCCACCCCAACACCATGGACCTGTTCTCTTATAAAGGCGGCGAACAGACGGGCTTTTTGCGGGTGCTGTCCACCGGCGGCGGGGCGATCACTCTGGTGGGCCGGCCGGAAACTGCGACGCCGGAGGTCTATCCCGAGGGCTCCTATGCCGAGATCGCAGCCTGGTGCAAAAGTCACAACGCCCGCATCCCGGATTATGTGGAGCACTATGAGGGCCCGGCGATCTGGGACGACCTTTACCGCGTGTGGGAGGCCATGAAGCGGAGCATCGTGCGGGGCCTGTCCGTGTCCGGGGAGCTGCCCGGCGGCCTGCATGTGGAGCGCAAGGCCCAGTTTCTCCACGAACAGCGCCACATCGACGAAAGCGCCGCCACAAAGGAAAACCGCCTGGTGTGCGCCTACGCCTTCGCCGTGGCGGAGGAGAACGCCGCCGGCGGAGAGATCGTCACCGCTCCCACCTGCGGCGCCTGCGGCGTGCTCCCATCGGCGCTGCGCTATATGCAGGAGCAGAAGGGCTTTTCCGACGAGCAGGTGCTCCGCGCCCTGGCGGCAGGAGGCGTCGTGGGCAACCTCATCAAGACCAACGCCTCCATTTCCGGGGCTCAGTGCGGCTGCCAGGCGGAGATCGGCTCGGCCTGCTCCATGACGGCGGCGGCCCTGGGCGAGCTTTTTGAAATGGGCGTGGACCAGATCGAGTACGCCGCCGAGGTAGCCATGGAGCACCATTTGGGGCTGACCTGCGACCCCATCGGGGGCCTGGTGCAGATCCCCTGCATCGAGCGCAACGCCGTGGCGGCCATGCGGGCCATCAACGCCCTGTCCCTGGCCAATTTCCTCACCAGCACCCGGAAGATCTCCTTCGATCTGGTGGTCAAAACCATGTATGAAACGGGCCGGGATCTCTCCCGGCGATACCGGGAGACCGCCGAGGGCGGCCTTGCAAAAAATTACGGCTGAACCGGCGTTTTTTTAGGAAGGATTCAGCTTTTTGTGGTTAGATAAAAGAGAGACAGAACATGGAGGTGAAAGCCCGTGAAGATCCTGTACGCAGAAGATGAGGCGGCCCTGGCAGAAGCCGTGGAGGACGTGCTGAGCTATCACAACTATCTGGTGGATACGGTGGGAGACGGCCTGGAAGCGCTGGAATACGCCCGGGTAGAGCAGTACGACGTGATCCTGCTGGACATCATGCTGCCCGGGTGCAGCGGCCTCGACGTGCTGCGCACCCTGCGCGCCGAGGGCTGCACCACGCCCATACTGCTGCTGACGGCCAAAACCGACGTGGAAGACCGGATCCTGGGGCTGGACCTGGGGGCCGACGACTATCTGCCCAAGCCATTCGCCATGGGAGAACTGCTGGCCCGCATCCGGGCGATCCTGCGGCGGCAGGAGACTTATGTGCCCGACGTGCTGCGCTGCGGGGACCTGGAACTGGACCAGCGCAGCTCCCAGCTGCGCTGCGGCGAAGCATACGTCGACCTGCCCCGGCGGGAATACCTGCTGATGGAGCTGTTCATGCGCAACCAGGGCATGTATTTTTCCACGGAGACCCTGTTTGAAAAGATCTGGGGCTATGAAACCGAGGTGGACATCAGTACCGTCTGGGTATACATATCGTACCTGCGCAAGCGCATCGCCGCCCTGGGCGCCCACGCGGAGCTGAAAGTGAAGCGCGGCGTGGGGTATTCCCTGGAGGCTGCGCCGTGATCGCGGCGCTGCAGCGGCGCTTCGTGGTCTCCGCCATGATCGCCGTCACGATCCTGCTGGTGGTGGTGCTGGGAGCAGTGAACCTGACCAACTATGCGATGACGGAGCGCTACGGCGACCGGCTGATGGAGGTGCTGATCGAAACAGAGGGCGCGCCGGACCGCAGCTGGCGCGCCGCCGGCGGCGAGCTGCCCATGGCCAGCCGGCGGGAGGTGCTGGAGGCGCGTTACTTCCTGCTGCGCTGGAACGACAACGGCGACCTGCTCTACACCGATACAGAGCACACCTTCGCCGTAACCCCCCAGGAGGCCATAGATTACGGGCGGGAAGCCCTGCAGTCCAACGTTCTGGCGGGCGATTTGGAGCAGTTCCGCTTCCGCATCGTGCCCACCCGGGACGACGGGGCCGTCGCCGTCTTTCTCGATATGTCCGCCCAGCGCCGCTCCGTGGGCACGGTCTTTTGGGCGTCTTTGCTGGGCGGGATCGTCTGCTGGATCGCAATGTTCATCCTGGTGCGGGCCCTGTCCCGCCGGGCCATTCGTCCCATTGCCGAAAACATCGAGCGGCAAAAACAGTTTGTCACCGACGCCGGCCACGAGATCAAAACGCCCCTGGCCATCATCCTGGCCAACACCGAGGCCATGGAACTGCGCTGCGGGGAAACAAAGTGGAGCCGCAATATCCGTGCCCAGACGGCCCGGCTGAGTGGGCTGATGGAAAATCTGCTGATGCTGGCCAAAATGGACGAACAGCGCGCCCAGCTCGTCCGCCAGGAATTCGACCTGAGCGCCCTGACACAGGAGCAGGCCGAAGCTTTCCGCCCGGGGGCGGAGCTCCGGGGCGCGGCGCTGGAGATCAGCGCAGAGCCGGGCGTGACGGTCTGCGCCGTTCGGGAGCAGATCGAACAGGTGGTGACGATCCTGCTGGACAACGCCGTGAAATACGTCAGCGAAAACGGGGCGATCCGCCTTTTTGTGCGGCGGGAGGGCCGCAGCGCGGTGCTGCAGGTGAAAAACACCTGCGATGCGCTGCCGAATTGTCCGCCGGAGAATCTCTTTGACCGGTTTTACCGGGCCGACGGCGCCCGCACCCAGAAAACCGGGGGTTACGGCATCGGCCTGGCCATGGCGCAGACCATCGCCCACGTCAATGGCGGTGCCATCAAGGCCGCCTACGAGGGGGAGCACGTGATTTCCATGACCGTTCGGCTTTAAGCGGCCGGCGGCTGAAAACCGGGAACAACCGTCAGGCTGAAAAAACAGGAAGGCCGCGGCTTCTGCCGCGGCCTTCCCGCTTTCAGGTGCGAGGGATTCGTTAAATCAACAAATATGCTCAGGGCTGCAGGGCAAAGAAGAACGCGGCGGCAAGGGCCAGCAGAGAAAGGGCAGTGACGGCCGCGGCTTTTCTGGGGCAGCCGGGGAGCAATGGCAGGAAAAACGCAGCGAAAAACGCCGCGCTCAGCAGCGCGTCCGTCACGATAGTGTTATAGCTGCCGCCGCAGATCCTGAGGTCATACCACCCCACGAACCACAGCGCCGCGACATAGACGGTGAAGACGGCCAGCCCCCACAGGCGGGAAACGGTGGACGTCGGCGTATCTCTGCGCATATCCGCATGCTCCTTTCCGAAAGCGCCGCCGCAGGCGGCGTCCGCAGATCTTTCCTTCCACCTCCATCATAGAAAAAAGCGCCACCGGACGCGACCATGTTTCTGTAAAAGATTTGTAAAATATCGGGACAGCGCCGGGCCGGGAAGGCCGGCGCAGCCGCCGCGAAAGCGCAAAAAAGCGCCGCCCGCGGCGGCGCTTTTTTTCAGGCTTTCTTTTCCGCCGCGGCGCGGCGGAGCCAGGCATACCAGGGCTCGAGCCCCTCTTCCCTGGCGGCGGACAGCTGCAGGACGGGCGCTTTTTCGTTCAGGCCCTGGAGGTCCGCCAGGGCGCTGTCCATATTGAAATTCGTATAGGGCAGCAAATCGCACTTGTTCAGCACCACCACGCCGGCCTCCCGGAACAGCAGGGGGTATTTGGCCGGCTTATCGTCGCCTTCCACCACGCTGAGCACGGCAGCCTTGCAGTCCTCCCCCAGGTCGAACTCCGCCGGGCAGACTAGATTGCCCACGTTTTCGATGAACAGAATGTCAAGATCTGCAAGATCCAGATCCGCCGCGGCCCGGGCGGTGATCTCCGCGCTGAGGTGGCAGCCGCCGGCGGTGTTCACCTGCACCACGGGCACGCCGCAGGCCTCGATGCGCTGGGCGTCCTTTGTAGTGTATATATCCCCCTCGATCACGGCCATGCGGAATTCCTTTCCCAGGGCCGCCAGGGTCTTCTCCAGCAGCGTCGTTTTCCCGCAGCCGGGGGAGCCGATCAAATTCACCACCAGCGTTTTTCCGAACAGCGCGCGGTTTTCCTCCGCCTGGCGGGCGTTTTCCTGCAGGATCCCCTGCTCCATATATACTTTCATCCGCTTTATTCTCCTTCAAACGAATCGATATAAAGTTCGTTGCCCTCCGCCACATCGTACTCCGGCGCGCCGCAGTCCGGGCAGGCAACCCGGTGGAAATCTGCCGCGCGGTATCGCTTTCCGCATTTTTGGCATCGCAGCACCACGGGCCGCGCTTCAATATGGAGCTCCGCCCCGTGAAACGCCGGCCTGGCATAAGTTAAAATCCGAAAGGCCTCCTGCATCAGCTCCGGCAGCGCGCCGCGCATCTCGCCCACCACCAGGTAAATATCCGTCACCCTGCGCATCCGCAGCGCCAGCGCCCTGCGCTCCACCGCATCCAGCGTAAACTGTATCAAAGACGTTTCGTGCATACGCCCTCCCCACATCCCGCCGTCTTTTTCCGCGGCGGCGCTTTTCAGTTTTTTATTATACCCTCCGCAAACGGGGAAAAATGGCAGATATGCTACCGCTTTTTGCACATTCGTGCGCCCGGGCGCGCCCCGTTCCTGCCGGGCACGCCGCCGTAAAAAACGCCCCCGGCAGAGCGCGCTCTACCGGGGGCGATGGGATGCGGTTTCAGGATCACTCCACCACGTGGATCCAGCCTTCGGGGGCCTCGATGTGGCCCATCTGGATGCCGGTGAGGGTGTCGTAGAGCTTTTTCGTAACAGGGCCCATCTCCGTCATGCCGGAGGGGAAGCAGATCTCCCGGCCGTGGTCCACGACCTTGCCCACGGGGGAAATGACGGCGGCGGTACCGCACAGGCCGCACTCGGCGAAGTCCTGCACCTCGTCGAAATAGACCTCGCGCTCCTCGGTCTTCATGCCCAGGTAGTGCTCGGCCACATACATCAGGCTGCGGCGGGTGATGGAGGGCAGGATGCTCTCGGACTTTGGGGTGACCAGGGTGCCGTCCTTGGTAACGAACAGGAAATTGGCGCCGCCGGTCTCCTCCACCTTGGTGCGGGTAGCCGCGTCGAGATACATGTTCTCGTCGTAGCCCTCGGCGTGGGCGGTGACGATGGCGTGGAGGCTCATGGCATAGTTCAGGCCGGCCTTGATGTGGCCGGTGCCGTGGGGGGCCGCCCGGTCAAAATCGGAGACGCGGATGGTCAGGGGCTTGATGCCGCCCTTGAAATAGGGGCCAACGGGGGTGACGAACACGCGGAACTGATATTCGTCGGCGGGTTTGACGCCGATGACGGCGTCGGAGCCGAACATGTAGGGGCGGATGTAGAGGGTGGCGCCGCTGCCGTAGGGCGGCACCCAAGCCGCGTTGGCGCGGACGGTGTCCTCCACCGCCTGGACGAATTTCTCCTCGGGATAGACGGGCATTTCCAGCCGGCGGGCGGAATCGGCCATGCGGGAAGCGTTCAGGTCCGGGCGGAAAATAACGATCTTGCCCTGCTCGGTGGTGTAGGCCTTCATGCCCTCGAACACCGCCTGGGCATACTGCAGCACGCCGGCGCACTCGCTGATGGTCACCTGGTCGTCGTCCGTCAGGACGCCCTCGTCCCATGCGCCGTCCTTATAGTTGGACACAAAGCGCTTATCGGTTTTGACATAGGCGAAGCCGAGATTGCTCCAATCCAGGTTTTTCTTTTCCATAGTGATCCTTCCTCTCCTGATAAATAGGATATTGACCCAGGTAGGAAAGGCGCCGGGCGCGAAGCCGCCGCGGTTTCCTGCTGATTGGAATCTATTGTAGCACTATGAACAAAATTGTCAAGAAAAGTTGGATGGAATATCCAATTTTTGTCCGTCCCGCGCCGTTCCGCTCCGCGCAAAGCGGTCGAGGCCGGGGACTGAAAAGCGGGCGCATCCTGTTCGGGATGCGCCCGCTTCTGCCGGCAAAAATGCGGTTTTATGCCGCCGCGCCCGGGTCAGCGGGCTGGGCGGTCTCCGTCTCGGTCAGCATTTCCGTCAGGTCCACCGTTTCGCTGCCCGCCGGCGGCTCGATGGCCGGCAGGTCCGACGTGGCCGCGGTCCGGGCCGTCAGGTCAAAGGCCAATGCCATCGTGCCGAGGTCAAAGTCAAAGGTCATGGACGTGTTCGTGCCGTCGTCATAAACGTCCATGGTGAGGACATCGATCGTCTGGCCCTCCGCCGCGGCGGAGACGTCCATCTCCATGCCCACGAGCCGGCCGCCCCGGGTCTCATAGACAACGTCGATCTGCGCAGCTTCGCCGGAAGCATCGTCTTTCACTTCCCAGGACGCGGCGTAGGTATTGCCGTTCTTCACCAAGGCCTGGTCGGAAAACAGGGCACAGAAGCCCTCCGCCGTCATGGAAAGCATGTCGTAGTCCAGCTCCGCGTCCGTCAGCTCCGTGCCGGCCAGGGAAGCGATCATTATGTCCTTGAAATCGAAACTCTCCGCTCCCGCGGCCATGACTTCCTGCAGGAGGGCGCTGTAATCCATGCCGGAAAGGGCAAACAGCTCGCCCAGGTCCAGCAGGTACCAGAGATCACCATTGCCCATGCTGTTGCCGGTGAGATACATCAAAAGCGGGGAATCCACGGTAAAATACACCTTGCCCGCCGCGGCGTCCATGCGCACCTCTGCCGCCGCATCGCACAGGGCCAGCAGCTCCCGCTGCTCTTCGCCGTTCAGCGCGCCGCCGGTCAGAAGGGTCAGAAAATCGGACAGATCCATGCTCACCTGCAGCTGCATCTGCTCGCCGGAGGTCAGGATGTCAAAGGTCATGTCCAGGGGATAGGCCGCCGTTTCCGTTCCATCGGACACCGTCAGTTCCAGGCTGGCCGTGCCGGAGGTGCGGGCGGGGTCGGGTGCCGTCTCCTCCAGACTGGCGGCCATCCAGCCGTCCATCAGCGTAAAGTCCGCGCCGCCGAAGAGGGCCGGCACATCCACGACGATCACCGTGCGCGCATCTTCGTCCCAGCCCACGGCGCAGTCCAGGGCCTGGGCCGCAAAGCGGGCCGGCACATAGGTGCGGCCGCCCTTGATATAGGGGGCCACGTCCATGGCGATCTCGCGCGTTGCGCCGTTTTCCGTCACCTGCGCGGTCTCGCTGCCGATGGTCATGACCACCGTGGTGCCCTCCTTCACCGCCACGGCGCTGCGGCTGTCCTCATCCCAGGTGACGGCGGCGCCCAGGGCTTCGAACACCGCCCGGGCGGGGATAAAGGTGCGGCCGCTGCGGATCTCCGGCGCCGCGTCCGTCAAAACGACTTCTTCGCCGTTGACCTGCAGGCTGACCGCCGCCGGGGCGGCCCAGGCGGCAGCCGTCAGGACGCTGCCCGTCATCGCCAGCGCGCAGACCAGCGCCAGCAGTTTTTTCAGTTTCTTCATAGAATAGATCTCCTTTCTTTGCGCAAATGCGTTCTTCTCTCTGATTTTAGCTTAAGGGACAGCGTTCTTTTTGTCAATTTAGAAAATTGACAAAAAAACGCGCGTTTTTTTCCGGACTGCACAAAAAGCGGGCCGCGCAGAGCGCGGCCCGCCTCTCTTCCCTTTTTTTACAGATTCGACCAGTCGATGACGTGCTTGTTTTTGATAAAATACTCGATGCCGGAATAGACCGTGGTGGCCAGGATGACGACCCAGCAGACGAGGTTCAGCGTTTCCGGTATCGGCAGCAGCATCAGGATGATGCAGGCCATGGTGGAGGCCGTTTTGACCTTGCCGGACCATGCGGCGGCGATAACCTTGCCGTCCGCCGCGGCGAGCATGCGCAGTCCGCTGACCGCCAGCTCCCGGGCCAGCACCACCGCCAGCACCCAGGCCGGCATCTGCCCCCAGGAAACGAACATCAGCATGGCTGTCATCACCAGCACCTTGTCGGCCAGGGGATCCATGAATTTTCCGAAATCCGTCACCAGGCCGCGGCTGCGGGCGATGTGTCCATCCAGATAGTCCGTAAAGCTGGCCACGGCGAAGATCGCCAGGGCCACATAGCGGCAGTAATCGAAATCCGCGTACAGCACGATCAGGAACACCGGGATCAGGATGACCCGGAACATGGTCAGTTTATTGGCAAGATTCATCGTTTCGTTCTCCTCAACTTTCCACAGCTTCGCCGGTCATGTCGCCGTCCATGCTGCCGGTGATGCGCACGGGGACGAAAGCGCCCGGCTCGATGTCGGCGTCGGCAGTGAAGTAGACATGGCCGTCCACATCCGGGGAATCGGCCCAGCTGCGGCCCACATACATCTGGGCCTGGCCGTCGAAGCCCTCGCAGAGGACCTCCACGGTGTCACCCAGCCAGCGCTCATTGAATTCGTCCATGATGCGGGACTGGATATCCACCAGCAGCTCCGTGCGGCGCAGGGCTTCCTCTTCGCTCACGCGGTTCCCCATCTCCGCAGCGGGCGTTCCCTCCTCGGGAGAATAGGGGAACACGCCGGCCCGCTCGATCTTTTCGGCGCGCAGGAAGGCGCACAGCTCTTCAAAGGCAGCTTCGTCCTCATAGGGCAGACCCGCGATGATGCTGGTGCGCAGCACCAGACCGGGAATACGCGCCCGGAGCTTGGCGAACAGTTCCGTGAGGTACGCCTTGTCGCCCCGGCGGTTCATTTTTCCCAGCACCTTGTCGCTGCAATGCTGGATGGGAATGTCGAGATAGGGCAGGATCTTTTCCTCCCGGGCCACCGTGTCGATCAATTCCTCGGTGATCTCGTCAGGATAGAGGTAGTGCAGGCGGATCCAGTGGATGCCGCCGATGGCGCAGAGTTTACCCAGCAGTTCCGCCAGCTTGTGGCCGCCGTACAGGTCGATACCGTAGCGGGTGATGTCCTGGGCGATGACGATCAGTTCCTTCACGCCGCCGCGGGCCAGCACCTCCGCCTCCGCCAGGATATTTTCCATGGGGCGGCTGCGGTATTTGCCCCGCAGGGAGGGGATGACGCAGTAGGCGCAGTGGTTGTCGCAGCCCTCGGCGATGCGCAGATACGCCGTGTATTCCGGCGTGAGCAGGATGCGGTCGCCCTCGTCCACCGGCGCGTCGATGCTGCCGAAAAAGCGGGGCGTGCCGCCCGCCGCGACCTCCTCCAGGGCATCCACGATGTCCACATAGCTGCCGCAGCCCAAAACGCCGTCCACCTCGGGCAGTTCCGTGAGGATCTGCTCGCCGTAGCGCTGGGAAAGGCAGCCGGTCACCAAAATCTTTTTGATCCGGCCCTCCGCCTTCAGCTGCGCGGCGCGGAGGATATGATCGATGGCCTCGGACTTGGCGCTGTCGATAAAGCCGCAGGTGTTGATGACCATCACGTCCGCCGGCGCGTCCTCCCTGCACAGGGTGTGGCCGCTGTCGCGCACCAGGGCCATCATCTGCTCACAGTTGACCAGGTTTTTTGCGCAGCCCAATGAAATAAACGATACTTTCAATCCGGTTCTCTCCTTAAAATCCCGTTACAGAAATGTCCAGCGCCCTTCCCTGCGCTTGTGGGGCTTCGGGTCCTCGGCGGGATAGCCCAGGGTCACGGCAGCGATAAACTCGCCGTGGCTGGCGCCGAAGGCCGCCTCAAAAAGGCCGCTGCAGTCCACATATTTGGGCGCGGCGATCCAGCAGGCGCCCACGCCCCGATTCCAGGCGGCCAGCTGCATGTTCTGGATGGCGGCGGCGGTGCTTTCGAGCACATTGTCCCGCGCGCCCTGGTCCTTCTTATGGGCAAAAACCAGGATGCAGGCCGGCGCGCCTCCCAGGGTCACCAGAAAATTCTGCGTCTCTTCGATCACTTCGGGGTGCTCCCGGAAGCGCTGCTGCAGCACGGGGCTGAAGCGCAGGGCCACCACGGCCATGCTCGCGCGCACGAGCTGCATGCTCTCCGCCGTGCGCGCCACCGCGAAATACCAGGGCTGCAGATTGAGACCCGAAGGGGCGTACAGCCCGGCGCGGACGATCTCCTCCAGGATCTCGTCCGGCACGGGCACGGCGCGGTATTTGCGGATACTGCGCCGCTCCAGCAATACGTTCAATGTCTCCATCCCGTCACTCCTCCCAAAGGGCTTCCCCACGCAGGCGGTCCAGCACCGGCTTGATGTCTTCCCAGCGAAAGCCCCGGCGGCGCAGGCCGGCGGCGACGCGGCCCAAAGCCGCCTCGTCCGCGATTTTTCCCCGCAGCTTCGCTGCGGCATAGCGCTCGATGGCCGCGGCGGGGTCGCCGCATTCTTCTTCAATGGCCGCGTCCCACAATTCCCGGGGCACGCCCCGGCGGTAAAGCTCGTCGCGCACCTTTGCCGGCCCGTAGCCGGCGGCGGCATAGTGCCGGGCCACGATGCGGGCGTAATTCTCGTCGTCCAGCGCGCCGATGTCCTCCAGCCAGTCCGCCGCGGCCGCGGCGTCCTCTTCGCTGGAGCCTTTGCGCACCAGGCGCTTTTGCAGTTCTTTTTTGGAAAGGGCCTGGCGGCCGATCATCTCCGCGGCCCGCGCCTTGGCCCCCGAGCGGCCGCAGGCGCGCTCCAGGGCCCGGCTTTCCTCGTCGGACAGCGTCTTTCCCGGATAGAGGGAAAATGCCAGCACCTCCTGCTCCGTGGCTTTCCAGCACTCCCCGCTTTCAAAAAAGAGCAGGATGCGCCCCTTCACATGGCGGGAGGGTTCGATCTTACTGATCGTCATCCTCGTCGTCGAAATCGTCGGCAGAAACGTCCACCGGGCGGCCCGCCGCCCGGGCGGCGATCTTGGACTGATTGCTCATGAGCTTGTAGAAATCCCGACGGATGTCGCTGTCCAGTTTTTCCGCCGCTTCGGGATGGTCGCGCAGATACTGCTTGGCGGCGTCGCGGCCCTGGCCGATGCGCACCTCGCCCATGGAGAACCAGGAGCCGGATTTCTGCACCAGGTCCAGCTTGACGCCCAGGTCGATCATCTCGCCCCAGCGGGAGATGCCCTCGCCGTACATAATGTCGAATTCCGCCTCGCGGAAGGGGGGCGCCACCTTGTTTTTGACCACCTTGGCCCGGGTGCGGTTGCCGATAATCTCGCTGCCGGACTTGAGGGCCTCGATGCGGCGCACCTCGATGCGCACGGAGGAATAGAACTTCAGCGCCCGGCCGCCGGTGGTGACCTCGGGGTTGCCGTACATCACGCCCACCTTTTCGCGCAGCTGGTTGATGAAGATCACGATGCAGTTCGTCTTGCTGATGGCGCCGGTGAGCTTGCGCAGGGCCTGGCTCATCAGGCGGGCCTGGAGGCCCACATAGCTGTCGCCCATTTCGCCCTCGATCTCGGCCCGGGGCACCAGGGCGGCCACGGAGTCCACCACCACCACGTCGATGGCGCCGGAGCGCACCAGGGCCTCGGTGATCTCCAGGGCCTGTTCGCCGGTGTCGGGCTGGGAGATGAGCATGTCGTCGATATTCACGCCCAGGGCCCGGGCATAGGTGGGATCCAGGGCGTGCTCGGCGTCCACAAAGGCGGCTTCGCCGCCGCGCTTCTGGGTCTCCGCCACAATGTGCAGGGCCAGCGTCGTCTTACCGGAGGATTCCGGACCGTAGATCTCGATGATGCGTCCCTTGGGAACGCCGCCGATGCCGAGGGCCAGGTCCAGCGTCAAAGACCCCGTGGGGATGGCCTCCACATTGGCGTGGAGATTTTCGCCCAGACGCATGATGGACCCTTTTCCGTACATTTTCTCGATCTGCTGCATCGCCGTTTCCAGAGCCCGCTTCTTGTCGGAAGCCGGACCCGCCTGCTCCACCGGAGCAGCTGCCTTTGCTTTTGACGCCATTGCGCTTCATCCTTTCTCTTCCCGTCCGCCGCGCCGAAGGGGCGCCTGCGGCGGCGTTTTTCTTTTTTGTATTCTCTCAGATCTCCGTATAGAGCGTCCCGCCGATGACCCGGGGGATGCCCTGGGTGTCTTCGTACAGCTCCAGGTCGCCGAAGCCCTCGCTGCGCATCAGGCGCAGCACCGCGTCGGCCTGGCCGATGCCCAGCTCGAACAGCAGCCGGCCGCCGCCCAGCAGGGTCTGCTTCCATTTGCGCGTGATGGAGCGGTAAAAGTCGAGGCCGTCCTCCCCGCCGTCCAGGGCGAGGAGCGGCTCATAATCCCGCACCGAACCGTCCAGCCCCGGGATGTCCCCCCGGGGGATATAGGGCGGATTGGACACGATGCAGTGGAAATTGTCGAAATTGGCCGGCGGCGTTTCCCGCGCGTCGGCGCTCAAAATGGCCACGCGGCTTTGGAGGTGGTTGAGGCGCGCGTTGGTGCGCGCGACGCGCAGCGCCGCCTCGGACACGTCCGCCAGCACCACCCGGCAGTCGGGCGCCTGGCTGGCGATGGCCAGCCCCACGCAGCCGCTGCCCGTACACAAATCCAGCACCCGCGCCGGCCCCTCCAGGCCCTTCAGGTATGCGATGGCCTGGTCCGCCAGAACGCAGGTGTCGTCCCGGGGGATGAGCACGTCCCGGGTGATGGTGAGGGGCAGCCCGTAAAACTCCCACTCGCCCACAAGGTACGCCACCGGCTCTCCCTGCAGCCGGCGCTCCAGCAGCGCCGCCGCGCGCTCCTCGATCTCCGGCGAAGCGTACAGCCGGCAGTCCCGCAGGAATTCCTCCTTGCTTTTGTTGGCGGCGCAGCACACGATCTCCCGGGCTTCCAGCGCCGCGCTCTCCACGCCGATGCGCTTCAGCGCCCGGCGCGTATCCAGATACAAGTCGTTATAGGTCGACGGCATAGCCCGCCCTCTTTCCGAAATCAAACTGTCCGCTTCACCAGCGGTCTTTGCCCTTTTCCTCCGGCAGCACTTCCTCCAGGGCGCGGATGCCCACCTCGATCATGGAATCGTCTGGCTCGAAGGTGGTGAAGTTCTGCATCCACAGGCCCGGCGCGCGCAGCACGCGGCAGAGGATGTTTTCATGGCGGCCCACAAAGCGGTTGAACTCATAGGTCACGCCCATCACCACCGGCAGCAGCAGCAAATGCAGCGCCATGCGCAGCCACACGTTGCTGATCTCCAGCGGCGTGAACAGCGCCACGGACAGGACGATGGAGATGATGATGACGACGAAAAGGAAGCTCGTCCCGCAGCGGGGATGGTGCCGGGGCTGCCGGCGCACGTTTTCCACCGTCAGCGGAAGGCCGTTTTCATAGCAGAAAATCGTTTTGTGCTCCGCCCCGTGGTAGCAGAACACCCGGTGGATCTCCTTCATCCGGGAGCAGAGAAACAGATAGCCCACAAAAATGGCCGCCTTCAGCACGCCCTCCAGAATGCCCATGGCCCACAGGCCGATGCCGCCGGGCACCACGGCGTTTACAACGCCCACGATGAAGCTGGGCAAAAAGATGAACAGCACCAGCGCCAGCCCCACGCCCAGAAGGACGGACACCGTCAGCATAATGCGCATCATGCCGTCGCTGGACACATGGCGGCTGAGCCACTGCTCGAATTTTCCGGGCTCCGCGTCCTCCTCGTCCTCCATGCCGGAGACCTCCGCCGAATACATCAGCGCCTTCATGCCGTTGTAAAGAGACATGACGAAGGTGTAGACGCCGCGGAAAAACGGAATCTTCCAGAAGGCCGGCCGCTCGGGGGTGTCTTCCGTCTTCACTTCCAGCGCGCCGTCGGGTTTGCGCACAACGATGCAGCGCTTGTCGGGCCCCTGCATCAGGATGCCCTCGATCAGCGCCTGACCGCCGCAGGTGGTTTTATACGGAGTGCCGCAGCACTCCTGCTTGTTTTCTGCCATGCAAAAAGTTCTCCTTTGTGTTTATGCTCAGTATACGATACGCGCAGCGAAATTGCAATACAATTTCAAACTTTTGTTCTAATTCTGTTGGGGCGCCGCCGGCTGGACGCTCTGGCGCATCGGCAGGTAGATCGTGGCGATAAAGCCGCCGCCCTCGGCGTTGCCGATCTCGAAACGACCGCCGTGGCGGCTGACGATCTCCTCCACCACCGCAAGGCCGATGCCGCTGCCCCGGGCCTTGGAGGTACCTTTGTAAAATTTCTGCTTAAGGAAGGGCAGCTCCGTCTCAGGCACGCCGGGGCCGTGGTCCCGGATGGTCAGTACGACCCAGTCAGGCTGGACACGGATGGCGGTGTCGATCTCAGCGCCGCCGCCGTGCTTGGCAGCGTTGTCCAGCAGATTGCAGAACACCTGCTTGAGCCGCTCCGGGTCTCCCTCGATGATGGGGAACTCCGTCAGGCCGCCGTCGTCGTACTCCACGTCGATGCCGTCGCGCTTGAACAGCTCCTTGTAGGTGAACACGGCGTCCTCGAATTCCGCCTGGATGTCCACCGGCTCGATCTCCAGCGTGAAACGGCCGTCCTGCATACGGGAAAACTGCAGCAGCTCCTCCACCATGTTCGTCAGCCGGCGGGATTCCTTGAGGATAATGCCCACGCCGCGGCGCAGCTGCACCGGGTCGCCCATGGTGTCGCCCAGCAGCGTTTCGCCCCAGCCGTTGATGGCCGTCAGGGGCGTGCGCAGCTCGTGGGACACCGAAGAAATGAACTCCCGCTGCATTTTTTCATTCTGGCTGATCTTGGTGGACATGTCGTTGATGCTGTCCACCAGCGTGCCGATCTCATCGCGGTAGGTATTTTCGATCTGCAGGCCGTAGCTTCCCGAGGAAATGTGCTGCACCGCCTCCGTCACCTCGGCCACAGGCTCGAGAATATTGCGGATGAAAATGATATTGGAGATAAATACCACCGCCATCACGGCAAAGCCGATGCCGAACACCAGCGCGCAGTTGATGAGGATCTGCTGGTCGATCAGCCGGGCGGAGGTGACATAGCGCATAACGCCGATGACGGACCCGTCGTAGGACAGCGGGTAGGACACCGCGATGATCTTCTCGTCGGTGTGGCTGTCCCGGCCCACGAAAGAGGCCGGCTCCCCCGTCCGCAGCGCCGCGGTGATGTCGGAGGTGCGGGGGGACAGGCCCGCTGTGAAATTGTAGGACGACGTTTCGATCTTGCCGCTCTCGTCGATAAACTGCAGCTCCAGCCTGTCCTTGTCAGAAAAGCTCTGGGTGTAGTTATATGCGATGGTGTAGTATTCTTCGTAGGTGGAGATGGCGGTGCGGTTCATGAAACCGATGGCCGCCCGGGCCTGGGACTCCATGCCCGTTTTGGCGTTGCTGTAATAATAGGTGCTGATGCTGGCCGAAAACTGACCGTGACGATGCTCATGCTGTTGGTCATCCAGCGCTGGCGCAGGCCGCGCGGCTTATGTTTAACGGAAACCTGCACGACTGTGCGCCTCCTTTCCCTTGCTCCGCCGGGGCATCAAAAGCCCCACTTGTACCCGTAGCCCCAAACGGTGGTGATGTACGCAGGGTTCTGGGGATTGTCCTCGATCTTCAGGCGCAGCCGGCGGATATTCACATCCACGATCTTCACTTCGCCGAAATAATCGTGGCCCCAGACCATATCCAGGATCTCTTCCCGCGACAGGGCCTTGCCCGGGTTTTCCATAAACATTTTCATAATGGTGTATTCCACCTGGGTCAGCTTGATGCGCTGGCCGTTTTTCTCCAGGGTGCGGTTGCGGGTGTTCAGCAGGAAGGGGTCCTGCCGGATCTCGCCCTCCTGCACCTCCGTCACGTCGCCGCCGGCGCGGCGGAACAGGGCGTCCACCCGGGCCGTCAGTTCCGCGGGGGAAAAGGGCTTGGTCACATAGTCGTCGGCGCCGGTCATCAGACCGGTCACCTTGTCCATCTCCTGGGCGCGGGCCGTGAGCATGATGATACCGATCTTCGTGTTGGTGGCGCGGATCCGGCGGCAGACCTCGAACCCGTCAATGCCGGGCAGCATCACGTCCAGCAGGGCCACTTTGACGTCCGGATTTTCGCCCAGCAGCTGCAGAGCCTCTTCGCCGCTCTCGGCTTCGATCACGTCGTAGCCCCCGCGCTTGAGATTGATCACCACAAAGCTGCGGATGCTGGCTTCATCCTCGAGCACCAGTACCTTTTTCATCTCTGGATCCATCCTTCCTTATCGTTGTCATAGGTCATTTCAAATACCACTCGGCCTGGACCATATGGAAGGCTTCCCGCAGGGCGTCTTCGCTCATAGCCCCCTCCCAGTCGGCACTGCCGGGGAGGAATTCCGCGGCGTATACGGTGGTGGCTTGCCGGGCCAGAACAAAGCGCTCGCCCTTGGTGGCCTTGTATTCGCGGCTGTCGCCGGTCTCCGTATAGATCGTCAGGATCTCCAGGGGCGCCGCGTCCCCCTGGTAAACGCCGAAGGTGACGGCCCGCTCGCCCACGGAAAGGGCCACGTCCGTGATCATAATGGTGTCTTTCCAGCTTTCCGGCAGCACGAGATACCAGCCGTCCGAGAGATTGTGATACGTCGTTTCCACGACTTGTCCCTCGCCGTCGTCGGCGAAGGAGGTCCAGTTGATGCCCCAGTAGGACGGGTCCTCCGACGAGAGCTTTGGCAGCTCATAGGCGATGGGCAGCTCCAGCGCGCCGTCCTTGTTGATATCCCGGGCCCGGACGGAAGCGTCGCGGTAAACCAGGCGGCTCATGCCGGTCTGCTCGTCCATGGTGCAGTTGACCAGCACCCGGTCCCGCCACACCAGGATGTCGGTCATCAAGTTCTGATCGTTGACCCGGCCGGTGACGAACAGGGCTTGCTGTCCATCGCTCAGGCCGCCCACGCGCACCTCGTCCAGCGCGGCCGGCAGCACGGACAGCTTGACGGCGCTGACCAGTTCCATAGCGCCGGCGTTCCACTGGTAGGCCATGGCGTTGCAGGTGCCCGAAGGGCCGCCGCTGATCAGGATCAGTTCCGGCGCGCCGTCCTTGTCAAGGTCGGTGATGGTATAGTAATTGGCAGAGGTATCCAGGATCTTCCGCTCGTTATAGCGGTCCAGGCTGTACACCGTCACCACGCTGCTCAGGGCGCGCTCGCCGGCAGTTTCGTCTATCGCGCCGTTTTTCCCGCCGTCGGCGGAGACGATGCTCCAGCTGACGATCAGTTCCTGGCTGCCGTCGCCGTTCAGGTCCTGGTATTCCACCCGCTCGATGGATGTGCCGCTCTCCTGGATCTCCGCCGCGATGTGGTAGCCCTCCTCGCTCTGCTGGAAGATCACGATGCGCAGGGGCTTGATGTCCCCCGTCCTGCGCAGGAAAGCCAGCGCCTCGTCGGTACCGTCACCGTCCAGGTCCACCATCTGCACCATCTGGATATTTTCGCCCTCGGTGGGCGCGGCGTACTCATAGCCGCTCTTGAGCAGCCCGTCGATCTCCGTTTCCAGATCCACGTACTCCTCCGGCAGCTTCGGCAGGGCGAACAGATCGTCCGGCGACACCGCAAACATGCAGCCGGACAGAGCCAGCGCCAGGCTGAGCGCCGCGCCGAGCACATACCACTTTTTCAGAAAGCACCGCAGCTTCACCGTTTGACCTCCTCGCAGATGCGCCGTTCCCGCCGCAAAACATTATAGCATACGATTCTAATTTAGCATTGTACCACATTTTCTTTCCTTTGTGTAGTCGTTTTTCGCAGCAGAGCGGACCTTCCGCCCATTTTTGTCTTTTTGAAGAAAAGGCTTGCTTTTTGCAGGACTTCGGGCTATAATAAGTACGCTTTTTCTGCACGCCGGTGTGGTGGAATGGCAGACGCGACGGACTCAAAATCCGTTGTTGGCAACAACGTGTGGGTTCAAGTCCCACCTGTCTTTCTTTTTGGGTTTCGCCGCCCAAAAGGGCGGCTCCCCCCCTTCGGTATCCGAACGCTCGGGGTCGGCAAAGCCGCCCCTGCGCCAAGGTTTTGGCCTACGGCCAAAACGCTTGTACGCCGCAAAAGCGGCGCGGCTTGACACACAAGGAGCCAGTACAGTACAATAAACTATCATAAACTGTACAGAGAAAAATGTTGGAAAACAAGAAGACATCATAGCGTATAAACGCAACAGGCGTGACAGAGCGGAGGGGTGCGATTGTACTTCCCTTATGGAAAAACTGAAGTGGAATATTTGAAAGGCAGGGACAAGATCTTAGCTGCTGTTATCGATAAGGTTGGCCACGTTGACCGCGAGGTAGATCCCGACCTGTTTTCTTCCGTGGTGCATCACATCATCGGCCAGCAAATATCAACAAAGGCACAGGCAACGATTTGGGCAAGAATGAAAGCACAGTTTGGAGAAGTGACTGCAGAGAGCCTTTCGGCAGCCGATATAGACACGCTGCAGTCTTCGGGAATAACATTCCGAAAAGCTGAATACATCAAAGATTTCGCTGAAAAAGTGAAAACCGGGGAATTTGCTTTGCAGGAAATTTCCCGGTTGCCGGACGACGAAGCAATACAGGCACTGGCTTCTTTGAAAGGGATCGGCGTATGGACAGCGGAAATGATTTTGCTGTTCTGCTTGCAGCGGCCTAACATATTCAGCTTTGACGATCTGGCAATCCAGCGCGGGCTTCGTATGGTTTACCACCACAGGAAAATAGACCGAAAGCTATTTGAAAAATACAGGCGGCGGTTCAGCCCTTATTGCAGCGCAGCAAGCTTGTATCTCTGGGCTGTGGCAGGCGGGACAATCCCTGAAATGAAAGACTATGCGCCGAAAAAGAACAGGAGGAAGTAAGAATGCAGTATACCAGCCATTATCGTTCCCCTATCGGCAACATTCTTTTAGCCGCAGATGAGATTGGCTTAACAGGCTTATGGTTTGAGGGGCAAAAGTATTTTGCTCTCTATCTGGACAAGGAACATGAGGAAAAAGAAATTCCCATTTTCGAAAAAGTAAAACAGTGGCTTACGATTTACTTTTCGGGGAAAGAACCGGACTTTACTGTACCGCTTCATTTCACAGGCACAGACTTTCAAAATGAGGTATGGGAAATCCTTTGTACCATTCCATATGGTCAGACGATGACATACAGTGAAATTGCAAAGCAGATCGCGGCTAAGAAAGGATTGCCGCGTATGTCAGCACAGGCCGTAGGCGGCGCGGTAGGCCACAATGAAATCTCCATCATTGTGCCTTGCCACCGTGTCGTGGGAGCAAATGGCAGTCTGACAGGTTATGCCGGTGGGATTGAGAAGAAAATAAAGCTATTGCAGTTGGAACAGGTGGATATGGAACCCCTTTTTGCACCAAGGAAAAGAAAGGCTGCCCATAATTAAGAAAACTGGTGCAGCGCCGATTACCCGTGTCAGTCTCAATAAGTTAGTCTAACCGCGTCAAAGTATGATATAGTGTAACAGCGAAACCAGCGATATCCATTGCTGACGCCCCAACCCAAAAAGAAAGGACTTCCGATCGGAAGTCCTTTCTTTTTGGGTTCCGCCGACCAGGAGGCGGCTCCACCCTCCGATGATTCAGATGCTCGGAGTAAGTGAATTGCCCCCCAAACCTCATACGACGCAGACGCGCCGTCCCGCTTTCTTATTGCTATCCCTTCCTGCTTGTGCTACAATACTCCACAGAAGATCCCCCCGCTTTTCCTTATAAAAACTTCAAACGCCGGCCACGGCAGTCGGAACACAGGAGGCAGACAAGCATGCGCACAGTCAAGCTCTATCAGAACGAACAGGAAGATATGGTGGCAGTTGTCTTTGAGGATGGTTCCTGCCGCAACTACATCACCTCTCCGGAGCTGGCCGCTCTGGACGGCGACAGCTTTATCGAGGAAGCCCGGGCCGGTTTCCCGGACGCCATGAACTATGACGACGACATCTCCGAAACAGTGTCCGCTGAGGAGGCAGCCCGCCGCGAGGAAGCGGAGAGCTCCCTCATCGCCGAAATCGGCGAGACCGTCACCCTCTACCCCCGCCGCATGGGCACATACCCCCAGGATTTCTTCCGCACAGAACTGGGCGACGACCTCTGGCAGGCCCTGCTGGCGCAGGCAGACAGTCCGGGCGCAGGCGTCCAGGTGGACCTCTGAGTCCCACCCCGCGCACCGCAGATCCCATAAAAAGTGGCACGGCTCCGGCCGTGCTCTTTTTGCCCGCAAAGGCACTTTTCTCCACAGCGTCCACCGCGCCCCACGGGAGCACGGCGCTCCGCTGCGCAGCTTTCCCGAGGTGACCGCAGATGACGAAAACCATACAGCCTATGACCGAGGGCGCGATCTGGAAACGGATCACCCTCTTTGCCCTGCCGCTGCTGCTGGGCAACCTGTTTCAGCAGCTTTACAACACCATCGACTCCCTGATCGTCGGCAATTTTCTGGGGAGCACCGCCCTGGCGGCGGTCAGCTCCTCGGGCAGCCTGATCTTCATGCTCATCGGCTTTCTCAGCGGCATGTCCTCGGGCGCCGGCGTGATCACGGCTCGCTTTTTCGGCGCGGGCCACACAAAGGATCTCCGCCGCGCCGTCCACACCACCGTGGCCTTCGGCCTGGCTGCCAGCGCGGTCATGACCGCCGTGGGCGTGCTCCTCTCCCCCCACATCCTGTTGTGGATGAACACGCCGGAAAGCGTGCTCCCGGAGGCAGTGGCGTATCTGCGCATCTATTTTGCCGGTTCCGTGGGCGTCGTGATGTACAATATTTTCGTCGGCATCCTCCAGGCCGTGGGCGACGGCCGCCACCCCCTCTACTACCTGATGCTCTCCTCAGCGGTCAATCTGGTGCTGGATCTCTGGTTCATCGAGGGGCTGCGCACCGGCGTGGGCGGGGCGGCGCTGGCCACGGTGATCTCCCAGATCCTCAGCGCCGCGCTGTGCATGGTCCAGCTGATGCGCACCAAGGAGGCCTACCGTTTGGATCTGCGCCAGCTCCGCTTCGATCCCGCCATCCTGCGCCAGATCCTCCGCATCGGCCTGCCCTCCGGGGCCCAGAATTCCATCATCGCTTTTTCCAACGTGGTGGTCCAGTCCAACGTCAACGCCTTCGGCGAAATGGCCATGGCGGGCTACGGGGCCTACAGCAAGGTGGAGGGCTTCGCTTTCCTGCCCATCAACAGCTTCACGCTGGCCCTGACCACCTTTGTGGGACAGAATCTGGGCGCCGCCCGGACAGACCGGACGCGCCAGGGCGCCCGCTTCGGCATCTTTGCAACAGCGCTGCTGGCGGAGGCCATCGGCGTGGTGGTCTTTCTCTTTGCGCCGCAGTTCATCGCCGCCTTTGACGCCACGCCCGCGGTGGTGGTCTTCGGCATCGGCAAAGCCCGGACGGCAGCGCTGTTCTACTGTCTTCTAGCTTATTCCCACGCCGTCGCCGCCGTGCTGCGCGGCGCGGGCAAGGCGATGGCGCCCATGATCGTCATGATGGTGTTCTGGTGCGCCGTGCGCGTGGTCTTCCTCACCGTCACCGTTCCCCTGACCCACAGTATCCAAATGGTTTACTGGGTCTATCCCCTGACCTGGTCCCTCAGTTCCGTGGTCTTTTTCTTCTACTACCGCCGCGGTCACTGGACCACCTACGGCTGAACCTCCGCACCCGCGGAAAACGATATCCGCCCGGCAGGGTCTCCCCTGCCGGGCCGCTTTTTATTATGCAGAAGCCGCTCGCATAGCGAGCGGCTTCTGCATAAAGAGGACGCGGGCTTCGCCCGCGGTGCTTTCGCCCCATCAGCCGCCCTGCCGCCCCGGCTGCCGGAAAAAACGGGCGGAAAGCAGGGAGAGCAGGACGCTCATCAGCAGCACCACGGCAATGACGGCGATGGAAAGGGCTGTGGACAGGTGGACGCCGAAGAGGACTGCCAGCATCTTCCCACCGGTGAACAGCAGGATCAGCGCCGCGCCGCAGCGCACATAGCGGAATTGCCCCGCCATGTATTCCAGCACGAAATACAGCTGCCGCAAGCCCAGCACCGCCAGGATATTGGAGCTGTAGACGATCAGCGGATGGGTGGACACCGAGAACACCGCCGGGACGGAATCGATGGCGAAAATGATATCGGAGCATTCGATCAGCAGCAGCACGCCCAGAAGGGGCGTAGCACGCCGCGCCATCCGTTTCCCCCGCCGCTCCCGGACAAAAAAACGGTCCCCGGCAAAGCGGTCCGTCATCGGCACGGCACGGCGGATCAGGCGCATCAGCACCCCGTCGGCCGCGGCGCCCTCCGTCTCCTTCCCGCCCAGCATGCGCAGGCCGTTGACGATCAGCAGCGCCCCGAAAAAATAAAGGGCCCAGGAAAAGCGCTCCACCACCGCCACCCCGGCCAGGATGAACGCCAGCCGCAGCACCACCGCCCCCAGAATGCCCCAGTGCAGTACCCGGTGCCGGGCGTGCTCCGGGATGCCGAAGGCGGTGAAAATCGACAGGAACACGAACAGGTTATCCATGCTCAGGCTCAGTTCGATCAGATACCCCGCATAGAATTCCATACCCCGGGCGCTGTCCCAAAAACAGGTAATCGCCGCGCCGCACAGCAGGGCGATCCCGATCCACAGCAGCACCCATTTCAGCGCGCCAAACAGCGACGGCGCCGCATTTTTCCTTTTCCACCTTTTCATAACCGCTCTCTCCCTTTCGCCCATGCTGACAGCCCCATTGTATGGGCCGAAGGCGACGATCATGCCCGGAAAGGCAATTTTCAGCATAAAAAATGCGAACCGGCAGTGCCGGTTCGCATTTGAAGCGCTATTGTGTATCGTTAAGCAGCCGAAAATCAGTCCTCGATGGGCTTCAGATCGGGGGAGACGATCAGGGTCGCCTCGGTGGCGGCCTGAACCTGCTCGACGGTGAACTCGGGGTTGATCTCAACCAGCTCCAGGCCCTTGTCGGTCACGTTGATCACGCCCATCTCGGTGATGATCTTGGTGACGCAGGTCTTGGTGGTCAGGGGCAGAGTGCACTCCTTCAGGATCTTGGGGCTGCCCTTCTGGGTGTGCTCCATGGCGACGATGACGTTCTTGGCGCCGGCGCACAGGTCCATAGCGCCGCCCATGCCGGGAACCATCTTGCCGGGGATGATCCAGTTGGCCAGGTTGCCCTTTTCATCGACCTGCAGAGCACCCAGAACGGTGGCATTCACGTGGCCGCCGCGGATCAGGCCGAAGGAAGTGGCGGAATCGATGAACGCACCGCCAGGAGCGATGGAGGCGGGCTGGCCGCCGGCGTCGACCACGTTGGGGTCAGCGACTTCGGGCTTGCCGCCCTGGCCGGCCATGCCGACCTCGGCTTCCAGGATCACGTGAACATCGGGGGGCAGATAGGCAGGCACCATGGTGGGCAGGCCGATGCCCAGGTTGACGAAATCGCCATCCTTAAATTCTTTTGCAACTCTCTTGGCAATATAGCCTTTGATCATAGCCTTTTCCATTACTTGTTACCTCCATCCACAATGTAGTCAACCAGAACACCGGGGATCAGGACCTCATCGGGATCCATCATGTCGATGATCTCGTCGGCCTGGCAGATCACGGTGTCCGCAGCAGCAGCCATCACGGTGTTGAAGTTCCGGGCATCGCCGTGGATCTTCACGTTGCCGTACTTATCAGCGGTGGAACCGTAGATGAGCGCCAGATCAGCGCGCAGAGGACGCTCCAGCAGGAACTCCTTGCCGTCGATAGTGATGACTTCCTTCTTGGTGCCGCCGACGTCCTCAGCGCCTTCGCCCACAGGGGTGGCGAGACCGGTGGGGGTCAGGATACCGCCCAGGCCGTAGCCGCCTGCACGGATCTTTTCAGCCATGGAACCCTGGGGAACCAGAGTGACCTTCATGGAGCCGTCGTTCATCTTCTGGCCGACCTCGGGGTTCATGCCGATATGGGTCGCCCACAGGTGTGCCACCTGACCGTTGTGGATCATTTCAGCCAGGCTGTGCTCGCGCTGGGGCATGCCGCCATCGTTGCAGATCACCGTCAGGTCCTTCACACCGCTCTCTGCGATCGCATGCAGAATTTCGTTGGGGGCGCCGGCGCTCAGGAAACCGCCGACCATGATGGTCATGCCGTCTTTGACCTGAGCCAGAGCCTCGTTCATAGATACAACTTTAGCCATGAATTTTTTACCTCCCATTTTTATTCACATGGAACTACTCCACATTTTCCTTCCATGCAATCTATGCTTGTATTATAGCACAGTTTTGGTAATTTTCAACTATTTGCCGCTCAGTTTTTTGTGCGGGCGGCGAAAAAATATTATTAACATTTTTTTGATATAAAGACGAAATTTACACGTTCTTGTTCGTTTTATCCCATATTTTCGCCCGATATTTGTTTTTATCGCGTCAAATTGTAATTTTATGTAAATAAAAACCACGGCGTTTTTTATTCCAATTTTTTCGGCCCATTTTTGTGCATTCTGCACACAAGTTCCTTTCCCTGCGCGGCATGCTCCGTCCCGGCGCGCAAAGCAAAAAAGATGCTCCAGGCGGGGAGCCTGTCCCCGCCCGGAGCACGATTTTATGTACGCTTATCCGATCGCTGCCGGAGCGCTTTTCAGCACTTCTCGACCACGACTGCGGTGCCCATGCCGCCGCCGATGCACAGCGTGGCCAGGCCCTTCTTGGCGTCGTCTCTTCTCTGCATCTCGTGCAGCAGAGTGACGATGATGCGCGCGCCGGAAGCACCCACGGGATGGCCCAGGGAGATAGCGCCGCCGTTGACGTTGACCTTGGACATATCAAAGCCGAGCTCGCGGGCCACAGCGATGGACTGGGCGGCGAAGGCTTCGTTGGCTTCCACCAGGTCGATGTCGTCGATGGTCACACCGGCAGCCGCCATGGCGTTGCGGGAAGCGGGCACAGGGCCGACACCCATGATCTTGGGATCCACGCCGCCCTGGCCATAGCCGATCAGCTTTGCCATGGGCTTCAGGCCGTACTTCTCGACGGCTTCGGCGGAAGCCAGGACGATGGCAGCAGCGCCGTCGTTGATGCCGGAAGCGTTGGCGGCGGTGACGCGCTGGACATGCTTCTTGGTGTCGGCCTCATGGACGCCGGTCAGCTCGAAGGTGTGGACGATCTCGTCCTCAACGCCCTCGGGCCCCACGGGGAACGCGCCGCGCAGCTTGGCGATGCTCTCGGCGGTGACGCCGGCCTTGGGATACTCGTCGACCTTGAACTCGACGATCTCCTTCTTCTTCTTTACGGGCACGGGAACGATCTCAGCCTCGAACTTGCCGGCCTTCTGGGCAGCTTCGGTCTTCTGCTGGGAGGCGGCGGCGAAAGCATCCTGCTCTTCGCGGGTGATGCCCCACACGTCGTTGATATTTTCAGCGGTGGTACCCATGTGATAGTTGTTGTAAGCTTCCCACAGGCCGTCCTTGATCATGGTGTCGACCATCTGGGTGTTGCCCATGCGGGCGCCGTAGCGGCCGGTGGGAACTGCATAGGGGGCGGCGGACATGTTCTCGGTGCCGCCGCAGAGGACGATCTCAGCGTCGCCGGCCTTGATGGCGCGGGCGCCTTCGATGACGGACTTCATGCCGGAGCCGCAGACCATGCCCACGGTGTAAGCGGGAACGGAATAGGGGATGCCGGCCTTGACGGCGACCTGACGGGCGACGTTCTGGCCCTGACCTGCGGTCAGGATGCAGCCGAACATCACTTCACTCACCTGCTCGGGCTTGACGCCAGCGCGCTTCAGCGCTTCTTTGGCGACAATGGCGCCCATCTCAGTGGCGGGCACATCCTTCAGGGAGCCGCCGAAGGAACCAATTGCGGTTCTGCAGCAATTCACGATATAAATCTCAGACACGGGAATACCTCCTATAGTTTTTGATGGCTTCAGTTTACTCGCAAATACTCCAAATGTCAACATGCCACAGGTAAAAAACCTGTATATTTCCTACAAATTGTTAAAATATTAACAATTTCAAGTCATAATTGTCTTATATTTGCGCATTATAGAAGGATTTATTTGTACCATTTCCTCCGTTTTGTGCAAAAACCCGGGGCCGCTGTTTTGCGGCCCCGGGTCCCTCTCCGGTGCGTTTTTTTATTCTGCGGAAGAGCCGCTGTCCGTATCCAGCGACGGCACCGGCAGCGCCTGGCGCTCAGCCAGCAGGGCCGGATAGAATTCCGCCACGTCGATGGCGTCATAGGCCTCGGTCTTCACGACTTCCATGCCCTCGATATAGTCGTTGACATAGTCGTACACCGCGCCGTAGCCAGTGTCGGTGTAATAGAGCAGCAGCATCTCGTCGCTGGCCCCGGTGTAGCCGTGGGTCTCGGCAAATTCCTGAAGGCGCGCTTCTGTGGGCTCCAGCTCGCCGCCCTCGCTCAACAGCTGGGCGCAGATCGTCTCATAGAGATAGGGCACCACATTGCTCTCCGTCAGCATCTCCTCGGTCAAGCCCGCGTAGGCCAGGAGATAGTCGTACATCTCCTCGGAGCCGTAGTAGCCGACATAGTAGTCCCGCATGCCGTCCAGCTCTGTCTGCTGCTCCTCGGTCAGCGTGACGTCCTTTTCCTCCGCCATCTGGCGGATGGCCGCATACTGGGACACATAGTAATCCGCCTGCTCCTTGGCATAGTCGCCTACGGTCAGGTCCTCACTGAGGGCCATGCTCCAGTCGGTGATGCCGTAATACTGATAGACGGTGTCGCAGGCGTTGGTCAGCCAATACAGGTATTCCGCCGCCGTGATCTCCTGCTCGCCGATGGTCATGACCACCGTGTCCGCCTTAAGGCCGGCGGCCCGCAGCGTGATCAGATCGTCCTGTGCATTCTGGATGGCGCTGCCGCCGAACCAGCCCACCAGGATCAGCGCCGCACACACGACCAGCGCCACCGCTCTGCTTTTCAGACCCTCCATGATCATAAAACACCCTTTCTCCTTGCGCCGCAGCCGCTGCGCGCCGCTTTCCGCGCAGCGCGCCGGCCCGCCATAAAATCCAATTCATTGTATCACATCCCCCGTCCCTGCACAAGGGCTTTTTCCCTTCCCGCGCTCAGCTCTTTTCCGCCGGCGCGGCGCCGTGCAGGGCGTCGACGAGTTCCATGCACTGCTCCAGTATGTCTTCCTTCGGCTGCAGGCGCAGCACCACGGCGGGCGCGCCGCCCGCCTCCAGCCGCAGACGGGCGCGGTATTTCTTCATGCCGCACACCGCCGCGATGCGCTGCAGATCCACGTCCGTCAGGGAGAAGCGCACGCTCTGGTCCTTCTGGGCGATCTCGGACACGCCCAGCTTGGCCGCCGCAGCGCGCAGCAGCGCCACATCCAGCAGCGCCCGGACGCTCCGGGGCAAGTCGCCGTAGCGATCCAGCAGTTCGTCCGTCAGGTCGTCGGCGTCCTCCCGGGTGCGGATGGCCGCGATGCGGCGGTAGAGGTCCATGCGCTGTTCCGGCGCGGCCACATACCGCTCGGGGATATTGGCGGAAATATTCAAGTCCGCCGTGCACTCCGGCTCCTTCTTCCGCTCCTCGCCCCGCTCCTCCAGCACCGCCTCTTCCAACAGCTTCAGATACAGGTCATAGCCTACGCTCATCATAAAGCCGGACTGCTCCGGCCCCAGCAGGTTGCCCGCGCCGCGGATCTCTAAATCGCGCATGGCGATCTTGAAGCCGGAGCCGAATTCCACATATTCCCGGATGGCCGTCAGGCGCTTATCCGCCGTTTCCGAAAGCACCTTGCCCCGGCGGTAGGTCATGTACGCATACGCCCGCCGGGCACTGCGGCCGATCCGGCCGCGGATCTGGTGCAGCTGGGCCAGGCCCAGATGGTCGGCGTCCTCCACGATCAGCGTATTCACGTTCGGAATATCGATGCCTGTTTCAATGATGGTGGTACACACCAGCACCTGTGCCTGTCCGTCGATGACCTCCTGCATCACTGCCGAGAGCTGCTGCTCGGAGAGCTTTCCGTGGGCCGTGACCACGCGGACCTCCTCCCCCAGGAGCTGCTGGATGTGGGCGGCGGTGCGGTCGATATTTTCCACCCGGTTATGCAGGTAATAGACCTGGCCGTGGCGCTGGATCTCCCGGCGCATGGCGTCGGCAAGCATGCCCCAGTCGTGCTCTATCACATAGGTCTGCACCGGCTGGCGGTCCTGGGGCGGGGCCTCCAGGGTGCTCATATCCCGCACGCCGGAAAGGGCCATGTTCAGCGTCCGCGGGATGGGGGTGGCCGACAGCGTCAGCACGTCCACCTGCCGGGCCATCTCCTTGAGCTTTTCCTTGTGTGTCACGCCGAAGCGCTGCTCCTCGTCGATGACCAGCAGCCCCAGATCCTTGAATTCCACGCCCTTCTGCAGCAGGCGGTGGGTGCCGATCAAAAGATCCACGGCCCCCGTTTTCAGGTCCTGGAGGATCTTTCTGCTCGCCTTGGGTGTCTGGAAGCGGCTGAGCACCGCGATATTCACCGGGAAGGAGCGGAAGCGGCTCACCGCCGTGGCGTAATGCTGCTGGGCCAGGACCGTGGTGGGCACCAGGATAGCCGCCTGCTTCCCGTCGAGGATGCACTTCATCACCGCCCGCAGGGCCACTTCGGTCTTGCCGTAGCCCACGTCGCCGCACAGCAGGCGGTCCATGGGCACCGGGCGCTCCATATCGCTCTTGACCTCCCGAATGCAGCGCAGCTGGTCCTCGGTCTCCTCATAGGGAAAGGCCTCCTCGAATTCCAGCTGCCAGGGGGAATCCGGAGAAAAGGCAAAGCCCCGCTTTTTCTGCCGTTCGGCGTACAGCTGGATCAGGCCCTTGGCCAGATCCTTGGCCGCCGCCTTGGCCCGGCGGGTGCTGCGGGCCCAGTCCGTGCCGCCCAGCTTGTTCAGGCGCATCGTTTCCTGGTGCTCCCCGCCGCCGATGTATTTGCTCACCAGGTCCAGCTGGGTGGCCGGCACATAGAGGCAGTCGCTGCCGGCATAGGCGATCTTGATATAGTCCCGGTCCGCGCCGTCCACCGTCATTTTGAAGATGCCCACGAAGCGGCCCACGCCGTGGTGGACGTGGACCACCAGATCGCCGGGGGTCAGATCGGTATAGGACTGAAGCTTCTGGCGGTTCGTTTTTGCGCTGCGCGTCCGGGACTTTTTCTGCTTCGGCGCCAGAAGCTGCCCCTCCGTCAGCACCGCCAGGGAGATCTGCGCGTATTCGATGCCCGCCGACAGCGCCCCCAGGGAGATCTGCGCCGCGCCGGGGGCGGGCAGCGCTTCCATGTCAAAATCCAGAGACGCGGGGACGCCGCGCGCCTGCAGGATGCTCTGAAGATTCTGCGCGCGCCGCTGGCTGCTGCACAGCACCAGCACCCGGAAGCCCTCCTTCAGATACTGCTCCATATCCGCCGCCGCGGTCTCCAGGCTGCCGCCGTAGGAGGAGAGCTGCTTGGCGTTCAGCTGCAGCAGGCTCTTCGGCGGCAGGGGATAGCGGGAGGTGGGCAGGGAGTTCAAAAAATACAGCGGCCGCTCCCCCAGATCTTTCCACAGTTCTTCCGCCCCGACGGTGAGCTGGGCCCATTCGCCCGCCAGGGTCCCCGTTTCCAGGGCGCTTTTCACGTCCTCCCGGGCCCGCCACAGATCGTTTTTCAGCCGCTCCGTCACCCGGGCACTGTCGCAGACGCAGACAGCGCAGTCCGCCGGCAGATAGGCCGCCGGCGTGACGGTTTCCCGCCAGACGGCCGCGGCGTAGCGGTCCAGGCCGCTGTGGAGCGCGTGCTCCCGCAGAAGCTCCGCGTCCCGCTCCAGGGCCTGCAGCAGCTCCTGCCGGGTGCTCTTTTTCTTTTCCAATTTGGCGCGCAGGGTGTCCAGCTGTCCGGCCAGCCCCGCCGCGCCGCCCTCAGCCATCTCCGGGAGCACCTCGTCCGCCGGCAGCAGCAGCACACTTTTCACATTTTCCGTGCGCCGCTGGCTCGCCGTGTCAAAGGCACCCATGGCGTCCACTTCGTCGCCGAAAAACTCCACGCGCACCGGCGACGCCATGCCGGGGCCGAACACGTCGAGAATGCCGCCGCGCAGGGCAAACTGGCCTGGGCCCTCCACCTGCTCGCAGCGGCTGTAGCCGCAGCGGAGCAGATGCTCCGCCAGCTCCGCCGGTTCGGCGGCATCGCCCGGCCGCAGGGTGCGGACGGCCGACAGCAGCTGCTCTTTGGGCATGGTGCGCTGGGCCAGGGCGTCAGGCGTAGCCGCGATGATCCGCGCTTCGCCGGCGGCGATGCGGTAGAGCGCCGCCAAGCGCTGTTCCTCCCAGCCCCGGGAGGTGACTGCCGCAGGGTGGAAGCGGAACTCACGCCCCGGCAGCACCACCGCTTCCTCGCCCGTGAAGGCCTGCAGGTCCGCCGCCATGCGGCGGGCCTCCCCCTCGTCGGCACAGAGGGCCAGCAGCGCCGATGCGCCGCCGCGCAGCAGGGCCGCGCCCATGTGGGCCCGGTGGACCGGCCCCAGGCCGGTCATGGCGGCGGGGCAGCCGCCGCTTTCCGCGCTTCGCAGCAGTTCCGCTACCTCCGGGATCTCCTGTATCGCTTCGATCAGCCGTTCCATGGGCTCCTCCTTTTCTCGCAAGCGGGCAATGGCAGTCCGCGCCCTCCGGGGGAAGGGCGCGCACTGCTGCTGGTTTTTCCTATGGATGCCGCCGCGCCGGCGGCGGTCAGTTGTTGTAGCGGCTCATGGCCTTGTCCGCGCCCTCTTCGATGAGGCATTCCGCGGCGTCCAGAGCGCGCTGGATCACAGCCTCGATGGTCTCCCACTCCTTCTGGGTGGGGCGGCCCAGGACCCAATCGGCCAGGTCGTACTCCGGGCGGGGCTTTTCGCCCACGCCGATCTTGATGCGGGGGAAATCGCTGCTGCCCAGGCGCTGGATGATATCCTTGAGGCCATTGTGGCCACCGGCGCTGCCGCCGGTCCGCAGCCGCATGTGCCCCACCGACAGGGACACGTCGTCACAAATCACGAGGACGCGCTCGGGCGGCACCTTGTAGAACCGTGCTGCCTCCTGCACCGCCTGGCCGGAGAGGTTCATCATGGTCTGGGGCTTCATCACCAGCACCTTTTCCCCGCCCAGCGTCACACTGCCCGTCAGGGCGCGGCACTTGAGCCGGTCGAACTTCGCGCCGCAGCGCTTTTCCAGGGCGTCCGCCGCGTGGAAGCCCACATTGTGCCGGGTGTTTTTATATTTTATGCCCGGGTTGCCCAGACATACCAGCAGCCAGGACACCGCGCCGCTTTTTTCACGAAAGAACATGCTCTTCTCCTTTTGCCGCACAGCGAAAGGCGGGGATCCGCGATCCCCGCCAGACGCTCATATATCATCCTGCAGATGGTACTTTTAAGAGAACAATTTGGAAACAGACATCTCGCTGTAGATGCGCTCGATGGCGTCGGCGAACATGTGGGCCACGGAAAGATACTTGATCTTGTCGCTCTTTCCGGCGGAGATGGCGGGGATGGTGTTCAGGAACGCCATCTCCGTGATGGGGCTGGCGTTGATGCGGTCGATGGCCGGGCCAGAGAGCACGGCATGGGACGCGCAGGCGTGAACGCTGTTGGCGCCGCCGATGTCGATAATGGCCTTGGCGGCGTTGCAGATGCTGCCAGCGGTGTCCACCATGTCGTCGAAGAGGATACAGTCGCGGCCCTTGACGTCGCCGATGATGTTCATGACCTCGCAGGAATTGGCCTTGGGACGGCGCTTGTCCACGATAGCCAGGCTCATGCCCAGCTTCTGGGCAAAGGCGCGGGCGCGGGCCACAGAACCCACATCGGGAGAGACGACCACCATTTCCTCGGCGTTCTCCTTGAACATCTGGCCGTAATATTCCACGAAAATAGGATTGCCCAGCAGGTTGTCCACGGGGATATCAAAGAAGCCCTGGATCTGGGCGGCGTGCAGGTCCATGGTCAGCACGCGGTCGGCGCCGGCGGCCACGATCATGTTGGCCACCAGCTTTGCGGAGATCGGGTCGCGGGCCTTGGCCTTGCGGTCCTGGCGGGCATAGCCGAAATAGGGCATCACCGCGGTGATGCGGCCGGCGGAAGCACGCTTGAGGGCGTCGATCATGACCAGCATTTCCATCAGGTTGTCGTTCACGGGGTTGCAGGTGGACTGGATCACGAAAACGTCGCTGCCGCGGACGCTTTCATAGAGGGACGCGTAACATTCGCCGTCGGCAAACCGGCCGACTTCGGAATCGCCCAGCTTCGTGTTCAGATTCTGGCAGATCTCCTGCGCCAGGGCGCGGTTGGAGTTGCCCGCGAAGAGCTTGATGTCCTTACCATGTGCAATCATTCCAAAGTACCTCTCTTTTTCATTTTTCGATTTCGGTTCTCAGTTGACGGATCCTCATTTTGCTTGAAATGGATCGCTCCCGCATCGTGCAGTTCTTCTGTTCGTTATTTCTTCTATCGTTTCACGCCGGCGCGCCGGCGGGAAAACCTTATTTCAGGCGGCCTTCCGCCCGGCGCTTTTCCGCCCAGCCGGAAAGGTTCGTTTGCCGCGTCCGGGCGATGCCCAGATCGCCGTCCGGCACGTCCTCCGTGATGGTGGAACCGGCGGCAGTGTAAGCCCCGTCGCCCACGCGGACCGGAGCCACCAGGTTGGTGTTGCAGCCCAGGAACACATGGCTTCCGATGGTGCAGCGGTACTTGTCTTTGCCGTCGAAATTGACGGTGACGGTGCCGCAGCCGAAATTGACTTGCTCACCCACGTCGCTGTCGCCCACATAGGTGAGGTGGGAGATCTTGGTGCCGTTGCCGAGGGTGGAGTTCTTGACCTCCACAAAGTCGCCCACCTTGATATCGTCGCCGATGGTGCAGCCGGGGCGCACATAGGCGAAGGGGCCGATGTGGGTGTTGCTGCCCACCGTGCTCTCATTGATCTGGGAGGCGTTGACCACGGTGCCGTCGCCCACGATGCAGTCGTTCACCACGGCGTTGGGGCCGATCTCGCAGTTTCTGCCGATGACGCTCCGACCGCGCAGGATGGTGCCGGGCAGGATCATCGTTCCGCCGCCCACCCGGACGCGGGGGTCGATATAGGTGTTGTTCGGGTCCATGATGTCCACGCCGTCCCGGAGCAGATCCCGCAGGATGCGGGCCCGGGCGATGTACTGCATGCTGTTGAGCCCATTGACGGAGCGGATGGCCGTGAATCCCTTGACGGCCGCCGCGCCCTCCACTTCGCCGCTGCCCGTTTCCAGGCCGCGGCAGACGGCGTCGCCGGCGGCGGTGTAGACGCAGTTTTCGCCGGAGCTTTCCACCGGCACGGCAGCGCAGGGCACCATCAGCACCGGCTCTGGCCCCCGCAGGAACGCCAGCAGTTCCTCCCAGCGGTCGGACACGGTGACGTTCTCCTTATTATAAAAACAGGAAAGGGCCTCCTCCTGTTCCTCCGGTGCGCAAAGCACAAAAAAGCGCTCCACGCCTTCGCGGCGCAGCGCATCGCTCAGCCACGTCAGCATCGGGCAGAACAGGACCGGCCGGAACAGCAGCGGCCGCTCTGTTTTCGTTTCTTCCGCGCCCTCTTCATCCAGGAAAATGACGGCGCGCTTACTGTCGATCATGTTTGTTCTCACCAACTCCTGAGGGGAGAGGATCGCTGCTTTGCAGCCAAAACTTTCCCATCATGAAATACAGTTTCATTATAGCAAAGGCCCGCGCAAAAATCCACGCCTTTTACATGTTTTTTTCATGTTTTCATCTTTTTTTCATTTCCTCCTGTCTTTCCCGTCGGTTTTACCGGCAATTCGCACAAATCCTGCCCCCATCTTTCCGCGCCGCAGCCCGGTGGGAAAGCGCCCCCTGTCGCATATGCAACGTGTTTGTCATTTTTTGACGAACTTTCTCTCTGTTTTTCTAAAATCTGAACAATTTTTTATCAATTCTTTGAAAAAAAGCGGAAAACGGTGTTGAAATCATACCTGCTTTGCATTACAATAAGTAGGCTGACCGGAGGCGGGCACCGCCCTTCCCCCGGCGCGCAAGAAATCCCATCAAAAAGGACATAATGATGATCAATATTGTTTTGGTGGAGCCGGAGATCCCCGCCAACACCGGCAACATCTCCCGCACCTGCTCCGTCACCGGCTGCGCGCTGCACCTCGTCCGCCCCCTGGGCTTCGACATTTCCGACAAGGCCGTCAAGCGTGCCGGCCTCGACTACTGGGACCGCCTGGACCTGTCGGTCTACGACAGTTTGGACGATCTCTTCCGCCGCCGCAGCGACGCCACCGACATCTGGCTGGCGTCCTCCAAGGCGCCGCGCCCCTATTACGAAGCGTCCTTCCGCGACGGGTGCTGGCTCTTTTTCGGCAAGGAGACCCGGGGTCTTTCCGAAGATTTCCTCGCCGCCCACGCCGAGCGCTGCCTGCGCCTGCCCATGCTGCCGGGCGCCCGCTGTCTGAACCTTTCCAACGCCGTGGCGATCTTCGCCTACGAGGCCCTGCGGCAGATCGGCTTTCCCGGCTTTCAGACCGCCGGCGCCATGGGCGCGCCCTGATCCTGTTCGGCCCGGGAAGCACCCCTTCCCGCGGTTCATATTTGCTTTTTATCCCAAGTTTCTCAGCATATTATTTATTTATGTAGGAGGCCATTGCTATGAACTACAACAAGAAAACCGTGACCGACATCGACGTGAACGGGAAAAAGGTCCTGCTGCGCTGCGACTTCAACGTCCCCCAGGACAAGGAGACCGGCGCCATCACCGACGATAAGCGCATCCGCGCGGCGCTGCCCACCATCCGGTATCTGCTGGAACACAATGCCGCCGTTATCGCCTGCTCCCACCTGGGCAAGCCCAAGGGCGAATGGAAGGAAAAGCTGACCCTCGCCCCCGTGGCAAAGCGCCTGAGCGAGCTTCTGGGCCAGGACGTGATCTTCGCCAAGGACATCGTCGGCGAGGACGCCCAGGCCAAGGCCGCCGCCCTGCAGGGCGGCCAGATCCTGCTGCTGGAGAACCTGCGCTTCGATCCCCGGGAGGAAAAGAACGATCCCACCTTCGCCAAAGCCCTGGCCGACATGGCCGAGATCTATGTGTCCGACGCCTTCGGCACCGTCCACCGCGCCCACGCCTCCACCGCCGGCGTGGCAGCCTATCTGCCCGCCGTGTCCGGCATGCTGATCCAGAAGGAGCTGGAGATCATGGGCGGCGCGCTGGAAAATCCCAAGCGCCCCTTTGTCGCCGTGCTGGGCGGCGCCAAGGTCTCCGACAAGATCAACGTCATCAACAACCTGCTGGAAAAGGCCGACACCATCATTATCGGCGGCGGCATGGCCTACACCTTCCTCAAGGCCCAGGGCGGCAGCATCGGCACCTCCCTGCTGGAAGAGGATAAGCTGGACTATGCCCGGGAGATGATCGCCAAGGCCGAGAGCAAGGGCGTCAAGCTCCTGCTGCCCACCGACACCCTGGCCGCCAAGGAATTCTCCAAGGACGCCGAGCCCGTGTGCGTGCCCTCCATGGCCATTCCGGCCGACATGATGGGCATGGACATCGGCCCCGAGACCCGCAAGGCCTTTGCCGCCGCCGTCAGCGGCGCGGGCACCATCGTGTGGAACGGCCCCATGGGCGTGTTTGAATTCCCCGCCTTTGCCGAGGGCACCAAGGCCATGGCCAAGGCCCTGGCCGAGTCCGGCGCCGTGACCATCGTGGGCGGCGGCGACAGCGCGGCGGCCGTGGAGCAGCTGGGCTTTGCCGACAAGATCACCCACATCTCCACCGGCGGCGGCGCTTCCCTCGAATTCCTGGAGGGCAAAGAGCTGCCCGGCGTGGCCTGCCTGCTGGATAAGTAAGCATTCCGGGCGCAGGCGCGCCGCTCCATTCCATGTGTCTATTCCGGCGCCCTGCGCCGCGGCGAACGGCCGCGGCGCAGGGCCCGGCCAAACAGTCCCCCCGTCTTCCCCCGCATTTTTTGAAAAGAAGATCAAATGTCAAGGAGATAATATCGTATGAACCGCAGATACCGAAAAACCATCATCGCCGGCAACTGGAAGATGAACAAGACCGCATCCGAAACCAAACAGTTCGCCGAGGAATTGAAAGCCATCATGCCCAAGGCCAAGTGGTGCGACGTGCTGGTCTGCGTCCCCTCCGTCAACATCCCCACCGCCATGCGCGCCTTCAAGGACATGCGCGTGTCCGTGGGCGCAGAAAACGTGTTCTATGAAAAGAGCGGCGCCTATACCGGCGAAGTCTCCGCCGATATGCTCAAGGACCTGGGCGTGAAATACGTCATCATCGGCCACAGCGAACGCCGCCAGTACTTCGGCGAGACCGACATCACCGTCAACAAAAAGGTCCACGCCGCCCTGGAGGCCGGGCTGCATCCCATCATCTGCGTGGGCGAAAGCCTGGAGCAGCGGGAACTGGGCGTCACCATGGACCTGATCTCCCTGCAGGTGAAGTCCGCCCTGGCCGGCGTCAGCTCCGACAAGCTGCGCAAGTGCGTCATCGCCTATGAGCCCGTCTGGGCCATCGGCACCGGCAAGACCGCCACCCCCGAACAGGCCGGCGAGGTCTGCACCTTCATCCGCGCCACCATCCGCCACATGTACGGCGCGCGCATCGCCCGGTCCATCACCATCCAGTACGGCGGCAGCATGAACCCCGGCAACGCCGCGGAACTCCTGGCCCAGCCCGATATCGACGGCGGCCTCATCGGCGGCGCCGCGCTGAAGAGCGACCAGTTCGTGGACATCATCAACGCCGCAAATCAGGAATAATTACTTATGGAGCACGCGCTCCGGGACTGATAGGAGAAGCATATCATCTATGAAAACCCCGACTACTTTGATTATTATGGACGGTTTCGGCCTGAGCGACGCCGTGGACGGCAACGCCATCAAAGCGGCCAAAACCCCTATTTTGGATAAGTTGTTCGCAGAAAACGCCCACACCTCCCTGTCCGCTTCCGGCCTGGACGTGGGGCTGCCCGACGGCCAGATGGGCAACAGCGAGGTGGGCCACACCAACATCGGCGGCGGCCGCGTGGTCTTCCAGGATCTGCCCCGCATTTCCAAGGCCATTGAGGACGGCTCCTTTTACGAAAACAAGGCCTACAACGCCGCCATGGACGCCTGCCTGGCCCAGGGCAGCGCCCTGCACCTGCTGGGCCTTTTGAGCGACGGCGGCGTGCATTCCCACATCACCCACCTGTTCGCCCTGCTGGAGCTGGCCCGGCGCAAGGGCCTGAAGAAGGTCTATATCCACGCCTTCCTGGACGGCCGCGACGTGCCGCCCTCCTCCGGCAAGCACTATGTGCAGATGCTCGTGGACGAGTGCGCCCGCCTGGGCGTGGGCAAGATCGCCACGGTCCAGGGCCGCTACTACGCCATGGACCGCGACAAGCGCTGGGACCGCGTGGAAGCCGCCTACGACGCCATGGTCTACGGCAGCGGCAACGCCTGCGAGGACCCGGTCAAGGCCGTGGAGGACTCCTACGCCGCCGGCGTGACCGATGAATTCGTCGTGCCCGTGGTCTGCGACAGCGAGGGCACCATCTCCGACCACGACAGCGTCATCTTCTTCAACTACCGCCCCGACCGGGCCCGGGAGATCACCCGCGCCCTGGTGGACGAGAATTTCGACGGCTTTGTGCGCCAGTGGTTCCCCCTGCAGTATATCTGCACCACAGAATACGACGCCTCCATGCCCAACGTCACCGTCGCCTTCCCCCACCAGACCCTGAAAAACTGCCTGGGCGAATACCTGAGCAAGCTGGACCTGACCCAGCTGCGCATCGCTGAAACGGAAAAATACGCCCATGTGACCTTCTTCTTCAACGGCGGCTGCGAGACCGTCTTCCCCGGCGAGGACCGGGTGCTGGTCCCCTCTCCCAAGGTGGCCACCTATGACCTTCAGCCGGAGATGAGCGCCGCGGAAGTCACCGAGCAGGTGGTGGACCGCATCCGCAGCGGCGAATACGACGTCATCATCCTCAACTTCGCCAACTGCGACATGGTGGGCCACACCGGCGTGTTCAAGGCCGCGGTGAAAGCCGTGGAGACCGTGGACACCTGCGTGGGCGAAGTGGTCCGGGCCACGGCCGAAATGGGCGGCATCTCCATGATCACCGCCGACCACGGCAACGTGGAAAAAATGCTGGACGAGACCGGCGCGCCCCACACCGCCCACACCACGAACCCCGTGCCCTTCATCGTCGTCGGCGCGGCCACAAAGCTGCGCAGCGGCGGACGGCTGGCGGACATCGCGCCCACCATGCTGGACCTGATGGGCCTGGAATGCCCCGACGAGATGGACGGCCAGACGCTGATCATCGAATGACCCACAAAAAACGCGGGAAAAAGCCTGGCTTTTTCCCGCGTTTCCGTTTATTTTCCGCAAAACCGCCCATACTAAACCCATCGCGCCCCGCCCGGAAGAGCGCCGCTTTTTTGGACGGGAAGCGCGTTGGGAGCCGGGCTGTTCTGCCCGGCTCTTTTGCGCGGGGCGGCATGTCTGCCGTCCCCAGGAGGAACCGCCATGGAATATCCGCAATTCTACGAAGCCGACCTCATGCGCTTTTTTGAAAACCACCCGGAAGAGCAGGCCGTTTATGAAACGCTGGAGGCCCGCATGGCCGAGCGCTTCCCGGATGCGTCGGTCCGGGTGCAGAAAAGCCAGATCAGTTTTTATAACCGCCATCTCTTCGCCGCCGCTTCCCTGCCCCTCCGGCGAAAAAAGGGCTGGCCGGCGCGCTGCCTGATGGTGACCTTCGGCTGGGGGACAAAATGTCCCTCGCCCCGCATCGCCGTGGCCACGGAGCCCTATCCGGGCCGCTGGACCCACCATGTGCTGCTGGAACGCAGCGCCGATGTGGACGAGGAACTGCTTTCCTGGCTCCAAGCCGCCTACGATTTTTCCATGCATAAGCGCTGACGGCCGCGCCGGCGGGAACTGCTCCCGCCGGCGCTTTTTGCCGCGTTTTTCGCAAAATTTTCAACTTCCGGTATAAAATCCCGCGCCGGCGGCCATGCTGTATCCAGAGGCCCTTCCCATCCCCCCTGGAAGCGGCCCCCACCGTCGGCGCGCCGCGGCCGAAAGCGCGGCCGCCGCACCTTTTTTCGGTGCGGCGACGGAGGTAGACCATGAAATTCAACGACAGGTTCAGCGCGTTTCTCAACGGAGCAGGCTTCTACATAGTCCTGCTCCTGGCGATCGCCATCATCGGAGTATCGGGCTATTTCATTTACGCCGCCATCATGAACAACCGGCCGGCGGAAACCCCCGCCGGCCAGGAGGTCCCCCTGGCCCAGCAGCCGGAGCACGACCCGGCCGCAGAGACGGAGCCGCCGAGTCAGGAGGATACGGAAACGCCGGCCGCCCCGAGCGTCAGCGTTTCCGCCACCGCCCCGGTGGAGGCGGAGGAAGAAGCCCGGGACACCCGGGTCCTCGCCCCGCTTTCCGGCGAGACCGTCACCCCCTTCAGCATGGAGGAGCTGCTGTTCAGCGAGACCATGGGCGACTGGCGCACCCATGACGGCATCGACATCGCCGCCGCGGAGGGCGCCCAGGTAACGGCGGCCGCCGCCGGCGAAGTCACGTCCGTGGTGGACGACTACTGGATGGGCACCACCGTGACCGTGGACTGCGGCGACGGCTGCGAGCTGCGCTACGCCTCGCTGCAGAGCCCGGCGGCCGTGTCCGCCGGCGACACCGTCAGCCCCGGCGACGTGATCGGCGCCGTGGGCAGCACGGCCCTGCTGGAGGAGGCCGTCGGCCCCCATCTCCATTTCACCGTGCTGCAGAGCGGCGTCGCCGTGGATCCCGCCGCCTATCTCGCCCGAAACGGCGCCGCATGACGCCGTGCACAAAAAATGCTCCCTGCCGCCATAGGCGGCAGGGAGCATTTTGCGCTTATCAAAAAAGGCTCGCGCTATTTCATAACAATCGTTCCGTGATCACTATTCTATCCTTTCAAATTCGCCAAAGCAGCCGGGTTATTTTCGAGGATTTCTCCAACAGCAGGGCAACTCTCTAATTCCGGACAGTCTCCGCAGGTGGAAACGCCTTTATTTAATGCGCACTTACGAATCCCGCACAGGCTGTCGCAAAACACCGTTTTCGCTCCGTTCATACGACAACCCTCACAGTTAATATGTTCCGGCAAAATGGGAGCGTGATTCAACTCCGCCCACAGCTTCGCCGTTTTCTCCCGCAAAGCCGGATCGTCATTGGCGGTCGCTATGTACGCGTCACATTTTTCGCAGTCCAGCCCGCAGTATCCTATCATATCTTTCATCGTTTACATTCCTTTCAATGCCCCTCTTATATCCGTGGCAAACTGTGCCTGCTGCTTTCTCAAGTAGGCCTTTACAAAGGGCTTCAGTAGCCATTTCTTTGCTTCCACCCGCTCCGTAAAATCTATTTCGGTTTCATTTCCTTTATCCGTAAAAACACCGATCCAATGCCCCTTCATATAACTGTTTTCCATATCAAATTCCCATCGTCTGTATGGATCGACAAACGTTACGGTAAAAGTCGTAGGGCAGCCGTCTTTGGTATATTCGATAAACTGCTTGTCGCTGATAACTTCTGTCTTACTCAGATCGCTTCTCCACGCAGTGTAATTCTCAACATCTAAAATAAAATCCCACACTAGATGAAGCTCGCCGGGGATCAGCGCTTTCATATTTGAAATCGCCATTTTGGTTTCCTCCTTAAATCCGTCGCATTTTTCGATTTTATTATATTTCTATCGCCGGAAGAATACAAAGCCTTTTTACGAAAAGATCCCAGCCCGGCCTGCGGGCGCGCGCTCTGCGCTGCGCTTTATATTGTAATGCTCCCTGCCGCCATAGGCGGCAGGGAGTATTTTGCCGAAAGATGCGCTGCCGTTGCCGGCAGGCGTTTTTATTTGTGGTTCACATGCCAGATATTGTCGGCGTACTCCGCCACGCTGCGGTCGGCGGCGAAAATGCCGCTGCGGGCGATGTTGTGCAGGGACATCCGGTTCCAGCGGACGCTGTCGTGATACGTTTCCACCATGCGGCGCTCGGCGTCGCAGTAGGCGGCGAAATCGGCCAGCAGCATATAGTCGTCGGCCACGCCGTAGTGGTTGAAGAGCAGGCGCTCATAGAGCTCGTCGTTGCGCACGCCGTCAAAGCCGTCGCGGATCTGGTCCACCACCGCGCGCAGGATCCCGTCGCGCTGGTAGAAGCCCTGGGGATCGTAGCCGCCGCGCTTCATCTCCTCCACCTCGTCGGCATGGAGGCCGAAGAGGAACATATTGTCGTCGCCCAGCACGTCGTGCATTTCCACATTGGCGCCGTCCAGGGTGCCGATGGTCAGCGCGCCGTTCATCATAAACTTCATGTTGCCCGTGCCGGAGGCCTCTTTGCCCGCAGTGGAGATCTGCTGGGACACCTCGGAGGCCGGCATCAGCTTTTCCGCCAGGGACACGCAGTAGTTCTCCAGGAACACCACCTGCAGTTTGTCTTTGCAGAGGGGGTCGCCGGCGATCTGCTTGGCCAGGCCATTGATCAGACGGATGATGTCCTTGGCCACCTTGTAGCCCGGGGCGGCCTTGGCGCCGAAGAGGTACACATGGGGCGTGAAATCCATATTGGGGCTGTCGTGCAGCTGCTGATAGCTGGCGATGATCTGCATCACGTTCAGCAGCTGGCGCTTATACTCGTGGAGGCGCTTGACCTGCACGTCGAAAATGCCGTCGGTATTCAGCGTCACGCCGCTGATGCGCTTGAGATAGCGGGTGAAGTCCTCCTTGTTCTGGCGCTTGATCCGGCCCAGGCGCTCCAGGACCTGGGCGTCATCAGCATAATCGTCCAGCTTCTGCAGCTGGGTGGGGTGCAGGAGATAGCCGTCGCCGCCGGTGAGTTCGCAGATCAGGCGGTCCAGCGCCGGGTTGCTCTGGGACAGCCAGCGGCGGTGGTCGATGCCGTTGGTCACGTTTTTGAATTTGGCCGGTTCCATCTGGCAGGCCTCGCGGAAAACGTCGTTGCGCAGGATCTCCGTGTGCAGGCCGGACACGCCGTTGACGGCGCTGCCGCCGGCGACGCACAGGTTGGCCATACGCACCTCGCCGCCCCAGACCACAGCCATCTTTTCTGTGATGGCATGGTTGTGATGGAAGAATTCCTCCACCTTTTTCTGATAGCGGCGGCCGATCTCGTCGATGATCTGCCAAATGCGGGGCAGCAGGCGCTCCATCAGGGACTGGGGCCAGCGCTCCAGAGCCTCGGCCAGCACCGTGTGGTTCGTGTAGGCCACGGAATTGCGGGTGATCTCCCAGGATTCATCCCAGGAATAGCCGGCCTCGTCCATCAGGATGCGCATCAGTTCCGGGATGACCATGGCCGGATGGGTGTCGTTGATCTGGATGATGTTTTTCTCGTGGAAGTTCTTGAGGGTGCCGTAGTTCTCCAGATGCTTGCGCACCAGAGACTGCACCGTGGCGGAAACGAAGAAGTACTGCTGCTTCAGGCGCAGGGACTTGCCTTCGATATGCTCGTCGTTGGGGTAGAGGATCTTGGTGATGGTCTGGGCCATGGTCTGCTCCTCGGTGGCGCGGACATACTGGCCGGAGGCGAACAGGGCCATGTCCAGCGTGCGGGGAGAGCGGGCCTCCCACAGGCGCAGGGTGTTGACGTGGTCCGTGCCGTAGCCGGCGATCTCCATGTCGCAGGGGATGGCGATGACCGTGTTGTAATCCTCGTGGACCACATGCAGGTGGCCGTTGTGCCACACCTCCCGCAGCTTGCCGCCGAAGTGGACCTCTTCGCGCTCCTCGGGCTTGCGGATCAGCCAGGCGCCGCCCATGGCCTTCCAGTCGTCGGGCAGTTCCACCTGCTGGCCGTCTACGATGCGCTGCTTGAAAATACCCAGGTCATAGCACAGGGAGTAGCCCGTGGCAGGGATATCCAGCGTCGTCATGGAGTCGAGGTAGCAGGCGGCCAGACGGCCCAGGCCGCCGTTGCCCAGGCCGGCGTCGGGTTCCATCTCAAAGATGTCCGCCGGCTTGAAGCCCATTTTTTCGATCGCACCGTTCATGGCGTCCAAAACGCCCAGATTGTAGGCGTTCTTCATCAAACTGCGGCCCATGAGGAATTCCAGGGACAGGTAGTGGACCTGCCGCTCGTGGCCGCGCTGGACCGCTTCCGCCGTCTCCGCGCCGCGCAGGGCCATCATGTCGCGCAGCACCAGCGCGCAGGCCTTGAAGATATATTCCTCGTTGACCTCTTTTTCCGAAATGCCGTAGTGCAATCGCAGTTTTCCGCGAATTGCCTCTTCCATATCCTGGATCGTATAAATCTGCTGCATAGGGCACCCTCTTTCAAAAAATCGCGCCCGGCCGCATTTCGCGTTCCTTCCTGCGAAGGTCCGTCCGCAGAGATTTTCTTGCGGACGAACCGGGCAAAAATAAACCAGGGGGGCCCGGAGGGGACCCCCTGGACATTCGGTCAGATCAGCCGTTGCGGATCTGTTCGTAGATCCGGTGGTATTCCTGGGCGCTGTGCGTCCAGCTGAAATCGTCGGTCATAGCGCGCTCCTGAAGCGTGCGGAATGCCTCCTTGTCGTTCCAGAACAGGTTGGCCGCCTCGCGCACCACATACCACATGTCGCCGGCGTTGTAGTTGGCAAAGGTGAAGCCGTTGCCGCCGCAGCACCACTCCTCGTAGGGATGGACGGTGTCCTTCAGCCCGCCGGTCTCCCGGACGATGGGCAGCGTGCCGTAGCGCATGGCGATCATCTGGCTCAGGCCGCAGGGCTCGCTCCTGGACGGCATCAAAAACAGGTCCGCGCCGGAATAGATGCGCATGGACGTAGCTTCGTTGTATTCGATGCGGGCCGCCAGCATGCCGGGGAAGCGGTACTGGGCGTTGCTGAAAAATTCTTCATACTGCCAGTCGCCCTTACCCAGCACCACCATCTGGATGCCGATGTCCATCATGCCGTCCAGCGCTTCACAGATCAAATCGAAGCCCTTGTGGGAAACCAGGCGGCTGATGACGGCCACGATGGGGATGTTCGGCTCTTCCCGCAGGCCCATTTCCCGCTGGAGGGCGGCCTTGCATTCCGCCTTGCCGCTCAGGTCCTCCACCGAGTAATTGCATGCGAGATTGCGGTCATAGCGCGGGTCGTAGCGCTGCATATCGATGCCGTTGAGCACGCCGTGGAGCTTCCAGTCGCACATGTTCATCACGCCCTCCATGCCGTGGGCATAGTAGGAGTATTTCAGCTCCTGGGCGTAAGTGGGGCTCACGGTAGTCACCGCGTCGGAGGTCAGCAGGGCGCCCTTGAGCAGGTTCACATCGCCCGAGAAAGCGAGGGTCCCGCCGTCGTACCACCCGCTGGGCAGGCCGAAGAGATCCTCCAGGGTCTCGCGGCCGTAGCGGCCCTGATACTCGATATTATGCACCGTGAACACCGTGCGGATACTGCGCAGCACATCCCAGCGCACCGCGTCGTCCGACAAATAGATCGGCACCAGGGCCGTCTGCCAGTCGTTGCAGTGGATGACCTCGGGCATGAAGTCCAGGTGGGTCAGCAGGGATACCACCGCCCGGGAGAAATAGGCGAAACGCTCGCCGTCATCGTAATACCCGTAAAGATCGGGGCGGGCAAAATAGTGCTCGTTGTCGATGAAATAGTAGGTCACGCCGTCCCGATAGCAGCGGAACAGGCCGCAGTATACGCTGCGCCAGGCCAGCGTCACATAGATGTATTTGACGAATTCCAGGTCCTCGATGTATTTTTCCGCCACGGTCTGGTAAAGCGGCAGGATCACCGCCACCTCGTCGCCACCGGCTGCCAGCGCCTGGGGCAGGCTGCCGGCCACGTC
>CAJFFX010000018.1 GCA_904374485.1 Candidatus Pseudoscillospira falkowii | reverse complement strand
GAATTGAATTGAAATCATTTTTCCGAGGACATGCGCCTCGGAAAAATACCCCGACCCAGCCGCCCTGGGCGGCGTCACCAGTGACCGACGTCACTGGTGAGGGGGGATCTAAAGGGGGGACAACGTCCCCCCTTTACCCCCGAAGGAAGGGCATACTCATACACCGCGGTCCCCCGCGGCCGCGGGAAAGTTCGCTGGAGGGGATGCAGTGGATCGTCACGCCGTGGTCCTCCAGCAGGCGGTTGGTCACATAGTTGCGGGAGTAGACCACCACCTCCCCCGGCGCCACGGCCAGGGTGTTGCTGGCGTCGCTCCACTGTTCTCGGGCCGCGTCGATGGGGTCGCCGCCGCCGCAGGGGATCAATTCGACTTTTTCCAGCTCCAGGTGGCGCTGCAGGATGTCCGCCAGACGGCCCTGCTCTTCGCGGATGCGCACCCTGCCGCCCTTGCCCAGTTCCAGCACATAGACGTCCAGATCCCGCAAAATGGCCGGGTGGACCGTGAACAGCCCCGCGTCCACCATGGTGAACACGGTGTCCAGGTGCATCAGGGCCCGGGTCTTGGGGATGTTGATGGCCAGCACTTTTTGGAAGGTGGGGCTGCGGGAGAGGACCGTCTGGGCAAATTTGTCGATGGAGTCCTCCTCCGTGCGCTCGGAAATGCCCACGGCCAGCACCTGGGGGCTGAGCACCAGGATGTCGCCGCCCTCCAGGGAGGACTGCTCGGCCCGGTCGTACCATTTGGGCACGTCCTTGTAGCGGGGATGGTGCTCGAAAATATATTTCCCGAACAGGGTCTCCCGGTTGCGCGTCTTCGTGTGCATTTTGTGGATGGCCACGCCGCCGCCCACCACGGCGAAGGGGTCGCGGGTGAAGTACAGGTTCGGCATCGGGTCCACCAGGAAGGGATAGTCCTCGGCGCCGAAGGCCGTCATGTCGGAAAGGCGCGCCTTTTCCAACTGCTGGACCTCGCTTTTGCGCACGCCGGCCTCCATCTGCTCCACCAGGGCTTTCGGCGGCAGGGCAAGGAAATATTCCCGCAGCAGGTCATGCAGCCGCGGCACCGTGACCTCCGCTTCCCGCAGGAAATCCTCGATAAAGGCCCGGCGCACGCCCTCGTCGGCCACGGCTTCCGCCGTCAGGTCCGTGAGATACACCACCTCCGCGCCGCACCGGCGCAGGGTGTCGGCAAACTGGTCGTGCTCCTCCTGGGCCAGCTTCAGATAGGGGATGTCGTCAAACAGCAGCCGCTCCAGATACTCCGGCATCAGGTTTTCCAGCTCCCGCCCGGGCCGGTGCAGCAGGACCCTGCGCAGCGGAGCGGTCTCGCAGGTATTGTGCAGCGGCAGATTTTGCTCCATGGCTGATCACTCCTTTGTTCCATGTCCTCTCTATGATTTGCCGATTTGCGCCCTTTATGCCCGCGCAGCGGAAAAATGTGCAAAAAAGGCCGCCCTTACGTGCCGCCGTTCTTGTTCTTCCGGCGGTCCAGCAGGGCAAAAGCCGAGGCTGCGGCGCAGCTCGCCATCATGCGGGCCGATGCGGTATCGTTGATCGGCGCCGGCGGCGCGTTTTTTCCGCATTTCTTCCGCAAAACGCGAAAAATTCGTTGCATGGGGGGGATTTTTATAGTAAACTAAGATGTTAACAGTTGATTTTTTGCCGGGCTGCCGCCCGGAAGGGCAGCACTGATTTTTACTGTTCATTTTTCATTCACAGCCAGGGCGCAAGTTTGCGGCCTGATCCGTTATGTCCCTTCCTCTTCTCCGCGGAGAAGAGGCGGCGGGCGGTCCCACAAAAGCTGCGCTTTTGCGGGAGCTTTGACGAAAATAAGCGCCGGGCGGAGCACCCGCAAGGGGGTACGCCGCATCCGTAAGGCTGCGCAGCGGATCCGCCCTGCGCCGCGGCCCAGGCCGCCTTCTCTTGGCCTGCGGCCAATTCACCTTGAAGTTTTGGCGGCGCACTTGCGCCGAGGGTCGATGATGGCCCGAATACTTTTTGCTTTGGAGGAACCACCCATGCCTACATTAAAAGATGAGATCACCCGGAGAAGAACGTTTGCCATCATCTCCCATCCGGACGCCGGTAAAACGACCCTGACGGAAAAATTCCTGCTCTACGGCGGGGCCATCGCCCAGGCGGGCGAGGTGAAGGGCAAGCGCGCCCGGGCCGCCACGTCCGACTGGATGGAGATCGAAAAGCAGCGCGGCATCTCCGTCACCAGCTCGGTGATGCAGTTCCAGCACAGCGGCTACTGCATCAATATCCTGGACACCCCCGGCCACCAGGACTGGACACCCCCGGCCACCAGGACTTCTCCGAGGACACCTACCGCACCCTCATGGCCGCCGACAGCGCCGTCATGGTCATCGACGGCGCCAAGGGCGTGGAACCCCAGACCCGCAAGCTCTTCAAAGTCTGCGCCCTGCGCCACATCCCCATTTTCACCTTCATCAATAAAATGGACCGGGAAACCAGAGACCCTCTGGAGCTGTGTGAGGAGGTGGAAAAGGAACTGGGCATCGACACCTACCCCGTCAACTGGCCCATCGGCTGCGGCAAGGAGTTCCGGGGCGTCTACGACCGGGAAAAGAGCCGCATTCTCTTTTTCTCCGGCGAGGAAAAGGGCAAGAAGGTCAACTCCATGGAGGTGGCCCTGGACGACCCGTCCCTGGACAAGATCCTCGGTGAGAAAAAAGCCGCCACGCTGCGCGACGACGTGGAACTTCTCGGCGCCGGCCGGGAGTTCGACCTGGAAGCCGTGCGCAGCGGCACACTGTCCCCGGTGTTCTTCGGCTCGGCCCTGACCACCTTCGGCGTGGAGCCGTTTCTCGAGGAATTTCTGCGCATGACCACGCCGCCCCTGCCCCGCACGGCGGACTGCGGCGAGATCGACGTGTTTTCCGAGGATTTCTCCGCCTTCGTTTTCAAGATCCAGGCCAACATGAACAAGGCCCACCGGGACCGGCTGGCGTTTCTGCGCATCTGCTCCGGCCATTTTCAGCGCGACAAGGAGTATTACCATGTGCAGAGCGGCAAGAAAATGCGCCTGAGCCAGCCCCAGACCATGATGGCCGCCGAGCGCGAAATCGTGGAAGAGGCCTACGCCGGCGATATCATCAGCGTGTTCGACCCCGGCATCTTCTCCATCGGCGACACCATCACCGTGCCGGGCAAAAAATTCAAATATTCCGGCATCCCCACCTTCGAGCCGGAGCACTTCATGCGCGTGTCCCCCAAGAACACCATGAAGCGCAAGCAGTTCATCAAGGGCACGGAGCAGATCGCCCAGGAAGGCGCCATCCAGATCTTCAAGGTGCCCGACTCCGGCCTGGAAGAAGTCATTGTGGGCGTGGTGGGCACGCTGCAGTTCGACGTGTTCGAGTACCGCATGAAAAATGAATACGGCGTGGACCTCTACACGTCGGGCCTGCCCTATGAGCATCTGCGGCGCATCGCCGCCTGCCCCTGCGCCCCCAAGGACCTGGTGCTGTGCACCGGCGCGGCCCTGCTGGAGGATTTCAAGGGCCGCCTGATGGTGGCCTTCGGCGGCGAGTGGGCCATCGGCTTCCTCACCAAGCACAACCCCGGCCTGGAAATTGCCGACACCCTGTCGGTATGATCTGCGTTTGAAATACAAAGTCCGTGCTCCCGCAAAGCGGGAGCACGGACTTTTCCGTTCTTTTCACCATGTCAGCACTGCAGGCAGTAGGTCATCACCGCCCGGATGGCCGGGGAGAGCCACTTTTCCCGGTGGTAGAGCAGCTGGCGCCACACTTCTGTCTCCCCATCGGCCACGTCCAGGCGCACCACGGTCCCGGCGGCCGCCGCCGCGTCCGTGGCGTAGTCGGGCAAGAAGGACAGGCCCAGCCCCTGCTCCACCAGGCGGCAGATGCGGTACACGTCCCCCATTTCCAGCACCGGGTGGACTTCCAGGGACTGCTCCGCCAGCCGCTCGTCCAGCAGCCGGCGGTAGCTCATGCCCCCCTCGGTGAGGAAAAAGGGCTCCGCCGTCAGGTCCCGCAGGCGCAGACCGCGCGCCTTTGCCAGCGGGTGCCCCGCCGCGGCCACGAAGTGGACCCCCACCCGCCGCTCATCGGCGATGACGTATTCGGTGTTGTAGATATGGCTGTCCAGGGTCAGCACCAGGTCGGCCTCGTTGTGGTTGAGCAGGCGGAACATCTCCTCCGTATCCGCGGCGATGAGGGTCAGGGCAATGTCGGGATAGGTCCGGCGGAATGCGCTGTAGCGCGGCCCCAGCAGCACGGGGCAGAGGGAATCCGCCGTGGCCAGCCGCACCCGGCCGGCGGGCCGAGCCTCGGCGCGCAGGGCGTCGCCCATCTCCCGCTCCAGCTGGCCGATCTGCTGGGCGTAGCGCAGCACCGCCCGCCCCCGCTCCGTCAGCGTCACCGTGCGGCGCACCCGCTCAAAGAGCTTGGTGTCCAGCTCCTCCTCCAGCTGGCGGATCTGGAAGGACACGGTGGACTGGGCATAGCCCAGGGCGTCCGCCGCCTTGGTAAAACTCGTCAGCTCCGCCACGCAGACAAAGGTTCGCAGCATTCGAAAATCCACGGCGCGGCCTCCTTTCATCGAATTTTTCGATAGTATGGATATAATTTATCAATTTTACAAATCCTTTTTCTTACTATATACTGTTGCATGTATTTTTGCAAGGGACGAAAGGAGGAACGGCCGTGCTGCAGGGCGTCATCAATATCATCGAAGGGCTGTACGCCTTCTTCTGGGGCGACCTGATCGCCGTGCCCCTGCCCGGCGGCGGCACACTGGGGCTGTCCCTTCTGGTGCTGCTGCTGGTGCCCGCGGGCATTTTCTGCACGGTGCGCACCCGCTTTCTTCCGGTGCGGCTGTTTCCCGACATGGTGCGCGCCCTGCTGGGCCGCGGCGGCCGCGGCGGCAGCCTGTCCACCCTCCAGACCCTGATCGTTTCCACCGCCACCCGGGTGGGCATGGGCAATCTGGTGGGCGTGGTAGCCGCCATTTCCGCCGGCGGCGCCGGCGCGGTGTTCTGGATGTGGATCATGGCCCTGGTGGGCTCCTCCACCGCCTTTGTGGAGGCCACCCTGGCCCAGCTTTACAAGGAAAAGGACCCGCTTTACGGCGGCTGGCGCGGCGGCCCGGCCTATTACATCCACAAATTCGTGGCGGAAAAGCGGGGCGGAAAGCCCCGGCGCTATGTGCTGCCGGCGGCGCTGTTCGCCCTGTCGGGCCTCATCTGCTGGTGCGGCATCAGCCAGGTAGTCAGCAACTCCGTGGCCTCCGCTTTTGACAACGCCTTCGGCATCCCGCCGCTGTGGAGCACCGTGGTGCTGGTGGCCCTGGCCGCCGTCATCGTGCTGCGCAAAAACGCCACGGTGAAGGTGCTGGACGTGCTGGTACCCATCATGGCGGGGCTGTACCTCGTCATCACGGTCTACCTGATCCTGACGAACCTGGGCCAGCTGCCGGCGGTGTTCGAGCGCATTTTCGCCGAGGCCTTCGGCCTGCGCCAGGTTGCGGCAGGCGGCTTTGGCGCCGTGGTGATGAACGGCATCAAGCGGGGTCTCTTTTCCAATGAGGCCGGCTCCGGCTCCGCCCCCTGCGCCGCTGCCGCGGCCGAGACGGACCATCCCGCCAAGGTGGGACTGAGCCAGGCCCTGGGCGTGTTCATCGACACCATCGTCATCTGCTCCTGCACGGCCATGATCATGCTCCTGGCCCCCGAGACCGTCACGGCGGGCCTTTCCGGCATGGACCTGCTCCAGGCCGCCATGGACTACCATCTGGGCCGGTTCGGCGTGGTGTTCATCGCGGTGATCCTGTGGCTGTTCAGCTTTTCCACCTTCATCGGCGTGCTGTTTTACGCCCGCTCCAACGTGGCCTATCTCTTCGGCGACCGCTGGGCCGCCCAGACGGGCTACAAGGCGCTGGCCCTTTTGATGCTGTTTATCGGCGGCCTGGCCTCCTACTCCTTCGTGTGGGACCTGGGCGACGTGGGCATCGCGCTGATGACCGTGTTCAACCTGGCCTTCCTCATCCCCCTTTCGGGCCGCGCCGCTGCGTCCCTGCGGGATTATGAAACCAATTTCCGGCGCAGACGGCGTTAATTTCTCTCCTTTTCTTGCCGCCTGCGAATCAAAAGCCCCGCGCCGGCTAACGCCGGCGCGGGGCCTTTGCTTTGTTCTCTTTTCAGCCGGGCCAGCGGGTCTGGCCGTAAAAATCGCCGCTCTCCAGGCTCTGGCGGGAGATGCTGCGGCCCCAGTGGATGGAGCTGTTGTAGTTCCCCTCCGCCACGACCACGCTGTTTTCGTGCTTTTCCAGCACGATCACCGAGTGCGTATCATGGTTGACGCGGAGCATATCGCCTACGCGGATGGCGTCGAAATCCTCATAGCGGCCCGACAGGGGCAGGGTGCCGAAGGCCGCGTCGCTGCAGGCCAGGGCAAACCCCGCGCAGCCGTAGCCGACCATGCCGACGCTGGCGGAATAGTAGCGGTCGTCGTTGGTGTAGCGCCGGCCCTCGGGGTATTCCTCCCGCAGGCCGCAGATCAGCCGGCGGATATTGTCCTCGGTAAAGGCGGAGCCGTCCGCCAGGGCGGCCTCCCCCGCCGCGGCCTGGGGCGGGATGTCGGGCAGGGCGATCTTTCCGGGCGCGTCGGCGGCGATGCGGGAGAATACCGTGCAGGCCGATGCCCGGTCCATGGAGGCCAGACCGTCAAAGCGGCCCTCCGGGTTCACGCCCCGGAGATATCCCAAAGCGTACATGGAAGCCACGGCTTCCTCATGATCCCAGGAAAAATCCGTCCCCTCGCGCACCTCCTGGATCTCCTGCAGCGCCGCCTCCTGCGCGGCGTCGTCGGGCAGCGGCGCGCCGGAGAGGGCCAGGGCGTTGTAGAGGATCTGGGCCATGGCATAGCGGTTGATGGGCTCGTTCATCATCGCGCCGTCCCAGGCGCCGTTGTCGTAGGCAGTGGTGAACCAGACGTTTTCCAGCAGGCCCGACGCCAGGGCCACGTCGGCATAGGGCTCCCACCAGCGGGGCGTTTCGGCGCTCCAGTCGTCCTCAAAGGCCGGGAAGAACTGGCGCACCACCACGGTGATGAATTCCGCCCGGGAGACCGTTTTCGCCGGAGCAAAATTTCCGTCACCCACGCCGTTGAAAATGCCCTGCTGGCTCATTTCCTCCACCGCTTCATAGGCCCAGTGACTGGGCGGCACGTCGCGGTAAGTCTGCGCCGCCCATGCCGGCGCGGCCATCGTCACGCTCATGGCCAGGGCCAGCAGCAGGCTCAAAAGCTTCCGTTTTTTCATGCGTCCTCTCTCCTTTTCGCCCCCGTGCGCCGCGGCGCGCCGGGCTTTGTTTTCACCCCCATTGTAGCCGCGAAACGCCCTGATTGCAAGGATTTTCCGCACGGGCAACCCCCCGCCGCCCCGCAGATGCGGCGCGGCCCCCCGCGGGTGCTTGCCCCGGACATATATGAAATAGGAATCCAAAAAGAAGCATCCCCAACCTGACAGCTCCCCCACCCGCGGCCCTCCGGGCCGCCGGCGCGAATGCGCCGTGGCAAGCATTTTTGGCCTGCGGCCAAAAATCTTGCGCCTCAGGCAATTCATTTGCCTGAGGCTAAATTGAAATAGGTATCCAAAATAAAAAGCACGACCTGCGGTCGTGCTTTTTATTTTGGAGCAGGGTACGGGAGTCGAACCCGCCTTAACGGCTTGGGAAGCCGCTGTAATACCGATATACCAACCCTGCGGAGCTCTTTAACGGTGGTATTATACCAGACCCGCGCAGGATTTGCAAGAGCGGATTCTGCCGAAAAGGGGGCGGCCGGATATCCGGCCCTTCCCCCTAAAACAAATCGCTGTGCGAGCCTGTCCGGGTGAGATACAAAATCAGTTCGTCCCCATCCACCTCATAAATCAGCAGCCAGTCCGGAGTAATGTGGCACTCGCGGCACTGCGCATAATCCCCGGAAAGCGAATGATCCCTGTGCTTGTCCGGCAGCGGCTCCCCCGCCGCCAGCTTTTTAATCACAGCAGTCAGCAGGGAAATATCAAAGCCGCGCTTTTTTACCCGCTTCAAATCCTTCTGGAATTTTGTGGTCGGTCTTATGTTATACATCGGCCAAAAGCTCCTCCATCATCTGATCGACATCGGAATAGGTCTTGCCGCGGTTCGGCTCGGCCTTCATTTGCTTTACTTCCCGGATCGCTTCAACAGTTTCCGCATTCGGCACATCGCCGCTGATCTCAAAGGGGATCCTGTACTCCCGAACGGCTTTCTTTGCAAAAATATTAAATGCCGTTGTCATCGTCATCCCCATGTCTGCGCAGAATGCTTCAAACTGTTTTTTCAACTCTGCATCCATGCGGATATTGATATTGATATTCGCCATAACAGCAACTCCTTTCCTATTTATTATATACATAATAAATATTTTTATTTACAATGTCAATATTATTGCACTAATCTATGGAATATTTCGTGCGCTAAAGGCTTGCATCGTGCAGTTTTTCCGGTGCGCCGCCGAAGGCTTTTTTGTCGTGCCCTGCGGGCGCGGGGCGCAAGCCTTCTGCAAACTTGCGACCTCCGGGGCCTCCCCGGCCCCGGACACGCTTCGCGGAAGTAAGAAGTAAGAGGGAAGAGTGAAGAAGTAATGAGCAACGTGCGCTCCAAGGGAGCGGCAGCGGAAAGAGAAGCAGGGAGCATTCTGGTTTGCACCAAACGGCACCAGGGCTGCCACTTTGCAGGGAAGCATCCAATAGAAGCACGGTACGGACTTGGTTTGCACCTCAGCCCCTCTTTTTCCTTTGCACCGGGCGCGGCGCGTTTCTTTTTCTCCTGCAGGGAGAAAAAGAAATGGGGGGCGCATAACGGACAAGAAAACAAGTCATTGCCTTGCAGACGAAAAAGGTAAGAGTGAATAGTGAAAAGTGAAGAGTGAATAGGTGCCGCCCTGCCGGGCGGCAGCCCGGCGGCGGCATAGCGGCCGCAGGCCCCGCATACAATAAGAAAAAACTACCCCGGAGGGATCCCCATGATGAAAAAACTGCTGTGCGTCCTGCTCTGCTGGGCGCTGCTGCCCTGTTTTGCCGCGCCGGTATGGGCCGCGCCGGTGACGGTGCCGGCGGAGAGCGCCGTGCTGATGGAAAAGGAGACCGGCACGGTGCTCTACGCCCAAAATGAACACGTCCCCCTGGCCCCCGCCTCGGTGACGAAGGTGATGACGCTGCTGCTGGTGATGGAAGCCATCGACGACGGGCGGCTCAGCTATGACGACGTACTCACCGCCAGCGCGTACGCCGCCTCCATGGGCGGAAGCCAGGTCTACCTCGAAGCCGGCGAGCAGATGACCGTGGAGGACCTGCTCAAGGCCGTGTGCGTCGCCTCGGGCAACGACGCCGCCGTGTGCCTGGCCGAGGGGGTGGCCGGCAGCGAAGAAGCCTTCGTGGCGCGGATGAACGAGCGGGCGGCAGAGCTGGGCATGGAGGACACCCATTTCTGCAACTGCACGGGCCTGCCCGCCGAGGGCCACCTTACCTCGGCCTACGACATCGCCCTCATGTCCCGGGCGCTGATCCTGGATCACCCGGACATCCGCCGCTTCACTGCCATCTGGATGGACTCCCTGCGGGGCGGGGAATTCCAGCTGGCCAACACCAACAAGCTCATCCATCGCTACAAGGGCGCCACGGGCCTGAAAACCGGCTCTACCGACGAGGCCCTCTACTGTCTTTCCGCCACGGCGGAGCGGGAGGGCATGGAACTCATCGCCGCCGTGATGAAAGCTCCCAGCTCCGACGAGCGCTTCGCGGCGGCGGAGACCCTGCTCACCTACGGCTTTGCCAACTACACCCTCCTGGCCGCCGGCCCCGACGAGGTCCTGCCCACCATCCCCGTCGCCATGGGCGAAAAGGACCGCGTCCAGCCCGTGTACGCCGAGGGGGCGCACATTCTGGTATCCAAGACCCAGGCCGCTGGCGCGGAAAAGGATATCTCCCTGGAGAGCGCCGTTTCCGCCCCCGTCCGGCGGGGCCAGCAGCTGGGCACGCTGACCGTCACCAGCGGCGGCGAGGTCCTGGCCACCCTGCCTTTGGTGGCCGGCGAGACCGTGGAACGCCTCACTTATTGGGAAATTGCACAAAAAATACTGCGCAGCTCTCTGTTTGTTAGCTGAATTTACTGGTTTTCTGCGGATTTTCCCTTGACTTTGCCCCCGCCTATGATACACTCAAATGTATAAGAATCAGCGGCCCTCTGGCGGGCTGCGGGGGAGGTCAACGACTATGATCCAAGTCAACGCAAACAATATTCTGCCCTTCGTTCCGGAGGACTATCTCGCCGGGCGCGCCGCCGCCCTGGAGCAGGCCCAGGCCTGGCTGCAGGATGCCACCGGCGCGGGCAATGACTTCGTGGGCTGGGTCCATCTGCCCAGGGATTACGACAAAGCGGAATTCGTCCGCATCAAGACCGCGGCCAAAAAGATCCAGGACCAGTCCAGCGCCCTGGTGGTCATCGGCATCGGCGGGTCCTATCTCGGCGCCCGGGGCGTTATCGAGGCCCTGTGCTCGCCCAACTACAACCAGAAGAAAAAAGACACGCCCAACCTCTATTTCGCCGGCAACACCCTCAGCAGCGACGCGCTGCACGAGATCGTGGAACTCATCGGCGACCAGGATTTCTCCATCAACGTCATCTCCAAATCCGGCACCACCACGGAACCGGCCATCGCCTTCCGCTTCTTCAAGGAGCTGTGCGAGAAAAAATACGGCAAGGAAGGCGCCCGGGAACGCATCTACGCCACCACCGACAAGCAGCGCGGCGTGCTGAAATCCCTGGCCGACGCCGAGGGGTACGAGACTTTCGTGGTGCCCGACGACGTGGGCGGGCGCTACAGCGTGCTCACCGCCGTGGGCCTTTTGCCCATCGCCGTGTGCGGCGTGGACATCGACGCGCTGATGGCCGGCGCGGCGGACATGATGGCCCTGTGCGCCAAAGGCGGCGCGGACTGCCCCGCCTGGCAGTATGCCGCAGCGCGCAGCGCCCTGTACGACAGCGGCAAGAAAATCGAGATCCTGGCGGCCTACGAGCCCTCCTTCCGCTTCATGGCCGAGTGGTGGAAGCAGCTTTACGGCGAGAGTGAGGGCAAGGAGGGCAAGGGCCTCTTCCCCGCCAGCGTGGAATTCACCGCGGACCTGCACTCCATGGGCCAGTACATCCAGCAGGGCGAGCGGCTGATGTTCGAGACCGTGGTGCGCTTTGAAAAGCCCCTGCACGCCGTCACCGTCCCCTTCGACGAAGCTGACGGCGACGGGCTGAACTTCCTGGCGGGCCGCGACATGGCCTTTGTCAACGAGCAGGCCATGGACGGCACCCTGCTGGCCCATGTGGAGGGCGGCGTGCCCAATCTGATCGTCCATACCGGCCCCAACACCGCCGAAAACATGGGCGCGCTGATCTATTTCTTTGAATACGCCTGCGGCCTGTCGGGTTACCTGCTGGGCGTCAACCCCTTCAACCAGCCCGGCGTGGAATCCTACAAGAAAAACATGTTCGCCCTCCTGGGCAAACCCGGTTACGAAGATATGAGAGACGCGCTTTTGGCCAAGCTGGGCAAATAAAGAATCCCAGCAGAATCCCATATTTCTGGTTGTCATTTTCCCCAAAGTATGGTATGCTAAATGCACAAAAGAGATACTCTCCATTTATATTATTCATAAGGAGTTGATCATTATGGTAAGAGTGATTATGGGCGTCAAGGGTACCGGCAAGACCAAGCAGATGATCGAGCTGATCAATGAAGCCGCCAAGACCGAAGCGGGCAGCGTGGTGTGCATCGAGCGCGGCGCCAAGCTGACCTACGATATTCACAACAGCATCCGCCTGGTGGAAGCCAGCGATTATTCCATTGATTCCTTCGATGCGCTGAAGGGCTTTGTCTGCGGCCTGTACGCCGGCAACTACGACATTTCCCAGATCTTCATCGATTCCCTGTGCAAGATCGTCCCCAGCGACATCACGCCCGAGGTGGAGAAGTTCCTCACCTGGCTGGACAAGTTCTCCGAACAGCACAACATCAAGTTCGTCGTCACCATCAGCGCCGACCAGGCCCTGGCCACCGACGGCATCAGCAAGTTCTTCTGATTGCCGCGCAAAAAGGCAGCGTACAGCCCGTCCCGCAGACCGCGGGGCGGGCTTTTTGCCGCCCGGCAGGGCGGCACTTCTTCCCTGTTCACTATTGGCTTTTTTCTTGTCTGCAGGACATTGACTTGCCGTCTTGTCCGAGATGCACCCCCTCCTCTTTTTCTCCTGCAGGGAGAAAAAGAAATGAGGACATAACGGACAAGGTTCCGAACTTTCGCCCTGGAAGCGAATGAAGAATAAAGAATAAAGAATAAAGAATGAATACGTGCCGCTCCGCGGCGGCATAAAAAAGAACGCGCTCCCTCGGGAGCGCGTTCTTTTTTATGCCAGGCCCTTGTCCTTCAGGCTCTTCTCCGTGACCTTCATGGAGAATTCCTCAAAGGTCCAGGTATTGATCTCGTCGGATTTGAAACCCAGTTTATGGAAGAAGCAGCGCGGGATGGCGTTGCATTCCAGGTTGGTCGCCACGCAGGCGTTGCAGCCTTCGCTCTGGTTGCAGGGATTGTTCACGCATTCGGTATTGTCGCAAGTGCAAAACTTCTTATTATCCATGCTCATTCTCCTTTACTTTCGATCTGTCACAACGCACCGCCCCCCACTTTGGGCGGCACGCCAACTATGATTTCTGCCGGGAGATCTGTGCGGAAACTGCAGTTTTCCCCCCTTTCCTTCCATGCACAGCGCTCAGGGCAGGGCTTCACGGATCGGGACGAGGGACGGCGCCGGGCTTTTCTTCTCCCGCGCCGGCGGCGGCTGCCGCCGGCGCGGGCCGAAAAGGCTCAGCCCAGCTTTTCAAAGTCTGCCACGCCGTGCTTGCAGATGGGGCAGATAAAGTCGGCGGGCAGGTCTTCGCCCTCGTAGACATAGCCGCAGATCTTGCAGATCCAGCCCTTCTTGGGCGCGTCGCTCATGGCGGCGGGCAGGGGCTTGGGCTTGATGTGGGCGAAGTAATAGGCATAGGTGACGGAGGGCTCCTTGGACAGGATCTTGGCCTCGGTCACGTCGGCGATGAACAGGGTATGGGTGCCGCAGTCCACCGTCTGGATCACTTTGCCGGAGAGCACGGCGTTGGCGCCCTCGGTGATGTAATACAGGCCGTTGGCGCTGCGCTGCAGGCCCTCGCAGCCGGCGAACTTGTCGGCGTCGCGGCCGCTCTGGAAGCCGAAGCGCTGGAAGGTGGCCATGCCCACATCCTCGCTGAGGACGGACACGTTGAACACGCCGGTCTTGAGGATCATGTCGTGGGTGTAGTTGGCCTTGTTCACGGCGATGGTGATGCGCTTGGGCGTGTCGGTCAGCTGGGCGGCGGTGTTGATGATGCAGCCGTTGTCCTTCGCGCCGTCCTTGGCGGTCAGCACGAACAGGCCGTAAGAGAATTTGAACAGGGCGTTGGGGTCCACCTCGGCGCCGGCGCTGCCGGCGGCCATCTCCGCGGGGCTGATGCGCAGAACGCTCTCGGCATCCTGCTTCTTGGCCGCGGTGGCCTGGCAGCCGGGGATGGTGGCGGCGATGGCGGCGGCCAGATCGCTCAGTTCCGCCTCCTGGCGCTCCTTCACGGCGGAGCGGATGGTGACGGACTGGTCAATGAACTTGGTGCCAGGCAGCTGGGAGAGCAGCTCGCGCATCAGGCCGCCGGAGGCCGGGGCCCAGGAGCCGTTCTCGATGAGGGCCACGGTGCGGTCCTGCAGGTTGTGGTTCACGATATCGTGCAGCAGGTTCTCCATGGCGATGTAGATGCCGGCATTATAGGTGGTGGAGGCGAAGACCAGGTGGCTGTAGCGGAAGGCGGCAGCCAGGATCTCGTCGGCGGGGGTGTAGGAAGCGTCGTACACCTCAGTCTTGACGCCCAGGTCGCGCAGCTTGGCGGCCAGGATGTCGGCGGCGTTGGCGGTGTTGCCGTACACGGAGGCGTAGGCGATGACGACGCCGTTCTCCTCGGGGGTGTAGGTGGCCCACTGGATGTACTTCTCCAGGAACTGGTTGAATTTCTTGCGCCAGACGAAGCCGTGGAGCGGGCAGACCATCTTGATCTCGATGGTGGCGGCCTTCTTCAGGACGGCCTGGACCTGGGGCCCGTATTTGCCCACGATGTTGGTGTAGTAGCGGCGGGCCTCGTCGATGTAATCGTGGAAGAAGTCCACCTCGTCGGCAAACAGCGCGCCGTTCAGGGCGCCGAAGGTGCCGAAAGCGTCGGCGGAGAAGAGGATCTTCTCGCCCACGTCGTAGGTGACCATGACCTCGGGCCAGTGGACCATGGGGGCGGCCACGAAGGTGAAGGTGTGGCGGCCGGTGCAGAGGGTGTCGCCCTCGTTGACCAGGTGCAGGCGGCTGCGGACGTTGAAGTCAAAGAACTGCTCCATCATTTCGGCGACCTTCTCGTTGCAGACGATGGTCACGTCGGGATAGCGCAGCACCAGCTCCGCCAGGGTGGCGGCGTGGTCCATCTCCATGTGCTGCACGATGACATAGTCCAGCTTGCGGCCGCCGAGCACGTGGGCCACGTTCTCCAGATACTGGCGGGAGGCGGAGGCGTCCACCGTGTCGAACACGACGGTCTTGTCGTCCAGCAGGACATAGGAGTTGTAGGAAACGCCCTTGGGGATCTTGTAGACGCCCTCGAACAGGGCCAGGCGGCGGTCATTGGCGCCGACCCAGTACAAATCGCTGGTTACATTGCGGACACAATACATGTGCGTGCCACTTCCTTTCTTCTGATTCATCCGAATTCATATCGGCTGGTTTTTACAGGCCGCGGCGGGCAAATCCGCGGACAGAGCCATTTTTACATTTGCATCATACCACATAACGCGCTGTTTTTATTGCAACATTGATAGGTAAATCTTGAAAAAAACCGGCACATACCGGGAATCGGGGCCAGGATGTCGAAAAAGTGCAATTTTTTTCCACAAGATCCGCCCTTGTGCGCCGGGCGGGATCGCGGTATACTGAAGTCGATCAAACCGCCGGCGGCGCCGGGAAAGGAAGGGACCTGCATGCTGGAACACCTCTACCCCTCTCTGGAACACTATGTCCGTCAATACGAGGCCCGCAGGGGCTGCGCCGGCCTGCCGCCCCACCGGCGGATGCTGGAGCGCCTCTTCGCCCCCTACAACGATCCCCGCAACGGCGGGGAATTCCTGGCCGCCCTGGAGGAAAAACTCAGCGCGGAGGAGGCCGCCGTCTGGTGCGCCTACCCCGAATACACCATCGACGCGGCGGCAAAGACCCCCGCCCAGATCCGCGCCGATCTGCCCGCGGACCTGCAGGATCAGGCCGAGGCCCTGTCCGCCGCCCTGGCGGAAAAGGGCTTCCTCTACCCCACGCCCACGAAAACGGGCGAAAACGGCTATCTCTGCACCTATCTTCTGGACGTGATCGTCTATTGGACGAGCCACCCCGACGGCAGCAAGCTGGCCGATGCCGTGGCCCATTACTGGGAGGACCTGATGCAGGGCGACAGCGCCCGCCTGCGCCGGCCCTATACGGAGCACCGCGTCATCCCCCACGAGGGCGCCCTCACCGGCGAGACGCGCCACGGCCGCATCCCCATGGACCTCGCCATCCCCGACGGCCGGGAGGTGCTGGACATGGACCGGCTGACGGCCATGCTCCGCCGCTGCCGCCGCTTCGCGGTGATGCCCTGCGTCTGCCGCACCATCGAAGAAAACAAGCACGCCCGCCGCTGCGATTTCCCCATCGAGGACGTCTGCGTCACCTTTGACCAGGCGGCGGAGGCCGTCATCTCCTCCGGCGCGGGCCGCGAGGTGACGATGGAGGAACTGCTGGAGATCGTCCGCCGCTGCCGGGACATGGGCCTCGTCCAGGTCATCAGCAACGCCGAGCACCCCCTGGCCCTGTGCAACTGCTGCAGCTGCTGTTGCCTGTGCCTGCGCACGCTGCAGCGCTATGAGGATATCGTCTGCGGCCCCGCCCGGTTCGAGGCCGATCCCGTCCGCCGGGAAAAATGCGTCGCCTGCGGCAAATGCGAAACGCTCTGCCCCATGGGCGCGGTGTATTTTGAACACGGCGCGGTCCAGGTCCGCGGCGGCCAATGCGTGGGCTGCGGCGTCTGCGTCAGCCAGTGCCCCGGCGGCGTGCTCCGCCTGGTCAAAAAGCCCGGCGCAGAAACGGAAATGCCCGTAGACACCATGGACAGAGTCTACATCTAAATCTAAAACGGCAAAGCCGTTTTAGATTTAGATTTTATACGGCCTGCGGCGCGCGGGATTTTGTCCGCTGAACGCGGCCAAACCCCACACTTGCAGACCGAGAAGTGTTTTTTCCGACGCGCATGTCGCCGGAAAAAACGTTTTCATTTTATTTGCGCCTACAGGCGCAAACTCTGCGAGGCTCCCGAAAAAGGGCGGCGCTGCCAACAGGCAGCGCCGCCCTTTTCTATTTGTATGCTTACGGGAAAAGGCTTCGCCTTTTCCCGTATTATTTATAGCGCCTCGTTCATGCTCCCCATGCGGTAGCCCTGCAGATCCAGCGTGACATAAAGGAAGCCCATCTCCCGCAGGGCCGCGGCGGCCGCGGCGCGCAGGGCCGGGTCCAGGAAGCGGTCCATGTCCTCCGGCAGCACCTCGACGCGGGCCAGCCGCCCGTGGATGCGCACGCGCATCTGGCGAAAGCCCAGGCCCATGAGATACGCCTCGGCCCGTTCCACCATGGCGAGCTTTTCTTCTGTGATCTCCTCGCCGTAGGCAAAGCGGGAAGCGAGGCAGGCGAAGGAGGGCTTGTCCCAGGTAGGCAGGTCCAGCCGCCGGGACAGCTCCCGGATCTCCGCCTTCGTCAGCCCCGCTTCGCGCAGGGGGCTGCGGATCTCCAGCTCGGCGATGGCCCGCATGCCGGGGCGGTAGTCGCCGCAGTCGTCCACATTGGAGCCCTCTGCCACCGTGCCCAGATCCTGTTCGGCGGCGATGCGGCAGAAGGCGGCGAACAGCGCCCGCTTGCACAAATAGCAGCGGTCGGGCGGGTTTTCCCGGAAGCCCTCCACTTGCAGCTCGTCCACGGGGACGACGATCTGGCGGATGCCCTCGGCGCGGCAGAAGTCCAGGCTCTCCTCGCTCTCCCGCCGGGGGAAGATGGCCGACCGGGCCGTCAGGGCCGCGGCGTTCTCTCCCAGGGCGTCGTGGGCGGCCTTGAGCAGCAGCGTGGAGTCCACGCCGCTGGAAAAGGCCACGGCCACGCGGCCCAGCGACCGCAGGATCTCCTGCAGCCGCGCATATTTTTCTTCCAGGGTCTGCGTTTCCATTGGCAAAGCGCTCCTTTCTTTCCGCGGGCGCCTTACAGCTGCGCCAGCACTTCCCGGTAGGTCAGGTCGTGCTCCCGGGCGATGCGGGCCACGTCCTCAAACTCCGGCTTGCAGCGCGTGACGCCGCCGCCCTCGGCGATCTTGAAGCGCACGGGGCCGAACTTCGTCTCCCGCGTTTCGATGCGGCGGGCCAGGGCGGTGCGGGCGCAGTGCTGGCGGCGCACCCCCAGGGTGGTGGTGTGGCGCAGCAGCAGTTCCGTCAGGGCCGGGGCGTCGGCAGTCCGGCACAGGACGGTCAGCAGCGTCGCCGGGCGGGATTTTTTCATCTGGATGGGCGTGGTAAACACGTCCAGAGCGCCGGCGGCCAGCAGCTGCTCAAAGGCGTAGCCGATCTCTTCGCCGGTGCAGTCGTCGAGATTACAGGAGAGCTGCTCGATGCCCTCCTCTTCCGTTTCCGTCTCGCCCAGGAAGGCCCGGAGCATGTTGGCCGCCGGGAATTCCTTGGTGCCCAGGCCCGTGCCGATCTTCTCCACGCGCATGGTGGGCATGGGGCCGAAGGAATCGGCAAAATGCTTGAGCAGGGCCGCGCCGGTGGGGGTACACAGCTCGCCCTCGATGGACCCGCTGTAGCAGGGGATGCCCTGGAGGATCAGGGCCGTGGCCGGGGCGGGCACCGGGAGCACGCCGTGGGCGCAGCGCACCATGCCGCTGCCCACATGGACGGGACTGCAGACGATGCGGTCCGCACCGATCTCATCCAGCAGCAGGCACACGGCGGTGACGTCGGCGACGGCGTCCATCGTCCCCACCTCGTGGAAGTGGATCTCGTCCACGGAAGCGCCGTGGACGGCGCTTTCGGCTTCGGCGATGATCTGATAGACCGCCAGCACATCCTCCTTCACCTTGTCCTTGACGGGCATGGCCTCCACCATGGCGCGGATATCGGCCATGGAACTGTGGTGATGGTGATGGCCGTGGCCGTGATCGTGGTCGTGATGATGGTCATGATCGTGGCCGTGATCGTGGTCGTGGGGCTGGTCATAGTCATGATGATGCTCGTGTTCATGCTCATGTTCGTGCTCATGTTTGTGCTCATGCTCATGTTCGTGTTCGTGGTCATGGACATGGTCGTGGGGATGCGCGTGGCCCGCGTCGGTGCGGTGTACATCGCCGCCGGGGACATCGCAGCTTTCCTCTTCCTCGCCGTGGATGTAGACGTGCATATGGGCGCCCCGCACGCCGGCGGAGGTCTTATATTCCCGCTCCACCTTGACGCCGGGCAGGCCCAGGCCGTTCATGCGCGCCACGATGGCATCGGGCGCGGGCAGCAGCTCGGAAAGGGCGGCGGTCAGCATGTCGCCGGCGGCGCCCATGGCGCATTGCAGATACAGAACTTTCATGCCTTTTTATGCCCTCCCATATGGTTGATGCGGCTGGCCAGCACCGCCGCGCCGAAGCCGTTGTCGATATTGACCACGCCCACGCCGCTGGCGCAGCTGTTGAGCATGTTCAGCAGGGCGGACACGCCGCCGAAGTTCGCGCCGTAGCCCACGCTGGTGGGCACGGCCACCACCGGGGCGCTGACGAGGCCGCCCACCACGCTGACGAGGGCCCCTTCCATGCCGGCCACGGCGATGATGACGTTGGCGGACATCACGTCGTCCAGCCGGGACAGCAGCCGGTGCAGGCCCGCCACGCCCACGTCGTAAATGCGCTCCACCCGGTTGCCGAAGACCTCCGCCGTCAGGGCGGCCTCCTCGCAGACGGGCTGGTCGCTGGTGCCGCCGGACACCACGGCGATCACGCCGTCGCCGGTGTCCTTAAAAGAACGGTTCACGATGCCCACCCGGGAAAGGGGATCGTAAAACAGGTCCATGTGCTGCTGCAGCAATTCCGCCGCCTCGGGCTTCATGCGGGTGATGAGGATGTTGTTGTCGCCCTTGTGATCCATGGCCTGGCAGATCCCCAGGATCTGCTCGGGCGTTTTGGACGCGCCGTAGATCACTTCCTGCATGCCCTGGCGCAGGGCGCGGTGATGGTCGATCTTCACAAAGCCCAGGTCCTCGTAGGGCTGGGTGCGCAGCTTCAGCTCCGCCTGCTCCGGCGTCATGCGCCCTTCCTTCACCGCATTGAGAATTTCCATGGTATCCATAGTGCTCGGTTCTCCTTTTCTGCCGCGGGCGCGGCAGCCGCTTTTACAAAAATTGGATTTGATGCTTTTTGCGGGGAGCGCAAGAAACGCTCCCCGCAAAACTATACCATATTCCGTTTCCCGCCGCAAGGCACGCTTACTTCGGATCGTTCTTGTGCTTATCCTTCATGGCCGCGATGTTGGCCTCGGGATTGTAGGCTTCGATTTCGGCCACCACGTATTTCTTCAGATAATCGATGATGGTCAGGTGCTGCGGGCAGACCTTTTCGCACTTCTTGCAGCCGATGCAGGCGGAGGCGGGGCCGTTGCCCTGCTCGATGTAGTTCAGATAATAGAAGGTCTGGGTCTGGGGCGCCGTGGGATCGGCGTTGCGCAGGCGGTTCAGGTCGTTGTACAGCGCAAAGTAGTCGGGGATATCGATCTTCTTGGGGCACTTGGGCACGCAGTAGCGGCAGTAGGTGCAGGGGATGGCGGTATCCTCGTTGATGATGTCGACGACCTTGTTGAGGATCTCATACTCTTCGTCGTTGAGGGGCTTGAAGTCGTTGAAGGTCTTGATGTTGTCCTCCAGGAACTCCAGCTTGGGCATGCCGATGGACACCACGCGCACGTTGGGCAGGCTCAGCAGGAAGCGGAACGCCCAGGAGGCGATGGAGGCGTCGGGATTGTAGTCCTTCATCAGCTTTTTGGCCTTTTCGGGGATGTTGACCAGGGTGCCGCCCTTGAGGCCTTCCATGATCACGACGGGCTTGCCGTGCTTGCAGCAGACCTCGTAGACTTCTTTAGAGCGGACGGCGGGGTTGGTCCAGTCCACATAGTTCAGCTGGGCGGTGACGAAGTCGATCTCGGGATGCTCGGTGAGGATCATGTCCAGGAACTCGGGGGAGTCGTGGAGGGATACGCCGAACTGGCGGAACTTGCCCTCGGCGCGCTTCTGCTTGAGGAAGTCGAAAACGCCCCACTTCTTGCAGTTTTCATAGGTCTCCTTGCCGATGCTGTGGATCAGATAGAAATCGAAGTAATCCACATGGCAGCGGCGCAGCTGCTCCTGGAAGATGGGCTCCATATCCGCGGCGGACTTCATAAACTTGATGGGCATTTTGGTGGACAGCAGGAAGGAATCTCTGGGATAGCGGTCCACCAGGCAGTCGCCCAGGGCGCCCTCGGCCAGCTCGCCGTGATAGATATAGGCGGTGTCATAATAGTTGAAGCCGCCGGCCTGCAGGATGTCGATCTCTTTTTTCAGCGTTTCATAGTCGATGGACATCTGGTCGTTCGGGTCCAGAAGCGGAAGGCGCAGGCAGCCCAGGCCCAGTCGCTTGCCAAAGTTGATTTCTTTATGCTCCATGATAATACCTCCTGTAAAACACAAATCATCCGTATAACGATCCACCGGCAAAGGCGCGCCTCTGCGGCGCAGATCATGTAAACCTGTCTCTCCCGCCCGCCGCGCGGATGCGCGCGGCCCGGAACGGCCCCCCAGCCCACTCCGGACTGCCGCGGCGCGAAATAGCCGGCGGAAAAGAGCAGGGTATTTTTCATTGTATCACAATGGGGTTCTCAGGCGCCGCGCCGAAGGTCGGCGCGATCGCCGCGGGCCGCGCAGGCCGGGATGCGGGACGCGCATCCCGGCCTGCGGGCAAAGGTTGGTTTGATGGGGGTTTGCCGCGGCCCTTACAGGTCGGCGCGACCGACGCCCGCGTGGGCGATGGAGGACTGGCCGTAGGCATAGACATAGCCCATGCCGCCGCCGACATACAGGCACAGGCCCGTGATGTAGGAGGACAGGTCGGAAGCCAGGAACAGGGCGGGGCCGGCGATATCGTCGGCAACGCCGGTGCGGCCCAGAGGCACTTCGATGTCGGCAATGCCCTTGAGCATGGCGTCGCGGGCGGCGCCGGCTTCCATCAGCTCATCCCAGAAAGCGGTGACGATGGGGCCGGGCTTGACGCAGTTGACGCGGATGCCGAACTTGGCCAGATCCATGGCCAGGTTGACGGTCAGGGACTCACAGGCGCCCTTGGCCATGTGATACTCATAGGCGGGGGCGGTGGGGTTGAAGGCGCCGTTGGAGGAGCAGATGATGATCTTGCCGCTCTTCTGCTTCTTCATCTGGGGAACCACGGCGAAGCAGGTGTAATACATGCCCCACTGGTTGACGGCAGTGGTCTTCTCCAGGACCTGCTGCTGGGTCATGTTGGGGTTGCCGTCGAAGGTGCCGCCGGCGTAGGCAGCCAGGATGTCGATGCGGCCGAACTCGTCGATGGTCTTCTGGACGATGGCTTCCACCTGGGCCTTGTCGGAGACGTCCATGGGCTGATAGAAGCGGGCCACGCCGCCCTCAGCGGTGATGTCGTCGACGACCTTCTGAGCCTTGACGGGGTTCAGGTCGGCGATGACGACCTTGGCGCCTTCCTTGGCATACAGCTTGGCAGTGGCTTCACCCATACCGGAACCGCCGCCGGTAACGATTGCAACCTGGTCTTTCAGCATGTCGATCATAACAAATACACTCCTTCTGCAAAATGATGTTTTTTCTATCTGTGTGATCCCGCCGCGGGATTCAGGGATAACGAACGGATGCCTTACTTCTTGGCGGCCTGCTGCTGGAACAGCTTGCCCTTTTCGCCCAGCTCCGGCACCAGGAAGGCGCCGCAGACGATGGTGATGGCGCAGCAGACGGCGAAGACGATGAAGATCGCGTTGAAGTTGGTGCCCAGCACGTTGGCCACGACGATGGGCATCAGGAAGCTGATGACACCCTTGATGGTCTCGGTGAAGCCCATGGCGCTGCCGATGTTTTCAGGACCAAACTGGCCGGTCATGGGGAGCAGCGGCACGCGGCCCACGCACAGACCCAGGCTGCCGCCGAAGAACAGGCCGCCCAGAGCCACCAGCACGAATGTGATGGAGCTCACCGGCAGGAACCAGCCGGCCAGCACGAAGATGGCGCCGCCGAGCATGGCGATCGTCACAAGGATATTGAAGCGCTTGGTCACGCCGAGGATGGCGGTCATAATGAAGCCGCCGGCCATCAGGCACAGGTTCAGCAGCGTGCCCATGGCGGACGCGCCCGCGGGATCCAGGCCCTTGCTTACGAAGGCGTTGATCATGTAGGAGTTGATCAGCAGGGAGCTGGTGACGGCCATACTGTAGGCGATGATGATCATCCACAGGCTGGGGCTGGAATAGACTTTGCTGGCGCCCTTCTTGCTGGCTTCCACCGCTTCGGGGGGAATGACCACCTTGTAGGGGCCCTCGTCGCCGACGGCGATCCAGAAGACCAGCAGGACCAGGTAAGCGATGCCCACGCTCAGAAGGCCGTTGTGGATGCCGAGGATCGCGCCCAGGGCGAAACCGCCGGCGGAGCCGATACCGGCGCCGGCCGTCAGGAAGGACGTGGCCGTGCCGACTTTTTCAGCGGGGAACCAGGTGCCCACGACCTTGGGGCCGGCCACCTGGCAGATACCGACGCTCAGGGATGCCAGGAACGTCAGCACCATGACGGGGACATACGCCGTGACGAATGCGCGGGCGAAGAACAGGACCACGCCGATGGCCAGGAAGATCATAATGCTCTTGCGCACGCTCTTGGTGTCCAGCATGCGGCCGAACAGGATACCGGCGAACACGCCGACCACCGACGTTACGGAGGACAGCGTGGTCAGCTCGGCCTGGCCGACGCCGAACACGTTCATCGTATCCACCGCGCAGGCGGGGAAGATGATCAGGTTGTAGGTCATGACAGCCATGAACAGCGTGAAGAATATGGTGACTGCCCATGCGCGACCCGTGGAATTGCCGTTGCTCATAAAATAACCTCCTCACATTTTAGCCGTCTGCCGGCGGGAAAACCGCGGGCAGACATGGCGCTGCGCCGGCGCGTTTCGGAGAAAAGACGCCGCGCGCCCTTCCCGGGGGGCGAAACGCGGATGCAGCGCTCTGCCATTGCCCACACCTTACCATCGCGGCCCCGCCTTTGCAAAACGATGCAAAACTTTTTCAAAAAAGTTCAAAATCACTACAAAATCACACAAATTTTCTTAAAATATGTGGCAAAAAATCCGGAAAATGATTTTTTGCGAAGAAATTTCAATATTCATTCCTTTTGCAAATAAAATAAATCATAAAAATTTTCAATCAAGAAAAAAGGAAACTTGATTTTTATTGTTAATTAAATAACGATGCCCTCTTTAGCACCGCACTATTTGTGCAGAATTGACAAAAACTTCCCCTTTCCTCTTGGAACAGAAAAAAGCGCCCCGCAACGGGGCGCTTTTTCGGCCTTATTTTTATGCGTACATTTCTGTATATTTTTGTCCGCACAGGGCAGACAGGCTCAATCCAGCATGGCGTATTTCTGCTGCAGCTCCGTTCCCAGGGCGTGGAGCGAGGGGTTGCGGCTGCTCTTGAGATAGCAGAAAGAAAACGTCAGGCGCATGTCGCAGCCGCGCAGGGGCCGGGCGATGAGAAAATCGTTGAGGTAATTGGCCACGATGGCCGGCAGAAAAGCCACGTCGAAGGAATCGATCAGGTGCAGCAGGATCACCTCCAGCCGCTCCAGCTGGCGCAGCTCCTTGAAATGGACGCCGTACTGCTGGCAGCTCTCCAGGAAATGGCGGCCGCCCTTGGGCGCATTCTGATAGTTCAGGACGATGCCGACCTGCTGGTGCAGGGTGTCCGTGGGCACCTGGTCGTATTTGGCCAGGGGATGCTTCTTGTTCATCACCAGGATCATGGGAAAATGGGCCAGGTGCTGGACGGCGATGTTCTTGTCGTCGAGATATTCACAGGGCGGGGCCACCACGGCGTCGATATCCCGATTGCGCAGGGCGTCCACCAGGATGTCCGGCTCCATGATGCGCTGCTCCATGTGCACGTCGGAAAACCGCTTGCGGAACTCCTGCATATACGGGATGAACCACAGCCCCTCGAAGGTGCTGCTGAATCCGATGCGGATCAGGCCGGTCTGGCCGCTGGCGATGTTGCGCCCGGACTGGACGGCCTGATCGTAGCTGTGCAGCGTCCGGCAGGCCCACTCGTAAAAATCGCGGCCGGCGGGCGTCAGGCGGATGGAGCGGTTGTTCCGGTCGAAGAGCATAAAGCCCAGCTCCTCCTCCATCTTCGCGATGGACAGGCTGATGGCCGTCTGGGAGATGTAGCACTCCTTGGCGGCTTTGGTGAAGTTCAGCGTCTCCGCGGCGTGAACAAAATAATTCAGGCTTTTCATATCCATGGATCGTTCCCCCTTTGCGCAAACATACAAACCTTTCCCAAAAAATCTCCTGCGCCTGCGCTTTCGGCGGCCGCCGGGCGCGAAAAGGCCTCCCGCGGCAGACCGGCCGAAGCGTCAGCCCCGTTCTGCGCCGGCGATCAGGCGCAGCTTGGCCGCCCGGGCGAGCTTTTTGAGGGCGGCCTCCCGCTGCAGGGCGGCGCTTTTGTCCGCCGCCGCCTCCCGGTAGACCAGGGCGACGGGCCGCCGGGCGCGGGTGTATTTCGCGCCGCGGCCAGCGTTGTGGGCGGCCAGGCGGCGGTCAAGATCGTTGGTAGCGCCGGTGTAGAGCGTGCCGTCGGCACAGCGCAGGATATAGACCCACCAGGTCACGGCTCCCCCTCCGGCGCGATGAGTCCCAGGCGGATCTTCCAGGCCAGCACCCGCGTCACCGCTTCGTCCAGCCGCTCTTCGGAGATGCGCCCGTCCTCCACGGCGGCGATCACCGCGGGGATCTGGCTTTCATAATCCGTGGTCACGATCATGTCGTTTCCGGCCTGCACCGCCAGCACCGCCGCGGAACCGTCGGCGGAATACTGGGCCAGGGCGTCCATGGCCAGATCGTCCGTCATGGCCACGCCGGTGAAGCCCAGCTCCTCCCTCAGCACCCGGTGGACCTCCGGCGACAGGGAGGCCGGAAGGGTCTCGTCCATGCTGACGACGATATTGTGGGACACCAGCACGGCGGCGGTAGGCGACGTCATGCCCGCCGCGAAGGGCAGGAAGTCCGAGGTTTCAAAGGTCTCGTAGGGCCGCTGGTCCACGGCGATGCCGGTGTGGGTATCCACATTGTCGCCGTAGCCGGGAAAATGCTTCATCACCGCGCCGATGCCCGCCGCGTCCATGGCGGCGGTGACGGTTTCCGCATAGTCCGACGTGGCGGCGGCGTCCTGGCCGAAGGCGCGGTCGTAGATAAAGTCGCCGCTGTCCGTGGACACGTCGCACACCGGGGCGAAGTTCACGTTGATCCCCAGCCCCAGCAGAAATGAGGATTTCTCCGCCGCGTCCGCCGCGACGGCTTCCATGCCGCCGGCGCGGTACAGCGCCTGGGGCGACGGGAATTTCTGCGCGCGCAGGTGCCGGTTGGAACTGGCGCGCACCACGGTGCCGCCCTCCTCGTCCACGCCGATGAGCAGCGGGATCTCCGCGGCGGCCTGGAGGCCGTCGGTCTCGGCGCGGACCTGGCCGTAGGTCTTTCCTTCAAAATCCCGGCCGAAGAGCAGCACGCCGCCCGGGTGATAGGCGGCCACGTCCTCCGCGGCCCCCGTTTCCGGACAGCGCACGAAAAACAGCTGGCCCACTTTTTCCTCCGTCGTCATATCCGCCGCCAGGGCCGCGGCGATCTCTTCCTCTGTGGGCGCGCTCTGGGGCGCCGGTCCTTCGACGGCGGGCGTTTCCCCGCCGCCGGAGGGCTCCGGCGTTTCCGCCGGCGCGCCGCAGCCCGCCAGCAGCAACCCCAACGCCGCCGCCAGGGCCGCCGCAAACAGAATACATTTGTATCTTTTCAAGGGTCTCTCCCCTTCCGCTCCCGCTTCTTTTCCGTTCTTTTCTATATGATGGCATAAATCGCCGGGAAATACAAGTATTTTCAACAGTAAAGCGTCAACGAAAAAGAGTGCATGTTTTTTGTGGAAATCGCAAAAAACGCTTGCGAATCTACGTCAAAATATGCTATACTGTTCTTATAAAGAGATTGTGAAAAACAGTTGTGCAGCAAAAGATGCCGCCGGGGGGCGAATCACTTTTGTGTTGATTGATGTGTATGATGTATGTTTGAGACATTTGTATTCAATGTGCATGATGGATATTGATTGATGATTGGAAGGACGATTTGCCCATGCCGCCGGCATGGGCTTTTTTGCCCCTGCACCCGGATCCGAAGGAGGAATGCCATGAGAGCCTTGCGAGAAAAAGTCAACGAATCCCTGTCCTCGGTGCTGCCCATCACCGCCATCGTGCTGGTGCTGAGCATCACCGCCGCCCCCCTGCTGCCCGGCGCGCTGATTCTGTTTCTGTTCGGCGCGGTGCTGCTGGTGGCCGGCATGGGCCTGTTCACCCTGGGCGTGGACATTTCCATGCTGCCCATGGGCGAGGGCGTGGGCGTGGAGCTGGCCAAGCACAAGCGGCTGCTGCTGCCCCTTCTGGTCTGCTTTGTGGTGGGCGTGGTGGTCACCATCGCCGAGCCGGATCTGCAGGTCCTGGCCCACCAGCTGCCCAGCATCCCCAATATGACGCTGATCCTGGCCGTGGCCGTGGGCGTGGGCGTGGCCATGATGGCGGCGCTGCTGCGCATCCGCTTCCAGTTCCCCCTGTCCCGGCTGCTGCTGGTGTGCTACGCGGTGGTGTTCGTCCTGGCCTGCTTCACCCCGGGCAACTTCCTGCCCCTGGCCTTCGATTCCGGCGGCGTGACCACGGGGCCCATCACCGTGCCCTTCATCATGGCTCTGGGCATCGGTATGGCCTCCATGCGAAACGATAAAAACTCCGGGTCCGACAGCTTCGGCTTCGTGTCCCTCAGCAGCGTGGGCCCCATCATCGCGGTGATGCTGCTGGGCGTGTTCTTCAAGCCCGCCGACAGCGCCTATACCATGGCCGACATCGGCGACATCCAGACCACCCAGGACGCGGCCCGGGAATTTCTGGCTGCCCTGCCCGCCTATGCCGAGGAGGTGCTGGTGGCGGTGCTGCCCATCGTGGGCGTGTTCGTGGTGTTCCAGCTGCTCACCCGGCGCTTCAAAGCCCACCAGCTGGGCCGGATGGCCATCGGCCTCGTTTACGCCTACGTCGGCCTGGTGCTGTTCCTCACCGGCGTGAACGTGGGCTTCATGCCTGCCGGCCAGATGATCGGCAGCGCCCTGGCGGGCGGCTTCGCCCCCTGGCTTCTGGTGCTGGTGGGCATGGTGGTGGGCTTCTTCATCGTCCGGGCGGAGCCGGCGGTGCAGGTGCTCACCAAGCAGGTGGAGGACGTGTCCAACGGCTTTGTCACCAAGCGCTCCGTCATGGCGGCGCTGAGCATCGGCGTGGCCTGCTCCGTGGGATTGGCCATGCTGCGCATCCTGCTGGGCTTCCACATCATGGTGCTGCTGATCCCCGGCTATATCGTGGCCCTGGGCCTGACCTTCATCACCCCCAGCCTGTACACGAACATCGCCTTCGACTCCGGCGGTGTGGCCAGCGGTCCCATGACCACCACCTTCCTGCTGCCGCTGGCCATGGGCGCATGCAGCGCCGTGGGCGGCAACATCATGACCGACGCCTTCGGTATCGTGGCCATGGTGGCCATGATGCCCCTGATCACCATTCAGATGCTGGGCTATCTCGGCGCCCGGAAGGAGCGCGCCCAGCAGGCCAAGGCCGAGCCCGCCCTCAGCGGCATTTTGTATTACGACGATTCTTATGAAGAGGAGGCGGCATCGTGAACGTGCAGAAAAAACGAACGCCCCTGTGCCTGGTGTGCACCATCGTGGAGCGCGGCGCCGGGCAGAAGGTGGCGCTGGCCTATGAAAAGCACGGTTTGGAGCTGCATTACCGCGTGTCCGGCGAGGGCACCGCTTCTTCAGACCTTTTGGATATTTTGGGCATCGGCACGTCCGAGCGGGACATTCTCATCAGTCCCGCTCCCCGCGGGGCGGTGGACCGGCTGGTGGGGGAGATCCACCAGGCAGGCATCGGCGTGCGGGCCAAGGGCATCATGTGCGTAATGCCGCTGACGGCGGCCAGCGCCAAAGTCGCCGGCGCGCTGCTCAGCGGCGCCGCAGCAGAAGAGGAGGACGCTATGGAACACACCATCAATCTCAAGCAGAGCCTGATCCTGATCTGCGTGGATCACGGCTATACCGACGCGGTCATGGCCACGGCCAAGGCCGCCGGCGCCCGGGGCGGCACCGTCATCCGCAGCCACATCCTCAAGGATGAGGCCCACGCCAACTTCGGCGGCCCCACCTTCGCCGGCGAGCGGGAGATCATCGTCATCGCCGCCAGCCAGCGGGAGCGCAACGCCATTATGGAGAGCGTGGACCGGGTCCACGGCGGCGACGCCGCCGCCCACGCGATCCTCTACTCCCTGCCCATCGAGCAGGCGGCGCACCTGAGCTGACGCTTACGCGGGAAAAAGGCAAAGCCTTTTTCCCGCGTATTCTTTTTTCACAAAACGGCGGGGCCGTTTTGTGAGGGGCTGCATGAAATTTCCGCCTCAATTTCTTCGAAATTGTCGGCGGAGATTTCATGAGCAGTGTCTTTTTCCAGGCGCATGTCCTGGAAAAAGACGGATTTGAATTTTTTCCTGCGCCTGCGGGCGCAGGAACTCTGCGAGGCTGGCCTTGTGCTTTTTATATGGGAGGCACAGGAACTCTGCGAGGCGTTTTCTGCGGCAGAGCCGCAGGGGTGCTGCGGAGCGTTTGCCGCGACTTTGCGGGGGGCGAAAAAAGGTTCTGTTTTTGATCGGATTTCGCAGAAAATGGCGAGGGGACGACGTAAAACGGGAACATTTTGTGGATCGTTTCCAAATTCAGGGGGTGCGATTTGTGGAAAAGGGAGTCGGTCATTTTCCACAAAATCGGTTGACATTCTCCGGAAACTATAGTATATTATAGACACAAAGAACAAGGGAAAGGGGTGAGTCCAAAGATCTACTAAGCAAAGTCTTCATTCAGCAGAATGGAGCATCGAGAATGTGCAGACCAACGAAACTATTTCATTCGCATCCGTAGTTCCAAACCAGCTTACAATAAGCAATCTGTGCAGCAGGAATCTCAGGAGAGTTTTCAAAAGCGCGCAAACCGGTTTGTAGAGAAACGAAGAGACAGCGGGAATCGTTCCGAGGACACGCAATTCTGGATCAACAATTTGGTTATAGATTTTGTAGAAAGCGAAGGTATCGTCCATTGAACAACGAACATCAGCAGTAATCCCCCGGTCACGCTGGATGGCCGGGGGATGATGTTGTTTTGGGGCGATTTTGCGCCGCGGCGGCGGCGCTTTCTTTTTTTGCCGGGCTCCGCCCGGCGCCTAGCCGCCGCGGAGCGGCGGCACTTATTCATTATTCACTATTCACTTTTCACTCTTCACTTGGCTCCCCC
>CAJFFX010000017.1 GCA_904374485.1 Candidatus Pseudoscillospira falkowii | reverse complement strand
GCATAATGAATGCAACAATCCGCCCTTTTGCAAGCTAAAGCCTACTATTTAGTGAAACCGACGGAGTTTAATCCATCACTACTTATCTTGAAAAGGGACGCAGCGGATTCTATTCCGCCGCAAAAAAAGCCCGCGGCCGCCTTCATCGCTATGGCCGCGGGATGGAGCACAGACATCCTGTTCAAATTTCTTTTTTGGTTCTTTTGAAAATAAGATACAGCACAAGATAGATTCCATACAGCACCAGCGTCGCCCGCAGGGCCAGGAACCAATAGAGATACAGATTCGGCCAGGTCAGCAGGAACACTTCCGGCGCGCGCCAAAGGGGGAGCAGCAGGGCAAAGGACAGCCCCATAGCCGCCGCCAGGGGCGGCAGCGTGCGCGCCAGAACTGTTCGCATCGGAAAGCGGCGCAGCAGTGCATACACCAGCACGGCAGCCGCCGCCAGGGGCAGAAGACCCGCGGAGAGGGATTGCAGCCCTTCCTGCCACGCTGCTGCGGCGTGCCCCCAAGCGTCCCAGTCCGCCGCCAGGGCCGCGTCGCCGAAATAGCGCGCCGCCAGTTCCTCGTGGTGGGGCGTCATGGCCCCATAGGCATTCAGCAGGGCCGTAAGCATCCCGGAAAGGACCACCGCCGCTCCTTCTGCGGCGCAGGCGAGGGCAAACAGGCGGAAGGCCCGGCGTGCCCCAGCGGGCGGCCCTTCCCGCTGCCCATTCGGTTCAGCCGCCGCGCCGTTTTGCTCCGGCGCCGGGCGCCGCGCGCCGGCGAGCAGCTCGTCCACGGTGACGCCGTACAGCTGCGCCAGGGCGGGCAGAACGGTGATGTCCGGCAGGCCCCGGGCCGTTTCCCATTTGCTGATGCTCTTGTCCGTCACGCCCAGGCGTGCAGCAGCTTCCTGCTGCGTCCAGCGGCGCTCTTTGCGCAGCGCGCAGAGAAACTGCCCGATTTTCACCGCATCCATGCCGGCCGCCCCCTTTCCCCGTTTCTGCTTTCAGAATACGCCAATCGGGGACAAATGTCCACTCACTCCCGGAAGAATCCGCCCTACGCAGCGTAGAATTTCCTCCTGCTGCGCCGCAGAAGGGGCAAAAACTGCCGCACCGAAAGAAGCGTGCGGCAGTTTTGCAATGGTAATTTCTCAGCCCGTGGGGCGCTTGACATCCATGACCCCGGAAACGCCCTTGAGTTTTTTCATCAAAAGGTCCAGCTGCTCCGCACCGGTGACTTCCAGGGCCAGGGAGGTGATAGCGAAGCCGTCGGGCATGCCCCGGGAGGAGAAGGACAGCACCCGCACCTTGGCCGAGGACAGCATGGTGGAAATATCCAGCACCAGCCCGTCGCGGTCCTTGGACACGATCTCCAGCTGGGTCTGATAGCTCTCCCGGGTGTCGCTGCCCCAGGTGACTTTGACCCAGCGGGCAGCCTCCTTCGGGTCCTTGCTGTTGTGGCGGGCATTGGGGCAGTCCGCCCGGTGGACGGACACGCCGTAGCCCCGGGTGATGAAGCCCACGATGGGGTCCCCGGGCACCGGGGAACAGCACTTGGCAAATTTCACCAGGCAGTTGTCCAGCCCCTCGACGATAACGCCGTTTTCGCTGTGGCGCTTCACCACGGGCTGGCTGGGCTGCTGCACCGGGGCGTTCCTGGCCTGTTCCTCCATCTCCGCGGCCTTGGCGGCGGCCTGGCTGGCCCGCTTTTCCCGCAGCATCTCGTCGCGGATGCGGTTGACGGCCTTCAGGGTGGAAAGGCCGCCGTAGCCGATGGCGGCGTACATATCGTCGATGGTGGGATAGGACATTTTTTTGAGCACCGTGCCCAGGTTTTCCCAGCTGGTCAGCTCGGAAAGCGTCAGGCCCGCGCGCTTGAGCTCCGCATCAAAGCTCAGCTTGCCCCGGGCGATGTTCTCCTCCCGCTTTTCCCGCTTGAACCACTGACGGATTTTGTTGCGGGCCTCGCTGCTCTTGGCAATTTTCATCCAGTCGCGGCTGGGGCCGTGGGCCGCCTTGGAGGTGACCACCTCCACAATATCGCCGTTCTGCAGGGGATAATCAAAGGTGACAATGCGGTTGTTCACCTTGCAGGACACCATGGAGTTGCCCACCGCGGAATGGATGGAATAGGCAAAGTCGATGGGCGTCGCCCCGGCGGGCAGATTGACCACGTCGCCGCTGGGGGTGAACACGAACACCTCGTCGGCGAACATATCCACCTTCAGATTGTGGATGAACTCCTCTGCATCAGAGCTCTCCTGGTTTTCCAGGAGCTTGCGCACCCACTCAAAGGTCTTTTCGCTGCCGGCCCCCGCGCCGCCCTGCTTGTATTTCCAGTGGGCGGCGATACCGTATTCGGCCACCTCGTGCATCTCCACGGTGCGGATCTGCACTTCGAAGGGGATGCCCTCGTCGCCGATGACAGTGGTGTGCAGGGACTGGTACATATTGGGCTTGGGCGTGCCGATATAGTCCTTGAACCGGCCCAGCACGGGCTTGTAGAGGTCGTGCATCACACCCAGCACGTTGTAGCAGTCCGGGATGGTCTCCACGATGACGCGGAAGGCGAACAGATCGTAGATCTGCTCCAGGGTCTTACCCTGGGCGTACATTTTGCGGTAGATGCTGTAGGTGTGCTTGATGCGGCCGTAGACCGCCGTGTAGCGCACGCCGATCTGCTGGAGGCGCTGCTCGATCTGGCTCTGGATATGGGCCATAAAGGCCTCGTGTTCGGCGCGGCTGGCTTCCAGTTTGTCGTTGATGTCCCGGTAGCCCACGGGGTCGAGATACTGCAGCGACCGGTCCTCCAGCTCCCACTTGACCTTCTGCATACCGAGGCGATGGGCCAGGGGCGCGTAGATCTCCATGGTCTCCAGGGACTTCTGCTTCTGCTTTTCCGCGGTCTGATAATCCATGGTGCGCATATTGTGCAGCCGGTCGGCGATCTTCACCAGGATGACCCGGATGTCGCGGCTCATGGCCAGGAGCATCTTGCGCAGATTTTCCATCTGCTCCTCTTCCTTGCTGATATACTGCACCCGTGTCAGCTTGGTCACGCCCTCCACCAACTCGGCCACCGCGGGGGAGAAGAGCTTTGCGATCTCCTCGTGGGTGGCGTCGGTGTCCTCGATGCAGTCGTGGAGCAGGGCCGCCATGATGGACTCGCTGTCCAGGTGCATATCCGCCACGATCTGCGCCACCGCCAGAGGGTGGGTGATATAGGGTGAACCGTCCTTGCGCCGCTGGTTGATGTGCTTTTCCCGGGCATATTCATAGGCGCGGCGCATTTTCTCAAAGTCCGCGTTGCCGTTGTAGGAATGGACGGAGGCCTCCAGCGCCTCGTATTTCTGATCCATACCGGCCAGTTCTTCCGCTGTCATGCGCAGCTCACCTCCTGTTTTGCTCGATTTCCCGCAGCGTCCTGAGATATACCGACGCTTCCAGGTCCACTTTTTCTTTCACGGGGCGGCGGCGCAGGATGCGCTCGTCCCCCGCTTCCTCCATGTCCAGCAGCCCCCGCTCCCGGAACACCTCCAGGGCCATGGCGGCGCACAGGAAGGGGTGCATGCCGCCGGCGCAGCGCTCCAGCTCCCGCAGCAGCGGCAGATAGGCCGTTTCCAGCGTCTCCCCCTCCGGCGGCAATCGCCGGTCCAGCCAGCGCCAGCAGCCGGCGCACTGGGCCCGCACAGGGCGCATGGCGCCCGCCTCCTGGGGCGTGACGCCGTCTCCGGCCAAAAAGCGCTCGATCTTTTTCAGATCCTCCCGTTCCCGCAGGCTGGGCTCCCAGGAGGGGCGCAGGTCCAGCAGCTGCAGCTGCACGGTGCAGCGGGAGCGGAATTCGTTGATATTGAGATAAAAGGCCGCATCCACCCGGTCCCCGGGAGCCACGCCGCAGCGCTCCGCCGTGGCCGAGAAAAAGATGGCGTCCAGATGCACGCCGCAGCCCTTGCTGAAGCGCAGCTTCAAATGCTTGTTCTGCCCCACGTTCTGCAGGGATTCCACCGTCAGCCCCCGGATGCACAACACAGGCCTGGGGTTGTCCGCCCCGTAGGGCTCCAGATCGGAAAGGCGCTCCACATCTTCCAGCGTCAGCAGGCTGCAGCGGTTGATGACCGCGTCGATCTCCAGCACGGAAACAGGCTTCTTTTCGCCGTAATACGCCCGGGCGCAGTCGTTCATCCGCTGCCGGAAGGCCGGGATGTTTTCCCGGGCGATGGTGAAGCCCGCCGCCAGCTCGTGGCCGCCGAAGCCCAGAAGCAGGTCCTGGCATTCCTCCAGGGCCGCGAAGAGATTGAAGCCGCCCCAGCTGCGGCAGGAGCCCTTGCCCACGTCGCCGTTCATGTGGATCATAAAGCTGGGGCAGACGTATTTTTCGCTCAGGCGGGAGGCCACGATACCCACCACACCCTGGTGCCAGGTGTCGCTCTCCAGCACCAGGGCGGCGCGCTCCTCCACCGGCAGGGCGGCGATGCGCGTTTCGGCCTCCTGGAAGATCTCCTGCTCCACCTGCTGGCGCTCCCGGTTCAGGGCGCACAGGGCGCGGGCCAGCTCCTCGGCCCGGGCGGGGTCCTTCGTCAAAAACAGTTCCGCCGCCGTGTCCGCCTGACCCATGCGGCCCGCCGCGTTGATCCGGGGGGCCAGCACAAAGCCGATGCCGGTGGAGGACACGGTCTTTCCGTCCATACCAGCCTCGCGCATCAGCGCGTGGAGCCCCACGCAGTCCGCCTCCGGCAGCCGGGCCAGGCCGCAGCGGACGATGGTGCGGTTTTCGCCGGTCATGCTCATCACATCGGCCACGGTGCCGATGGCGGCCAGGGTGCAGTAGCGCTGGAAGACTTCGTCGTATTTTTCCTTCCCCGCCAGGGCCATAGCCAGCTTCAGCGCCACGCCCACGCCTGCCAGATTCTTGAAGGGGTAGGGGCAGTCGCTGCGGTGGGGGTTCACCACCGCCACGGCCCGGGGCAGCTCCTCCTTGCACTCGTGATGGTCGGTGATCACCATGTCCAGACCGATGGAGGCGGCGAAGGCCGTCTCTTCCACCCCGGTGATGCCGCAGTCCACCGTGACGGCCAGGGTGGCCCCCGCGCTGCGGAGCTTCTCCAGTGCCGGGCAGTTCAGGCCGTAGCCGTCGTCGATGCGGTGGGGGATATAGTGGATGCACTTGCCCCCGGCCCGGCGCAGCGCGTCGGTGACCAGGCAGGTGGCGGTGATGCCGTCCACGTCGTAATCGCCGAAAACGGCGATGGTCTCGCCTTTCTCCAGGGCCGCGCGGATGCGGGAAACGGCCCGGTCCATGTCTTTCATGTCCATGGGGTCCAGCGTCAGGCGCGTTTCCCGGCGCAGCACTGCCGCGGCGTCCTCCGCCGTGCGCACGCCCCGGGGGACCAGCACCGCGGAAACAAGATAGGGGTAGCCCGCGTCCACCAGCTGCTGCACCGCCTGCTCGTCGCTTTCATGCATGTTCCAGCGCTGGAATTTCATGGTGCCGGCGCCTCCTTTCCCCTGGCAGATCACTGCGTCTGCTCCGCCGGGCGGCGGATAGACTGATAGAATTTTATTATAGTACGTTTTTTCCCGCCTGTCACGATTTTTTCAAAAAAAGTACGCCGGGCGGAAAAAGGCTGCGGGCGGTTGACAGCGGCGGGCGTTTCCGCTATGGTAGAAAGCGGTATGACTGCAAAGGAGGACCTTTTATGGAACTGCATCGCATGACACATGAAGAGCGGCCCGCCGGCCGCGCCCTGTACCGCCGCTCCTTCCCCGCCCGGGAGCGCCAGTCCTGGAGCCAACTGGAGCGGCTGCAGAAAGCCGGCCGCGCCGAGATCCTGACAGTGGACGACGGAGGCTTTCGCGGCGTTCTCATCATGTTTCTCAGCCGGGACCTGATTTTGGGCGGCTTTCTCTCCATCCTGCCCCAGAAGCGCAACGGCGGCCTGGGCGCCGCCGTGATCCAGGCCATCCGCGAGCGCTACGCCGGAAAACCCGTCTGCCTGGAGATCGAGGACCCCGAGGAGCCCGGCGCGCCCAACGCAGAGCTGCGCCGCCGCCGGCGCAATTTCTATCTGCGCAACGGCATCGTACCCATTGACAAAATGCGCATCTACGACACGGATATGGAACTTTTGGCCACAGACGAGCGCGTGACCTTTGAGGCCTACCGCGCCGTCCTCTGCTCCGTCCTCGGCACGCCCTACGTCGACTCCCACCTGGAGCGGCGGTAAAGCCCCCGCCGGGGCGGCGCGATCAAGCCGCAGCAAACGGCGCTGCCGCGAAAACGCGGCAGCGCCGTTCGCATCTCCCGCCGGGGACACGGCGCCGAAGCGCGCAGCGCGGTCCGTGGGCAACATGGTGGTCCTGGCCAGCATCGTCGGCATCCTGTTCGGGGCCTTCGCATTGACCATGATCGCCCCGCTGCGCGCTTTCCGATAAAAACCTGGAGCGCCCCGCGGGGCGCTCCAGGTTTTTAACTCGGCTTTTCCTTTTATACGGCTTTGTGGTAATTCCCGTGGATGCGGACGCCTTCGTCCACCACCAGGAAGGCGGTGGGGTCGATCCGGTGCAGGGCATGGCGCAGCTCTTCCAGCTCGTACTTGGAAAGGCAGATGCACAAAACGTTCGTCTCGCTGTCGGAATAGGCGCCGGTGGCGTCCCAATAGGTCACGCCCCGGCGGAGCTCCTGCGTCACATACTCCCGCAGCTCCGCATCCGTTTTTTTCGTGAACACCCAGGCCATGACGGCGATGTTCTGTTGGTGCAGCCGGTCCACGATCAAAGCGGAGAACACCGCGTAAATAATGGAGTAAATGGCCACCTGCACGTTGAACAGCAAAAGGCAGATCGCGTACAGCGTCACGTTGAAGGCCATGTTGGCCTTGCCCACGGACACGCCGGGGAACTTTTTCAGCAGATACACGCCCAGAATGTCCGTTCCGCCGGAGGAGCCGCCGTCGTAAAGCATCAGGCCGATGCCTGCGCCGGCGATGATGCCGCCCAGGATGGAGGCCGCCAGCACATCGTAGAGGATCGGCTCCGCCGGAGGCACCAGGATACTCAAAAAGAGCGTGTTGCACACGGTGCAGAGCAGCGATTTCAGCCCGAAGCGCCTCGAGATGGAGCGGAAAGCCAGCAGATACACAGGGATATTCAGGGCAAAGTAAATCACGCCGGCGATATCGAAGCCGAAATCAATGCCCAGATGCGTCGTCAGCAGCGTGCGGATGATCTGTCCGGCGCCGAGGAAGCCGCCGGAATACAGCCCCGCCGGCGTGACGAAATAGTTGATGCCCACGGAATAGATAAAGCTGCCCGCCACAGCCAGAAGGATCCTGGTCCAGCGGTGCTGCACGGTATTGTAAAGCATGGCGCTCGCCTCCCGCTCGTCTTGGGAAAACAACTCCCCAGTTTACGGCCATTATAACAAAGGCGGCCGCCGGATGCAACGTCCGGCGGCCGAAAAAGCCCTTTACAAAGGATTCAGAACGCGTAGCGCAGGCAGCGCTTCAGCCGGCGCTCGGCCCGGGAAATGGTGCGCGACACCGTGGATTTCGTCACACCCAGCTTTTTCCCCACCTGCTCCATGGTCATCTCCCGATCAAAGTAGAGGTAGAGCATCTGGGCCTGGCGGGGCGTCAGTTCCTGGCGGCGGGCCAGGCGCAGGTTGCGCTTCAGGCGCTCGATGGTCTCGTCGTTGTCCGGCGCGGCGGCGCGCATGTACACCGCCATGTCCCCCTCGAATTCATTGTTGCGGCGGCTGTAGGGCCCCCGATAACTATAGCGTGTATTTCCCATTTCTGTGATACCTCCTGTCGTAATAATGGCGCGTCAGCACGGCCAGCTCCCGTGCTTCCTGCAGCAGGGGCCGCAGCTCGGCGATGCGCCGTTCCAGCCGGGCCTTCTGCTCGGCGTCCTCCGTTTCCCGGGCCCACTGGCGCAGGGCGCGGATGCGCACGGCCAGCATGTCGGCGTGCTCTTTGTATTCATAGGACAATTCCCGCAGCGTCATGACATCCTCCATTCCCGGCCGGTAACGCGGAAGGCGCGGTATTCCTCCCGGGCAAAGGCCGGCAGGCACTCCTCGCACACGGCAAGGCCGTTGACGGCGTAAAACGCATCGCCGTCGTACAATTCCCGGCCGCACAGGCCGCAGCGCGCAGCCCAGGCCGCCCGCTGGGGGTCGGCCGGGCAGAATTTTCGATCGATCATCCCTCTCCCTCTCTTTCCGGCCTTCCGCAGGGCGCGGAAGGCGCAAAATTTGAAAAAACCAAAAAATTTTCTTGACAAGCGCATGCATCTCTGGTAAACTAACTCATGCTGTTGGATGCGCTGGTGTAGCTCAGTTGGTAGAGCAGCTGATTTGTAATCAGCAGGTCGGGGGTTCAAGTCCGTCCACCAGCTCCAAAATGTGAATATGGGGGAATTCCCGAGTGGCCAAAGGGGACAGACTGTAAATCTGCTGGCTTCGCCTTCGGTGGTTCGAATCCACCTTCCCCCACCAAAGCCTCAAGGACGAAAGTTCTTGAGGCTTTATTTATTCCTTATTCACGCTTCCTTCTGCCTTACAAATCGTCCTTTCGGTTTTGGAAAGGAATCGGTAAGCAGGAAAAGGCAATCAGCATTTTTCAGCCGGCAGCCTTGGAAAAGGAACGTGTGCTCACGGTCAGCAGTCCGCTATTGACAAAGTCAAAAGAACTCGCCTTGCAGATCCTGAAAGCCTGTAATCAGATCAAACAGGATAAAAAGAGACCATATTGACAAACCAGTTGATGCGCAGCGGCACCAGCGCGGGTGTCAATATCCGGGAGGCCTTTTATGGCCACGGAACCGCCGATTTTATCGCAAAACTGCAAATAGCGCGCAAAGAGTGCAGCAAAAGCGAATATTGACCGGAACTTTTGAGAGAAAGCGGCTATTGCGGCAATCGGCAGATATTGGATACTCGCACAGAAGTGAAAAAGCTGCCGATCGTCCCAATCAACACCGCCAAAAACAAATTAAAATGACCCACCAGCCATCCCGCCCGCGACCGCGTGCGGGATGGTTCATTTCCTCGCTTCTTCCCCCGCCGCCGGAGATCCTGACTTCTCTCCCGCCCTTGTCCAAGTTTCTTGACCGCACGTTCATAATAGCACAAGTGTTCTGGTTTTGTCAACAGGAATTTTCAAGAAACTTGTACTCGCGATTGACTTTGCCGCCGATCCCCGATACAATAGAAAAAGAAAGGGAAAGGAGCGGTGTCCATGAGTTTTCGGGAGCGGCTGCGCCAGCAGCGGGAGGCAAAGGGCCTGACCCAGGCGGAGCTGGCGGCGCGGCTGGGCGTCAGCAAGTCGGCCGTGGGCAATTACGAAACGGGCGTGAGTATGCCCCGGGAAGAAATTTTGCTCAAACTCTTCGCCGCGCTGGACGCGGAGCCGAACTTCCTGTTCCAGGACAGCTTTGCCGCCGGGTCCGAAAGCCTTTCCCCCGGGGAGCTGCGCCTCGTCCGGCGCTACCGGTCCCTGCCCGCCAAGGGCAAGCAGGCGGTGGCCGCCCTGCTGGACGCGGTGGAGGACCGCCCCGCCAAGGTCGTCCCCCTGGAGCCGGCGCGCCCGGCGCGGCAGATCCCCCTCTTCGCTTCGCCCGCCGCCGCGGGCTATGCCTCCCCCATCCCCGGCGAGGAATACGAGCTCATCGACGACGTCGGCGCGCCGGAGGGCGCCCAGTTCGCCGTGCGCATCCAGGGCGATTCCATGGAGCCCCACATCGCCGACGGGTCCATCGTCTATGTGGCCCGCCAGCCCCTGCAGGACGGCGACGTGGGCATTTTCTGCGTGGACGGCGCCACGGTGTGCAAGCAGTACTATAAGGACGCCCTGGGCATGGTCTACCTCTTTTCCCTCAACCGCCGGCGCGCCGACGCCGACATCGTGCTGCCCCCCTCCTCGGGGCGGACCCTGGCCTGCTTCGGCCGGGTGCTGCTGGGAAGGCGCTTTCCCCTGCCCGAAGGGGCCGCGACATAAAAAAAACGGCCCGCGCGGACCGAAACACGCGCGGGATAAAAACACACAGAACAAAGGAGGGCGCGCCATGCCGCTGCATATTGAAAAAGGCGATATCACCACCTATCCGACGGACGCCATCGTCAACGCCGCCAACCGGACGCTGCTGGGCGGCGGGGGCGTTGACGGGGCCATCCACCGCGCCGCCGGGCCGGAACTGCTGGAGGAATGCAAGACCCTCGGCGGCTGCGAGACCGGCGAAGCCAAGATCACAAAGGGCTACCGCCTGCCGGCGAAATACGTCATCCACACCCCCGGCCCCATCTGGTACGGCGGGACCCGAGGCGAGGCCGAGCGCCTGTGCGCCAGCTACTACAATTCCCTCCGCCTGGCCGAGGAGCACGACTGCGCCAGCGTGGCCTTCCCCTCCATCAGCACTGGTGTCTATCATTTCCCCCTGGACCTGGCCGCCCCCATCGCCCTGGAGACCATCCTTTCCTTCCTGGAAACAGCCAAATGCGTCCGGGATGTGACCATGGTCTGCTTCGACGACAAGACCCTGGCCGCCTATGAAAAAGCCCTGCAGGCATTGCAGGGGAAATAACGCAAAAACGGCAAAGCGCCGGCGCAGATGCGCCGGCGCTTTTTGCGTCCCCACGAAATAGGAAAGGATCCTTCGCGGCTTTTATGGTATCGTTACGCGCCGTACTGCCGGCAGAACCGCATCAGCATCGCCGCAACTTGCGCCCGGCGCGATCGCGCCGGGCGCTGCTGCTGAAACTGGTTTGAAAAACGGTTTTCTTCGGATGCGATCAGCCCATCATGCAGGCGCCGCCGTCGATGACGAAGTGGGCGCCGGTGACCCAGGTCGCCTCGTCGGAGCACAGATAGGTGGCGGCATAGGCGATGTCCTCGGGCTTGCCCAGACGGCCGATGGAGCAGACGTTCTTGCACATATCCGCCTGGATCTCGGGGCTCTCCAGCACTTCCTTGGGGGTCATGGCCGTGGTGACGGGGCCGGGGCAGATGACGTTCAGGCGCACGCCCTTGGGGGAGAACTCGCGGGTCAGGTTGCGGGTCATCAGGTCGATGCCGGCCTTGAACGCGCCATAATAATAGGCATCAGTCTCCGGCTTGATGGAGGAAATGGAGGCGATGTTCAGCACGGAGTTTGCTCCGTGGGAATTCTCCTTGGTCATCACGGGCAGGAACTTCTGCATGGTCCAGATGTAGGCGCGCATATTGGTCTCGCTGATGAAGTCGTAATCCTTGTCGCCATGCTCCAGGAAGGGCTTGTGGACCAGCACGCCGGCGCAGTTGGCGATGGTGGTCACGGTGCCGTAGGTCTGCATGGTGACGTCGTACAGCTTGTCGATGTCTTCCTTCTTGCGGACGTTGACCTCGACGAACACGGCCTCGCCGCCGGCGGCCTTGATGGCGTCGATGGTCTTCTGGCCCTCCGCGGGGTTGAAGTCCGCGCCGACGATCTTGGCGCCTTCCTTGGCCCACATTTCCGCGATCGCACGGCCGATACCGGAACCCACGCCGGTAACAACTGCGATTTTACCTTCCATTCTTCCCATAATAAAACTCCTCCTTTGAAATTTTTTATCTGTCGTTATGTTCAAATCCTGAGTTTCCCCAGTGCTTTGACGAAAGAAACCTGCGGGATCTTCCGCCTTATTTCTGCTGCTCGCGGAGCTTCTGGGCCAACTTGCCCTTTTCGCCCAGCTCTGGCATCAAAACGCCGCCGACGATGGCGATGATCACCAGGAAGATCGCCATCAGGGTGAAGATCATAGTGTAGTTATTGCCCACGAAGTTGGCCACGATGACGGGCAGCACGAAGCCGCAGATACCCACGGCGGTGTTGTTCATGCCGCCGGCTGCGCCCACGTCCTCGGGCGCGAACTCGCCGGTCATGGGCAGCAGGGGGATGCGGGCCATGTTGACGCCGATGGAGCCGGACACGATGATGCCGCCGGCGGCCACCAGCACATAGGTCAGCGGGCCGATGGGCAGCATGTAGGCCAGGTAATAAAGCACCGCGCCGCCCACGCAGATGAAGATGTAGGGAATGTTATAGCGCCCCACCTTGGAGACCACGATACCCGAGAGGATACCGCCGATCAGCAGGCAGACGTTCAGCAGGGTGGTGATGCCGCTGGCGGCGCCGGGGTCCATGCCCTTGCCGATGAAGGCGTTGACCATGTAGCTGTTCAGCAGCAAAGCCGCGCCGGCAAAAAGGGCGCGCAGAACTGACAACTCCCACGCGGGCATTCCCCGCGTGATGAAAATACCATCGGGAGAATGTGCGATTCATTTGAAAGGAGTTTTATTATGGGTGAAAAAATCTATGCAACAGAGCCCGTGACCGCCGAGGAGCTGGCGGATTACGGCAACCACATCGTGCAGTATTCCCCGGAATACTCCCTGTGCGCGGGCTGCGAAACCTGCTCCATCATGTGCGGACTGAGCCACGAGGGCTTCACCGGCCCCGGCAACAGCCGCATCAAAATCAATCTGGGCACCCGCTCCATGATTCATCAGGTTCTGGCCTGCCAGCAGTGCAACGACCATCCCTGCTATGAGGCCTGCCCGAAAAAGGGTCAGGCCATGAAAATCGACGAGGACACGGGCGTCGTTTACATTGACGAGGAATTCTGCATCGGCTGCGGCCTGTGCGCCAAACGCTGCAAATTCCAGCCCTCCCGCATCTCCATGAAGCGGGACAAGGTGCGCAAAGCCTGGAAGGCCGTCAAGTGCGACCTGTGCCGCGGCAACCCGGAGGGGCCCCAGTGCATCAAGTGGTGCCCCGTGCGCTGCATCGGCCTGAGCGACGATTCCGTATTCGTGGAAGGCAACGCCACCCCCGCCGCCGCGGAGGGCGCCGCAGCCGCTGACGCTGAATAAGGAGGGAGGATCTTTATGCCAAACTATAAAATCGCTGATTTTCTGGAAAACCCCGAAAACACACAGAAGCTCTATGGTTACTGCGGCAAAATCGCCCGCATCAATCTGACCACCAAAGAGGTCTCCACCCTGAGCACTTACAAATACGTCCCCAAATATGTGGGCGGCCGCATGCTGATCCACCGCATCTTCTGGGATGAGGTGGCCCCCGGCACCGGCGCCTTCGACGAGGGCAACAAGTTCATTTACATGACCGGCCCCACCACCGGCACCGGCATTCCCGCCGGCGGCCGCAGCGCAGCCTGTGCCATCGGCCCCAGCGTGCTGCCCGAACAGTTCACCTTCGGCAATATCGGCGGCTGGTTTGCCACGGAGCTGAAATACGCCGGCTACGACGGCTTCATCATCGAGGGCAAGTCGGAAGAGCACGTATTTATTAAGATCGAGGACGACAAAATCGAAATCCTGCCCGCAGACGACCTGTGGGGCATGCGGGTCCACCAGACCCAGAAGGCCCTGGAGGATCAGTTCGGCCACGAGTTCAAGAGCATGGTCATCGGCCCCGCCGGTGAAAACCTGGTGCGCATCGCCTCCATCACCACCTCCAACGACTGCGCCTTCGCCAAGGGCGGCTTCGGCGCCGTCTGGGGCAGCAAGGGGCTGAAGGCCGTCACCGTCCACGGCACCGGCATGGTAGCCCCGGCGGACATCGAGAAGCTGAAATACCTGCGCCTGAACATGAACCACCCCAGCATGCGCCCCTCGCCCATCCTGCATCTGGATCAGCTGGGCGTGCCCGGCGGCGAGTTCGAGGTGAAATACGACCGCGGCAACGTGGCCTGCAGCCCCGGCTGCAACCAGCGCTGCAACGCCCTGCTGATGAACGGGCCCAGCGCCTTTGAGGACGAGCCCGTCAACCACATCGAAAAATGCGTCAGCGCCAGTACATTCGGATACAAGGCGGACATCCCCGCCCCCGTGGGCATGTTCTGGCCCACCAAGCAGAACTACTGCGCCCCCTGCAAGCTGCTGGGCCGCGACTTCCCGGAACCCGATTTTTCCGACCCCGATTTCGAGGCCCAGGGCAAGGTGATTCTGCCCGATATTTACGACCTGTGGAAGCCGGACTATGAGCGCGGCACCATTGTCAACGACCTGTGCAACGAATACGGCATCGACAAATGGGAGATCGACGTGTGGCTGCAGACCTGGCTGGGCATGGGCAAGAAGGAGGGCCTGTTCGACGGCATGGACCTGGGCACCGGCATGGAGGTGGATGTGGAAAACACCGACTTCATCCGCACTTTCATCGACAACATGGTCTATCGCAAGGGCTATTACGGAAACCTGTTCGCCGAGGGCATGGCCCGCGCCATCCGGGAGATGGGCTACGACAAATACAGCGAAACCGTTTATCACGGCCGCCACTCCCAGATGCTGGGCGGCCAGCGCCTGGATATCCCCGTCTCCCTGGAAGGCGGCTGGGGCCAGAGCGTGCACTGGCAGGGCCGCGGCTATGAGGGCAGCGTGGAAAAGCCCACTTGGCTTGCCGCCTGCATCATCCGCATGCTCTCCACCCGCGACGCCAACACCGTGGAGCATTTCCACAGCGAATTTGAATACCACGCCGAGGCCATGGCCGACCCCTATCACAGCCCGAACCTGATCCGCGCCATCATCAATGTGCAGAACAACGCCGAGATCAAGGACTCGGTGATGAGCTGCGAGTGGCAGAGCCCCGACCCCTGGTGGCCCACCATGGAAGCGGAGATGTATAAAGCCGCCACAGGCTACGATATGACCGCCCAGGAACTCCACGACGCCGCCTGCCGCTCCAAGCTGCTGCTGCGGGCCTTCCTGATCCGCAACCACGGCCGCAACCGCCGCATGGAAATTGAGGAGGTTTGGCGCACCATGTCCATCCCCGATTCCTGGGGCGAGGTGGCCGACTGGCAGCAGTGGAACGAGATGGTCGACCTGGTCTATGAAGCCCGCGACTGGGATCTGGAGACCGGCTGGCCCTATCGCGAAGCCTATGAGAAATACGGTCTGAAGGACGTGGCCGACGAGATGGAAAAGCTGGGCTATCTACCCAAGCGCCCCGCCGAGCACTGGCACGACTACGGCGAGCCTCCCTTTGTCAAGTTCACCGAAAACTGCAAAGAAGAGGCAGCCCGAGCCGAAAACTGACCCCTCTCTCCTTTCCCAAAGGATAAAGAAAGCCGCCGCGCTCCCGTGGGGGAGCGCGGCGGCTCGGTTTTTGGGGCGGCGCGGGGCTTGCTGCACAGCAGCTCGGCACTCAGGCTGCATCGGCTTCCTCCTGCGATGCGCCGCGGAGCTGCTTTTGGAACAGCATTCGGAACACCAGGCGCACCAGGGGGCCGGCGAAGAATATCTGCCAGCACAGGGCCATGGGGAAATTCATGGCGCTGGTCTGCACCCACGCGGCGAAGAACTCGCTGCCGGCATCCTTGAACAGCAGCACAGCGAAAAAGCTCATGCACGGGCACATCAGGCATACGGTCATGGCGGAAATGGCCAGGATGAGCAGGATCATCGGGTCGCGGCCGGGCCGGACGATGCGGAAGGCCAGCTTCTGGGCTATCCTGCCCACCACCAGGAACTCCAGCGCAAAAGCGACGGGGATCATGATCGGCAGCTCGCCCAGGGCCATGGCAAACACGGCGTTCGTCAGGCCGCCCCGGTCGAGGGCAATGTTGTAGCACACCATTGCGCACACCATGACGCATACCATGAGGATGGTGAAGATCACATCTTGAAATTTTGTCTGCGGCATTGGTTATCGTTCTCCTTTTTGCGTTCATTTTTTTGTTTTGGGCGCAAAAAGACACGCCGGGCACAGCTTCCACAGCGAAGGCGTGTTGTTCCCCCGCGGAAGGCGCTTTGGCCCTGCGTGTCGTTTCCAATCGATACCTGCCTCAATCTTTTTGCAACGGGCCTATTATACCAGAAGCCGCCCGCCGATGTAAGTAAAACTTCACAAGAGAAAGCCGATATTTCTTGTGCATTTTCACGGGGCTTTCAGAGGGTGAATCCGCCGTCCGCCGTGATGACCTGGCCGGTGACAAACTCCGAATCCGCCGACGCCAGGAAACGCACCACCTTGGCCACGTCCTCGGCAGTGCCGATGCGGCCCATGGGCGTTTCCGCCGCCAGGGAGGCCACGGTCTCCGCCCCCAGGGCGTCCAGCATATCCGTTTTGACGCAGCCCGGGGCCACGGCGTTGACGCGGATGTTCGAGGGGGCCAGCTCCGCCGCCAGGGACCGGGTCAGCCCCTCGAGGGCCGCCTTGGTGGCGGCGTAGGCCGCTTCGCAGGAAGCGCCGCGGCCGCCCCAGATAGAGGAGATATTGATGATGTTCCCCTCTTTTTCCGCAAGCATGCGGGGCAGGACGGCCTGGATGCAGTGATAGGCCCCGTCCACATTGACGGCGAAGAGCCGCCGCCAGTCCTCATAAGTCATGTCCTGGAACAGGCCGCTCCAGGAGAGGCCGGCGTTGTTCACCAGCAGGGTCACCGGCCCCAGCTTGTCCTCCACCTCGGAAACCATGGCGGAGACCGCGGCGGCGTCGGACACGTCGGCCTGAACAGCGACGGCCCGGCGGCCCAGAATGATGATCTCCGCGGCCAGGGCCTCGGCCTCCTTTGCGCTGACGCGGTAATTCACAGCCACATCGTAGCCCGCGGCCGCCAGCTTGCAGGCGATGGAACGGCCGATGCCGCGGCTCGCCCCCGTCACCAATGCCACTTGATTCATAGAAAAGACGCGCCCCTTTCCGCGCCCGGCGCAACAGGGGACTTGCCTTTCTCCGCCCGGGCGTTTATAATAAATCGATATGATTAAGAATTTTTTAAGCTGCGTTTCAAGGCCACCTGATAAAATCAGGAAAGCCCGGACGCATCCCTTTTCAGTATAGCGATGCCCCGCGGAAAATGCAAGCGGAGAAAGGAGCGGATCGCGGCGATGAAGCGGTTTTTTGCTGCCCTGGCGGCGGCGGGCCTGTCCGCAGCCCTGCTGGCCGGCTGCGCCAAGCTGGGCGGACCGGAACTGATCAACGTTTCCTACGACCCCACCCGGGAATTCTACGAGGCCTACAACGTGCTCTTCATCGACCACTGGGAGGCGGAGACCGGCCGGCATCTGGAGGTCATTCAGTCCCACGGCGGCAGCGGCTCCCAGGCCCTGGCCGTATCCCAGGGCCTGCCGGCGGATGTGGTGACGCTGGCCCTGGAGGCCGATGTGCAGGCCATTGCCGACGAAGGGCTCATCGACCCCGGCTGGATCGACGAGTTCCCCAACGACAGCGCCCCCTACACCTCCACCATCGTCTTTCTTGTCCACGCGGGCAACCCGAAGAACATCCAGGACTGGGACGATCTGGCCCGCGCCGACGTGGGCGTCATCACCCCCAACCCCAAGACCTCCGGCGGCGCCCGGTGGAACTTCCTGGCCGCCTGGGCCTGGGCCGAGGATGCCTACGACGGCAACGAGATCCGGGTGCGCAATTTCATCGAGCGGCTCTATCAGAACGTTTTGGTGCTGGACTCCGGCGCCCGGGGCTCCACCACCTCTTTCGTGGAAAACGGCCAGGGCGATGTGCTCATCACCTGGGAAAACGAAGGATATCTGGCCATGGAGGAATACCCCGGCGAATATGAAATGATCACCCCCTCGGTGAGCATCCTCTGCCAGCCCACCGTGGCGGTGGTGGACGAGGTGACCCGGGTGAATGGCACCCGGCGCCTGGCCGAGGAATACCTGAACTACCTCTATTCCGACGAGGCCCAGCACCTGGCCGCCCAGTATTATTACCGCCCCAGCAACCCCGACATCCTCGCCCAATACGGCGACCGCTTCGACCTGAGCGTGGAGCTGGTCACCATCGACGATTTCGGCGGCTGGGCCGCCGCCCAGGAAAAATTCTTCGCCGACGGCGGGGAGTTCGACATGATCTACGAAAATATGGAGCCTGAAGACTGAGGAGTTCCCGTCCCATGAAGAACGTGAAGAACATGCAGAAAAAAGCCCGCTCCCCCGTCATTTTTCCCGACGGGACGCGAAAATTCAATACCGCCACGTCGGTGATCCCCGGCTTCGGCCTGAGCATCGGCGTCACCGTGACCATGCTCAGCTTCATCGTGCTCATCCCCCTGCTGTCCATGTTCTGGAGCAATTCCGACCTGACGCTGGCGGATTTCTTCGCCACCATCACCCGCCGCCGGGTGCTGATGAGCTTTGCCGTCAGCCTGGAAACGGCGCTGATCGCCTCGCTGATCAACATGGTCATGGGCCTTGTCATGGCCTGGGTGCTGGTGCGCTATGAATTCCCCGGCAAGCGGCTGCTGGACGGCATGATCGAGCTGCCCTTCGCCCTGCCCACGGTGGTGGCCGGCATGGCCCTCACGTCCCTGACCACCGACAACGGCCTCATCGGCGGCTTTCTCGAGCGCATCGGCATCGGCGCGCCCGCCTACACCCGCGCCGGCATCGTCATCGCCATGATCTTCGTGGGCATCCCCTTCGTGGTGCGCTCCATCCAGCCCGTGCTGGAAAAGGTGGACCGCCGGGCCGAGGAGGCCGCGTTCATCATGGGGGCCGGCCCCGCCTGCATCTTCTGGCGGGTCATTTTCCCGGAGATCCGCCCGGCCATGCTGGTGGGCTTCGGCCTGGCCTTCGCCCGCAGCCTGGGCGAATACGGCAGCGTGGTGTTCATCGCCGGCAACCAGCCCTATAAAACGGAGATCGCCCCCCTGCTCATCATGTCCGAACTGCAGGAGTATGATTACGCCTCCGCCACGGCCATCGCCCTGGTCATGCTGATCATCGCTTTCTTCACGCTGTTCGTCATGAATCTGATCCAGTCCCGCGCCGCCCGGCGGGCGGGCGAACGCTGAAAGGGGGCGCGCGCCGTGATCGAACAGAAAAACAAATGGGTCCGCCGGCTGCTCATCGGCCTGACCGTGGCATTCCTGGGCCTGTTCCTGGTGGTGCCGCTGGTGTTCGTGCTGGTGCAGGCCTTCAGCCGGGGCCTCGGCGTCTATTGGGAAGCCGTTTCCGACACCTTCGCCGTCCAGGCCCTGGTGCTGACGCTGGTGACGGTGTTCACCGCCGTGGCGGTGAACACGATCTTCGGCCTCTTCGCCGCCTGGAGCCTGACGCGCTACCGCTTTTTCGGCCGCAAGATCCTCAACACCTTCATCGACCTGCCCCTGTCCGTTTCCCCGGTCATCGCGGGCCTGATCTTCCTTTTGACCTTCGGGCGCTTCAGCCCCATCTATCCGCTGCTGACGGCGGCGGGCATCCGGGTGGTCTACGCCATCCCCGGCATCATCCTGGCCACCATCTTCGTCACCTTCCCCTACGTTTCCCGGGAGATCATCCCCGTGCTGGAAGCCCGGGGCACGGAAGAGGAGGAGGCCGCCGCCCTCATGGGCGCCGGCGGCTTCACCATTTTCCGCCGCGTGACCTTTCCCCACATCAAGTGGGCCTTCCTGTACGGCATCGTCCTGTGCGCGGCCCGGGCCCTGGGGGAATTCGGCGCGGTGTCCGTCCTCTCCGGGCGGCTGCGCGGGCGGACGCTGACGCTGCCGCTGTACATCGAATCCCTCTATCAGGAATACAGCTACGCCCCGGCCTTCGCCGTGTCTTCCATCCTGGTGGTGCTGGCCATCCTGGTGCTGATCATCAAAACCGTCCTGGAGTACAAGGGCAACAAGCGAGGTGACCTCTGATGTATGTGGAACTGAAAAACGTGGTCAAGACCTACGATACCTACCGTGCGGCAGACAATATCGACCTGGCCATTGAAGAGGGCCGCCTGGTGGCCCTGCTGGGCCCCTCGGGCAGCGGCAAGACCACGATCCTGCGCATGATCGCGGGCCTGGAGCACCAGGATTCCGGCGACATCATCATCGACGGCCGCGTGGTCAACGACGTGCCCGGCAGCGAGCGCGGCATCGGCTTCGTGTTCCAGAATTACGCGCTGTTCCGCTATATGACTGTGTTCGACAACATCGCCTTCGGCCTGGAGGTGCAGAAGCGGGACAAGGCCTTCATCCGCAGCCGGGTGGAGGAACTCATCGCCCTGACGGATCTGAAGGGCCTGGAAAAGCGCTATCCCAACCAGCTCTCCGGCGGCCAGCGCCAGCGGGTGGCCTTCGCCCGGGCCATCGCCCCCAGCCCCCGCCTTCTGCTGCTGGACGAGCCCTTCGCCGCCATCGACGCCAAGGTGCGCAAGGACCTGCGCATCTGGCTGCGCGAGACCATCTCCCGCCTGGGCGTGACCAGCATTTTCGTCACCCACGACCAGGAGGAGGCCATCGAAGTGGCCGACGAGATCGTCATCACCAACCGCGGCCACGTCGAGCAGACGGGCACCCCCATGGAGATCTGCACCGACCCGAAAACGGCCTTCGTGGCCCGCTTCATCGGCCGGGGCGCGGAGGTCTCCCGCATCGGCGCCTTTTCCGGCTTTGAAAGCGCCGGCGACCTGTGCGCCATCGTCCAGCCGGAATTCGTCCATGTGTTCCGCGACGGCGAGGAGGGCGCCGCCGGCGGCGTTCCCACCCAGGCGGGTGTGGTGCAGCAGGCGGCCTTCCGCGGCGCCAATTACGAGCTGCAGCTCACGGCCTGCGGCGAAACGCTGACGGCTTTCCGCTCCCTGGAGCAGCCCGCCCCGGCGGCAGGCGAGGTGGTGCAGCTCTACATCGCCCGGGCCAAGGGCCTGCGGGGCGAGGAGACCGTGCCGCTTTTCAATCGATATTTGGCGAAATAAACAAACCGGCGTCCGCAGGGGCGCCGGTATTTTTGTTTTTTACTAAAATTTCCCTTTTGTTTTACGCAGCAGTGTGCTATAATGAGTGCAGCAAGTCCCCCTGCTTCCTGCAGACGAAAGGAGTAAATTGTATGAAGTTCACGTTCACCACCAAAAAAGTCGATCTCAGCGATTCCGTGAAGGACTATGCGGAGAAGAAGATCTCCAAGCTGGACCGCTACTTCAAGACCGAGGCAGACGCATACGTCACCTTTTCTGTGGAAAAGAACAACCGCTGCGTCGTCGAGGTGACCATCCGGGGCGGGAACACCCTGTTCCGCGCGCAGGAGGAGAATCGGGACGGAAATATGCGTGCGGCCATCGACGCCGCCCAGGAATATATCGACCGCCAGATCCGCAAGAACAAGACCCGTCTGGAAAAGCGCCTGCGTCAGGGCGCCTTCGATCCCTCCGCCCTGGCCGCCGAGCCGGAGGTGGACGAGGAGCGGGAGTTCAAGATCGTCCGCGAAAAGCACTTCGCCGTCAAGCCCATGAGCCCCGAGGAGGCTATTTTGCAGATGAACCTGCTGGACCACAGCTTTTTCCTCTTCCGCCGCGAAAGCGACAACGGCCTGTGCATCGTCTACAGCCGCAAAAACGGCGGCTACGGCCTGATCGAAGCCGACGAAGCCACTCCCGCCGACGAATAAACGAAAAGCCCCTCAACCGGCGGTCCTCCCGGGCCGCCGGTTTTTTCGCCCCCTTCCGTCCGAATCGCCCGCCCCCGGCGGCGAGAGCGCCGTCCCCGCCAGCCAAACGCCCCCGTCCGAATCGCCCCTCCGGGGGCGAGAGCGCCGTCCCCACCGGCCCAACGCCTCGCAGAGTTCGCGCCCCGGCGCGAAAAAATAGGATCATTTTTTCCGAGGACATGCGCCTCGGAAAAAATACCGCCCAAAAAGCCGGCGGGGACAATTCCCTTCGGGAATCGAGCCGCCGGCTTTTTGCCGCCCATGGCGCAAAAGCTTCAGCCTTTGCGCCGGGGCGTCCCCAAATAAAAAAAGCGGCCGCAGCCGCTTTTTTTAAGCTTTAGTCTCCCGCGCCGAAAACCGTCAACTCCCGGATATTGTCGTAATGACCGTCGCCGGAGGCGGTGAAGCCGGTGTAGCCGCAGGTCTCCCACAGGGCCCGGGCATGCTCGTTGTTTTTCAGGGCGTCCATGGACGCGATCAGCGCGCTCTGGAAATCCGCGTCGGAATAGGGCGATTCCTCGGTGCGCAGGGCCATCACATCGCCGTAGATTGGCTCCGTGACGCCGATGACCTGCAGGTCGTTGAAAATGCTGTCCTCGTGGCCCATGCCCAGCTTACCGGTGTGGTCGATGTCGTCCTCGGAAAGCTGCCAGGCAGCGCTGTAGTCGATGCGCATGTCCGCAGAAAGGACGATGACGTCGGCCTCCTGCCGCCCCGCCTCGGCAAAGAGGACGCCGTAGCCGTCCACGCCGCGCACATTGGGCAGATCCTCCATGGTCTTGCCGAACTCCGCCGTCAGCCACAGATCGGGATAGATGAAATCCGACGAGTTGGCCGCCTCGGGATAGATCCACTTGGCCTGGGACAGCTCCTCCCAGGTCAGGGTGCCGTTTTTCGCCGCCTGGGCCAGGGCGCGGCCCGTCTCCGACTGGGTAGTGCAGATCAGGGTGCGGCCGTAGGGCACGTCGGCGTCGGTATAGGACGGGGCGTCCACACTGCCGTTCCAGTCCGCAGCGGTTTCCGACGAGACGCTGACGCCCTTCCGGGTGGCCGTCATCAGCAGGGTCGCCGCTTCGCTGTAAGTGAAATACTGGCTGGCGGGCAGGATAGCCACGTCCGCCGTGCCGTCGTCCAGCGCCTTGCCGGCCAGGGCACTGGTGGCGGCGGTCTCCACCGTGATCTCCGCCACGTCCCAGCCCTGGCTGCGCATCTCCTGATCCAGCGCCGCACAAAAAGGCTCGGCATGCTCCGCCACGGTGGCGGCGTCGGCGCCGGGGGGCAGCAGGATCGTCAGATGCTCCGCCGTGCCGGTGATGGCCACAGGGGCGTCGTCGGAGGCGCTCTCCTCCTCCGACGGGCCGCCGCAGCCGGAAAACAGCCCCAGGGCCAGGGCGGCCGTCAGGGACAGCGTCATGATTCGCTTCATATCAAAAACGCTCCTTTTTGTTTTTCTGCTCGTGTTTTCTTCGTTTTTCGGTGTATTTTTATAGTATACCACAGCCTGTCAATAAAGGATGAATAAACCGTAAACCATCGCCGCCCGGGGCAGCCCCCCGGGCGGTTTTCCCTTTTTACAGCGGCGCAGCGTCCACGGTGTTGGCGCAGAGGGTGGCGGCCCGGCCGGCGTCGGTGAGCGCCTCGCCCATCAGGGCGTTCAGCGTCAGGCCGCCCGGCGCGGCGGAAGGGCTGTAGACGCCCTCGGCCACGGCGGTGCCCGCGGGCACCTTGTCCGTCACCCGAGCCACGCATTCCACCCGGGCCAGGTCGTTCCACACGGCGATGGCCGCGCCGTCGGCAATGCCCCGCGCCGCCGCGTCCGCAGGGGAAAGCAGCAGGGCCATTTCGCCCCGGCTGCGCACCAGCTCCGGCCGCTCGGTGAACGACGAGTTCAGCGTCTCCCGGCAGGGGGCCGCCACCAGGTGCAGCGGCCCGCTTCCCGCCCGGTCGGGCACATAGCGGGGCAGGGGCTCGGGCAGGTCCGGCCGCAGAAATTCGATCTTCCCGCTCTTCGTTTCAAAGGCGCAGGGGGCCGTCTCCGGCAGCAGCACGCCGTATCCCGCGTCGAACCGGGCCCGGTCCGCCGCGTCCAGGGACGCCAGGGCCGCCGTGGGCGCGGCCAGCACCGCTTCCTGCATTTCCTCGTTCGTCTGGGCGAAATAGGGCTCCCGAAAGCCCATGGCCCGCGCCAGAAGGGCGAAGGTGTCGAAATTACAGCGGCTCTCGCCCACCGGCGCGATCACCGGCGCCGTTTTCTGCACCGTGCGGCTGCCGTAGGATGCGGCGAGGTCGCCGTGCTCCAGCGCGGTGTCCGCCGGGAGCACGATGTCGGCATATTTGGCCGTGTCGGTCAAGAAGCGTTCGTGGACCACGGTGAACAGGTCCTCCCGCCCCAGGCCCCGGAGCACGGCGCGCTGGTTCGGCGCGATGCAGGCGGGGTTGGAATTGTAGACGTACAGGCTCATAATGGGCGGGTCCCGCAGCTCGTTGAGGGCCGTGCCCAGCTGGTTCATGTTGACGCGGCGCACGTCCTTCCGCGCAAAGCCGGGCTGGGAAATGAGGTCGTCCCGGTAGACGCCGGCGGTGGAAATATTGCCCACGATGCCGCCGAAGGGCCGCGCAAAGGCTCCGGTCACCGCCGCCAGAGTGACGGCACAGCGTACGGCCATGGCGCCGTTCGTGTGGCGGGACATGCCCGCGCCGAAGAGGATGGCCGGCGACAAAGCCGCCGCAAAGCCGAGGGCCGCCCGCCGCAGCTGCTCCGCCGGCACGCCGGTGACACGCTCCGCCTCTTCCGCGCTGTAATCGTCCAGGGAGGCGAGGAACGGCTCCCAGCCCACGCTACAGCGGGCGAGGAAGTCCCGGTCGATCTTCCCCGCGTCCCGGAGCACCCGGTCCATAGCCAGCGCCAGATATGCGTCTGTCCCCGGCCGCACCAGCAGCACCTCGTCGCAGAGCGCCGCTGCTTCCGTGCGGTAGGTCTCGATCAGCGTCACCCGGGCGCCCCGCTTTTTCGCCTCCCGAATGGCCGCGGCGGCGTGGAGCCAGGTGGCCGTCACATTGCTGCCCCAGATGAAGATATTGTCGCAGTTGGCCAGGTCCCCCGGATTGCGGCCCGGCGTGGCGCCGATGATCTGCCGGAAGCCCTCGTCCTTGGCCTTGGCGCAGATGGTGCGCTCCAGCATCGATGCTCCCAGGCGGCTGAAGAAAGCGTGCCCGCAGAGGAATTGGATCTTGTGCTCCGTGCCGGCGTAGGAATAGGGGAGGATGCACTCTGCGCCATAGCAGGCGATGAGCTGCCGCCAGCGCCCGGCGATCTCCGCCGCCGCCTCGTCCCAGCTGATGGGTTCAAACTGGCCCGCGCCCTTGGGCCCCGTGCGGCGCAGGGGCATCGTGATGCGGTCAGGGCTGTGGACCGTGCGCTCATAATGGGCCATTTTGCGGCAGAGGAAACCCCGGGTCACCGGATGCTCCGGATCTCCCTGCACGCGGTATACTGTTTTTCCGTCCGTCTCCACCAGCAGCCCGCACCCATCGGGACAGTCGTAGGGGCAGGCAGAGCGCCGCCAATACCGTTCCGCCACTGGCCGCACCTCCTTTTTGCTTTTTGTTTTTTTAGTATAGCATCCTTCGGCAGAAAAAGAAAGCGCCGTTCCGCCGGGCCGCAGGGCCCGACAAAAAGCCCCTCGGCGCAGCGCAAAAAAATAGAAACTCCCGTTGCACGGGGACGTGCAACAAACCCGTTGCCCTACACTATAAGTGTAGGGCAAAATTTTTTGTCCCTATAAAATCTTTTTGCAAGGAGTTTTGACTTTTGACGAAAACAGAACATTACGACCTCCCCCAATGGGAACCCACCGACCGTGTGCTGCGGGAGGATTTTAATGCGGCAATGCGCAGCATCGAATCCGCCATTCCCCGCATTGCTTTTGGCACCTATGTGGGCACAGGCACCTGCCGGACGGTATATACATCTCTGGAAATCGGATTTGCCCCCAAATTTATTCTCGTACTCAACGAGGGCGGAAGCCGGTTTATTCGGGCACTTTCCGGTACTTCCCGCGTGGGGATTGCCACCAGCAGCAACAGCGCTTATTTCTGTAATCTGGAGTGGACAGAAACGGGCTTGCGCTGGATCAATACCGACAGCAACGAGGCAGGAGATCAATTGAATCAGACAGATATGACCTATCGCTGGCTTGCCATTGGCTGAAGAATATAAAAAAGAAACGCCCCGAAGGGCGTTTCTTTTTTATGCTTGGGCAGTCAATCAGGCGATGGTCACATCGTACCAGTTGTTGTTGACTTCCACAACCAGCAGCTTGATAGGCTTGTTGCCGTCAGCGTCTGCAGTGCTGCTCTGAATGTAAGCAGCGTTTGCATAGTAAGTGCCATCATCAGCAGAGGTCTCGATAGCCAGCTGTACGGAGCCGCCCTCGATACCAGCCAGCTCGCCGCGATCCACATACAGGATGACAGTGTCATCGTTGATATAGGAAGTCACAGGAGTGCCATTTACGGTACCAGCAGTGGTATTCAGACTGCCGGTAGCGAAGGTGATATCAGTGCCGTTGTAAGCAGTCACAGCAGCCACCTTGGCATTGTCGATCTGGCTCATCAGCTCATCGGTCATCTTGTAGCTGAAGGCATCGCCCTTCTTCAAGGAAGCAGCATCGCTATTGGCATCGGTGCCATTCTTGGTGGTCAGAGTGACCTGGCCGTCAGCGGTCCAGATGGTCAGCTCATAAACATCATTCTTGTCAGCATCCTTAACCTTCACAGGATCAGCCAGCAGATAGGCATAAGCGGTGTCGCTCTCGCTGGCCGTGGTGCCATACACCAGTGCCATTTCAATGGTGGTCATGCCGGTGCTGCTGTTGGTGGAACCATAGGCGCGATACACCAGGGTAACGCCGCTGGTGGTCTTCTTAAACTCGGCACCGGTCAAGATGCTGTAGGTATTCTTAGTGGTATTCTTATAGAAAATTACAGCATTATCATCGATCACATTGCCATTGATCGTACCGTAGCCCTTTACAGAACTATAGCTATAAGAACTACCATCATTGTCAGAACTCTTAGCATACTCAAAGCCGCAGTAGTTAGGAGCAGTCTCGGCAGTGACCACGTCGGAAGGCTTCAGAGTATAAACATCATCATCCACTTCGAAAGTGACCAGCTGACCAACCAAAGTGTGATAGTCGCCAGCAACATCCACGATCACGGTCTGGCCGTCAGCCATCAGCAGTCTGGCCTGGCGATAGGTGTTGAGATCAGCCTTGTCTTTCTCAGCCGCAACAACCACAGCGTAATCGCTGACGGAGATATCGGTCTTGGTGACCTCGGTGTCCACCAGGTAGCCGTTGACCACCACGCCGTTATACTCGGTGCCCAGGTTGGCAGCAACACTGTTCACCACATTGTAGTAGGTGTCGCCAATCATGGCCTTGGTGCCGGAGGTCTTGACAACCTTGCCGGAAACAATATCTGCCTTAGCCAGCTCCACAACCTCGGTGGTGCTGTTGGCGGCGGGGGTGATGACCACATAGTCATCCTTGGCAATGCCGCTGTAGACCTTGATGTCTTCCAGCTTCAGAGAAGTGTAGCCAGTAGCATCGGTGGTGATGTTGTTCTGGCCCACATAGCCGACCTTGCCCACAGCGTAGGGCTGATACACGACCACATCAGCCTTGCCGTCGCCGGTGTTGTCGATCAGCTTCATGCTGTAGGAGTCGCCAATGAGCAGATTGCCGTTCGTCAGGCTGAAATCGGTGTTGTCAGCAATAGCGTTAGGAGTGGTAGCGCCGAAGGCATAATAGGTCAGTGCGTTGGTAGTGGTACGATAAGTATCGTCGCCCACAGTGACCTTCTTGTCAGCAGTCAGGTTATCCAGATCCAGATCACCCAGAACGCCGGTAGCCAGCACGGAGCTGTCCTCGGCATAGATACCGTAGACGACCACATCGCCATTGCGGTCCAGGGTCCACAGGACCTTGACGTTCATCTGGAACAAGTCGGTGTAATCATTGTCGGTGGGCAGACCCTGGCTGTCAAACGTGACACCATCGGTCAGATCCACATTATAATTCCACTCGCCCTTGTCGGCGTCATAGTCAAAGTCTTCCATAACGCCTTCGCTGGTTCTCACTTTGAAGGTCTCGCTCAGCAGGTCACGGTTGTCGAGATAGGGAGCATAGCTGTCGATGATGCTGCCGTCAGTACGGCCCACGGAAGAAGTCTTCTGGATCAGGGTGGCGTCCACAGCGTTGTAGATCATCTGGGCAGCTTCGTCACGGGTCAGCACCTTGTCGGCGGTGACAGACAGGTTCTCAAAGAAACCGGAAGTCTGCGCGTCGCGGATGGTGTTGATCTTCCAACTGGGGCCGGTGTAGACCTGGACATCGGCGTTGTAGCCGATGGCGGTCAGCAGCATCTTGGCCGCTTCCACAGCGGTCACGTTGGCATTGGGATCGAAGATACCATTGCCGCGGCCGGAGATGATGCCCTGGCTGTAGCAGTACTTGATGTACGCCTCGCCCCAGTGGCCGTTGATGTCCTTCAGATCAGTAACGGTACCCAGGAAAGCGCTGGGGTCCACGTTACCCAGAGAGATGATGGTGATCATCTTGGCCATCTGCGCACGGGTCAGAGTGCCGTTGGGCTGGAAGGTGTCGTTGCCCATACCGTCAATGACATTCAGAGCGGTCAGGACTTCCACAGCTTCCTTGTTGGCGATCTCGTCATAATCGACGTAATCACTCGCTTCCTTGGCGAAGGCGACGGTCATCAGGCTGAGGGCCATGGCCAGTGCCAGCACCAGGGACAGAACCTTTTTCAGATTCTTCATGGATTTTCCTCCTTTT
>CAJFFX010000016.1 GCA_904374485.1 Candidatus Pseudoscillospira falkowii | reverse complement strand
GGTCTATCCCAGCGAAAACACCAATTACGCCCTGTACGTCTCCGAGAGCGGTTCCTACGTCTTTGCCGAGGACGACAGCAAGTTCCGCTTCCAGGTGAAGGACGATAGCGGCGACCTCTATTCCCTGCTGTCCGCCGCACTGTAAAAAAAGCGCAGGCTTGATTTGCGCATAAAAAGACCGGCCCGGTTCCGAACGCCCCCCGTTCGGAATCGGGCCGGTTTTTTCTATCACCGGGTCCGGCGCAATCCCCCGCCGGATCTCATCATGGTTCCCTCACTGGATCTCAAGATTTTTCAGGCTCTTGAGGCAGCGCGGACAGATATTCTTTCCTTTGAATTTGATGATGTTCTTGATGCTGTTGCAGAATACACAGGTGGGACGGTATTTCTTCAGGATGATCGATGCGCCGTCCACATAAATTTCCACATCGTCCTTCTCGTTGATTTCCAACGTGCGCCGCAGTTCGACCGGGAGCACGATCCGCCCCAACTCGTCGACCTTACGCACAATACCGGTGGATTTGGGCTGAGCGCCCGCCGTTGTCTTTTTTCGCTTTGTTTCCATAGCATTCACCCTTCTAAAATAAATGCATCGTCATATACATAAAGCATGTATATTTTTATGAATATTTAACCCCCATCTATGAATAGTACTTTACCAAAAAAGGCGTTTTTTGTCAACGGTAACTTATCATAAAATCCGTTGCAATGACTATAGTTTTCCGAGGTGGTTTTATGGCGATGGCATGGATTTTCACAGCGATGGTGGCCGTTTCGGTGTTGTTCGGCATATACAACGGAACCATGGATGCCGTCAGCGCCGCCGCCCTTTCCGGGGCCAACGACGCCGTCACGTTATGCGTGGGTCTGCTGGGCGTGATCTGCCTGTGGAGCGGCGTTTTGGAGATCATGGACCGCAGCGGCCTGTCACAGATCCTCGCCGCCGCTTTCCGCCCGCTGCTGCGGAAATTATTTCCGGATGCCGCCGGCGACCCGGTGACGCTTTCGGCGATCTCCGCCAATATTTCCGCAAACCTGCTGGGCATCGGCAACGCCGCCACGCCCCTGGGCATCCAGGCGGCCAAACGCATGGCCAAAGGCTGCAGCGGGACGGCTTCGGACAGTCTCTGCCGCTTCATTGTGCTCAACACGGCGTCGATCCAGCTGATCCCCGCCACGGTGGCCGGCGTCCGCGCCGCCTGCGGCGCCGCCGAGCCCTTCGACATTCTGCCGGCGGTCTGGTTCGCCTCCGTCCTTTCCGTGGCCGCGGGCCTGCTGGCCGCGCGCGTCCTGCAGTGCCTCTGGAGGCCAGGTCCATGACGTCTTATATCATCCCCTGCCTGCTGGCCTTTGTGACGATCTTCGCCCTGCGCAGGGGCACCGACGTGTACGACGCGCTGGTCTCCGGCGCGGAAAACGGGCTGACCATGACGTTCCACATCGTTCCGGCGCTGGTGGCGCTGCTCACCGGCGTTTCGATGCTGCGCGCCTCCGGCGCGCTGGACAGCCTCAGCGCCCTGCTCCGCCCGGCGGCGGAGGCCCTGGGCGTCCCCTCAGAACTGATCCCGCTGCTGTTCATCCGCCCCCTCAGCGGCAGCGGCGGCCTGGCCGTGGGCACGGAACTCATGGCCCAGCACGGCGCCGACAGCACCGTCGGGCGCATTGCCTCCGTGGTGCTGGGCAGCTCCGAGACCACGTTTTACACCGTAGCCGTCTACTACGGCGCGGCGGGCATCAATCGCTCCCGCTACACGATCCCCGCGGCGCTCACCGCCGACGTGGCGGCGTTTTTCGCCTCCGTGCTGGCGGTGCATCTCTTCTTTTGAGGACAACGGTCACTGCTGACGCTTGAGATAGTCCTCGATCCGCTCGTTGACCTGTTCGATCTCCCATTTCAGCTCCCGGGCGGAAAGGCGCTGGGCCCCGTGGCCCAAAACGACGATCTGCTCCAGGGCGTCGCCCGTGGCCACCTTCACATGATGCGTGCGGCCCAGTTCATAGGAAAGGCGCTCGATATAAGCGTCGGCCGTTTCGCCTTCCTTCGTATAAACGATCTCCACGCCGGCTTCCTTTTCCGAGGCGCCGGCGTTTCCTTTGACGCGGTAGGCATCAAACACCACGATCACCCGGCAGCCGCGCATGCCCTGATAATTGCACAGCAGCCGCACCAAGGCGGCCCGGGCGGCGTCGAGATGCTCGGAGGCGACCGCCTTCAGCTCGTCCCAGGCGAAGATCATATTGTAGCCGTCCACCACCAGGACGTCGTCCTTGTGGACGTAGGCCACGTCGTCCAGAGAGGGGCGCTCCGCCGTGCGGCGGCGCTGGGCCAGGGCGTCCATGCCCCGGTTCTTGATGGGGCCGTAAGTCCGTACAAAGATCTCCTCCAGCTCTTTGTCGTTCAGGCCGGCGCCGCTGCCGCCGGCGCGGCGGCTTTCCGCTGCCCGCGGTGCAGACAGGAGTAGATCAGAGCGCAGGTGGGCGTGCTCCGCCACCTGATCCCAAGGCACCACATGGCCCGCCCCGTGGACGCAGAACACCGAGTCCGCCGGATTTTCCGTATCCCGCAGGGCGTCGTAGCCGATTTTTTCGATCACTTCCCCGGCGTTGTGACAGGGCTCGTAGCCTTTGAGGGTGCAAGAGAGATGGCCCCGCCCCTTGGTATAGGCCGCCAGCTCCGTCCAATAGCCGCGGATGGCCGCCGCGGCCACGCTGCCCGTCAGCACGGCGCTGCCGCCGCTCAGCTCCGGCCCTTCAAACTGCCCGCCCATGCGCTGCAGGTCGTTCATGGCCCGGCCCACATTTTCCGCCGGCACCTCCAGGCGGAAGGCATAGCAGGGCTCCAGCAAAATGCTCTCGGCCTGCATCAGGCCCTGGCGCACGGCGCGGTAGGTCGCCTGGCGAAAGTCGCCGCCCTCGGTGTGCTTGAGGTGGGCCCGGCCCATCAAAAGGGTGTACTTCACATCGGTGAGCGTGCTCCCAGTCAGGACGCCCACATGCTCCCGCTCAGCCAGATGGGTCAGGATCAGGTGCTGCCAGTTGACGTCCAGGCTGTCCGTATCGCAGGCGCTGGCATACTGCACGCCGCTGCCCCGGGGCAGCGGTTCCATGAAGATGTGGACCTCCGCATAGTGGCGCAGGGGCTCAAAGTGGCCGATGCCGATCACCGGTGCGGCGATGGTCTCCTTATAAACGATGGAGCCCTCGTCAAAGCTGACCTCCAGGCCGAAGCGCCGGCGGATCAGATAGGTCAGCACCTCCAGCTGCACCTCGCCCATCAAAAGCACATGGATCTCCCCGGTGGTTTCCTGCCACATGATATGCAGGGCCGGGTCTTCCTCCTCCAGCTGCCGCAGCTGGGGCAGGAAACTGTGGGCGTCGCACCCCTCCGGCAGGCGCATGCGGTAGTTCAGCACCGGCGCCAAAAGGGGCGCAGGCGCGTCCTCCTCCGCCCCCAGGCCCTGGCCGGGCCGGGTTCGGGTCAGGCCCGTAACGGCGCAGATCGTGCCGGCCTCCGCCGTTTCCGCCGGAGAAAATTTCGCGCCGGAGTAAATGCGGATCTGATTGACCTTTTCCTGCCAGGCCCCCTCCCGGTCCGAGAGCAGATCCTTCACACGGAGCGCGCCGCCGGTGACCTTCAGATAGGTCAGGCGGTTGTTCTGCTCGTCCCGGGCGATCTTGAAGACCCGGGCGGCAAAATCGCCGCCGTAATGCTTCGGCCGGACGCAGTTTTTCAGCACGGCGAGGAACGCCTCCACCCCCGAAAGCTGCAGCGCCGAGCCGAAGCAGCAGGGCGTCAGCGTGCAGCGCGCCACGGCGTCCGCCAGGGCGTCCCAGCCCAGCGCGCCATCTTTCAGATATTGCTCCAGCAGCGTCTCGTCGGCCATGGCGGCGCTTTCCGCCAGTTCTTCCTCCGGCGCGCCGAAATCCACGCAGCTCTCGCCGAAGCGCTTTTGCAGCTGGACCAACAGGCTTCCGCGCTCCGCGCCGGCCAGGTCCATTTTATTGATAAAGAGAAACGTGGGGATCCCGTGCCGCCGGAGGAGCTCCCACAGCGTCTGGGTGTGGCCTTGGATGCCGTCGGTACCGCTGACGACCAGGATCGCATAGTCCAGCACCTGCAGCGTGCGCTCCATCTCCGCCGAAAAGTCCACATGGCCCGGCGTGTCCAGCAGCGTGACCTCCAGCTCCCCCAGAGGGAACTGGGCCTGTTTTGAAAAAATGGTGATGCCCCGCTGGCGCTCCAGGGCAAAGGTATCGAGGAAGGCGTCCTGATGGTCCACGCGCCCCAGCCGGCGCACCGCGCCGGTGAGATACAGCATGGCTTCGCTGAGGGTGGTTTTGCCGGCGTCCACATGGGCCAGTATTCCGATGACTGCTTTTTTCATATCGCTTTACATCCCATATCCTGTTCCAATACAATATGAATTGATTTTATCACACCGCCGTGCAGATTTCCACCCTCGTCCCGTTCCTTCCGTTCCAGGCGAAAAGACGGCAGAAAAGGAAGAAATTGCTCGTCATAACCGCCAACACACTGCACATGCTATGTTCGCGATACCCAATCAACGCATTATGAAAAGAGAAGGAGATCAAGAGTATGGCTAAGTCTAACAGCAGCAGCAAGATTAATATTCCCGAGGCACGCAGTGCAATGAATAAGTTCAAGATGGAAGCCGCTTCCGAAGTCGGCGTGGATCTGAAGGAAGGCTACAACGGCCACCTGACCAGCCGCGAAGCCGGCTCCGTCGGCGGCCAGATGGTCAAGAAGATGATCGAGGATTACGAGAACAAGATCAAATAACATCCCATGGAAAAAGCAGGACGTTTCGTCCTGCTTTTTCGTGCAAATCGCGGCGGAATATGGTACACTGAAGATGACCTTCCGCCCGCGCGGAGGGAAACGACCGATCCGGAGATGATCTTTATGACGATCCAGGCCTATCTTCCCTTCTGGACAAAGCTCACCGCCGCCCAGCAGCAGACGCTGGAGGGCGCCATGCGCCAAAAAACCGTGGACGCGGGCGCGCTGCTCCACAGCGGCGGCGACGACTGCACGGGCCTGTTGCTGGTCACCGAGGGCCAGCTGCGGGTCTACACGATCTCCGAAGAGGGCAGGGAGATCACCCTCTACCGCCTTCTGGAAGGCGACATGTGCCTTTTTTCCGCCGCCTGCATGCTCAACAGCATCCAGTTTGACGTATTTGTCCGCGCCGAGCGGCCCTCCGCCGTGGTCCACATCCCGCCGGAGGTCTATAAAAGCCTGATGCAGGCGTCCCTGGCCGTGGCCAATTACACAAACGAACTGATGGCCAGCCGCTTTTCCGACGTGATGTGGCTGCTGGATCAGATCCTGAACAAGAAGATCGACGAGCGCCTGGCGGCCCTGCTGCTGGAGGAGGCCGGCCTGGCGGATAACAGCGCCCTGCACCTGACCCACGACCAGCTGGCCCGCCATCTGGGCACGGCCCGGGAGGTCGTGACGCGGATGCTCAAATATTTCCAGAGCGAAGGGCTCGTCTCCCTGGAGCGGGGCGTTATTCTGCTGCGCGCGCCGGCGCGCCTGCAGGAGATCGCCGCCCATAGCCTGCGCTGAACCCCTGCGTCCGGGCGGCCCTCTGCCGTCCGGACGCTTTTTGTGTGACTTTATCACAGTCACCTTTTCCCCTTTGCGCTATGATACAGACAACAAAGCAAAATCAAACGAAAAAAGGAGTGCTGAACTATGGCGATCATTCATGTGACGAAAGAAAACTTTGCTTCCGAGGTGCTCGCTTCCAAGGAGCCCGTGCTGGTGGATTTTTGGTCCACCTGGTGCATGCCCTGCAAAATGATGGGCCGCGTGCTGGAACAGATGGACGCCGAGGACCCCTCCCTTCGCATTGCCAAGGTGGATATCGACGAGGCGCCGGAACTGGCCGCTCAGTACGACATCATGGCCGTTCCCACTTTCATCGCCTTCAAAAATGGCCAGGTCGTGTCCACCGCCGTGGGCGGACAGACGCCCCGGACGCTGAAGGAAATGCTGCGATGAGCCTGTTCTCTCTTTTCAGGCGCCCCGATTTCGGCGCGCTGCTGCAGGAGGCCGAAGCCGCCGGCGGCCTGGTGGTCGATGTGCGCACCGCCGCGGAGTATCGCCAAGGCCATGTGCCCGGCAGCGTCAATATCCCCCTGGACCGCATCGGCGCCGCCAAGCTCGACGCCGGCCGCCCCTTGTACCTCTACTGTCAGAGCGGCGCGCGCAGCGCCCGGGCCTGCGCCGCTCTCTCCCGCCGGGGATACCGGGCCGCCGACATGGGCGGCATCTACGCATACCGCGGAACTTTGGAAAGGTAGGTCGATCGTATGAAAGTTGTGATCATCGGCGGCGTGGCCGGCGGCGCCACCGCCGCAGCCCGTCTGCGCCGGCTGGACGAGAATGCCGAGATCGTCCTTCTGGAGCGCAGCAGCTATATCTCTTACGCCAACTGCGGCCTGCCCTACTATGTGGGCGGCGTGATCCAGGACCGGGAAGCCCTGACGCTGCAGACGCCGGAGCGCTTCCGCGCCCGGTTCAACATCGACGTGCGGGTGCGCCACGAGGCCGTGGCCCTGCACCCGGAGCGCCGGACCGTCACCGTGCGCCGGCTGGAGGACGGCGGCGAATACGAGGAGTCCTACGATAAGCTCCTGCTCTCCCCCGGCGCGAAAGCCGTGCGGCCGCCCCTGCCCGGGGCGGAGGACCCCCGGGTCTTCACCCTGCGCACCGTGGAGGATACCCTGGCCCTGCGCGAATACATCGACGCCCGCCATCCCCGGCGCGCCGTGGTCGTGGGCGGCGGCTTCATCGGCCTGGAAACAGCGGAAAACCTGGTCCATGCCGGCGCGGCGGTCACTCTGATCCAGCTGGACGGCCAGGTGATGCCGCCCCTGGATTACGACATGGCCGCCCAGCTTCACGGATATCTGCGTCAGCAGGGCGTCGACCTGCGGCTGCGGGAATCTGTTACCGCCCTGACGCCCCACAGCGCCGGCCTGACCGCCCATCTGCAGAGCGGCGGCACGGTGGAGGCCGATCTGGTGCTGCTGGCCATCGGCGTGACGCCGGAGACCCACCTGGCCCGGGAGGCCGGCCTGGCCCTGGGCATGAAGGACGCCATTCTGGTCAACGACCGGATGCAGACCTCCGACCCCCACATCTACGCCGTGGGCGACGCCGTGCAGGTGCGCCAGTTCGTCAGCGGCCGGGACGCCCTCATCGCCCTGGCGGGCCCCGCCAACAAGCAGGCGCGCATCGCGGCGGACAATATCTGCGGCCGCGACAGCATCTTCCGCGGCACCCAGGGCGCGTCGGTATTAAAACTGTTCGACATGACCGTGGCCTCCACGGGCCTCAGCGAAAAAGCGGCCCGGGCCGCCGGCATCCCCTGCGACGCCGTCATCACCTTCTCCGCTTCCCACGCAGCCTATTACCCCGGCGCCACGGACATGACGATCAAGACGCTGTTCGACCCCCAGACGGGGCGCATCCTCGGCGCCCAGATCGTGGGCTTTGAAGGCGTGGACAAGCGCATCGACGATCTGTCCATCGCCATCCGCGCCCGTATGACCGCCGCGGATCTGGCGGAGCTGGAGCTCGCCTACGCCCCGCCCTACTCCTCCGCCAAGGACCCGGTCAACATGGCCGGCTTCGTCATCGAAAATCTCCGCGCGGGCCTGGTGCAGCAGGTCCAGTGGCATGAATACGAGCAGCTGCCCCGGGACGGCAGCGTCACCTTCCTGGACGTGCGCACCGACGAGGAGTGGGCGCAGGCGCCCATGCCGGCGGGCACGGTCCATATTCCCCTGGACGCCCTGCGCGGCCGCCTGGCGGAGCTGGACTCCGGAAAGAAAATTTATGTCAACTGCTACAGTGGCCTGCGCAGTTATCTCGCCTGCCGCATTCTCATGCAGCACGGCTTCCGCTGCAAAAACCTCGCCGGCGGCTTCCGGTTTTATCAGCAGATCCAGTGCGACCGCGGCTTTGACGCCACGCCCCGCCACCCCTGCGGCGCGACGATCTGACGCCCGGCATTCTCACCCTGTCTTTTGCATCTCTCTTTTCCCTCTTTTGACATCCTCACAAAAGCGATGCTCTCTCCCTTTCAAAAAGCCCGCGCGGGAACAGTTTGTTCCCGCGCGGGCTTTTGCGCGGCGCTTCTCAGCGCTGATATTCAAATTCCAGGCCGTACATGGACACGAGGTCGCCGTCCTTGACGCCCATCTCCTCCATGCGGGCAAAGAGGCCACTTTCGCGCAGCTGCTTGTCGAAAAACATACGGCTTTCGTAATCGCCGAAGTTGACGTTGGCGATGAGCCGCTCCAGCCAGGGGCCTTCCACGGTCCACACGCCGTTTTCTTCCCGGATCTCCAGGGGGGCGGAGCTGTCGATGGTTTCGGGCCGCCGGACGTATTCCGCCTCGTAGACCTGCACCGGCGGCAGAGTCTGTAGCTGTGCGGCGATGGCCTGCACCAGCTCCCGCGTGCCCTTGTGGGCCGCCGCGGAGATCGTGAAGAGGGGATAGCCCTCCTGCTCCACCCGCGTGCGCAGGCGTTCGAGGAGCGTTTCATCCATCATGATGTCGCTCTTGTTGGCCGCCACGATCTGGGGCCGCTGCGCCAGGTCCGCGCTGTACTGCTTCAGCTCTTCGTTGATGGCGTCAAAATCCGCCACAGGGTCCCGCCCCTCGCTGCCGGACACGTCCACCACATGGACCAGCAGGCGGCAGCGGTCGATATGGCGCAGGAAATCGTGGCCCAAACCGGCGCCTTCCGACGCGCCCTCGATAATGCCGGGGATATCGGCCATGACGAAGGACTCGCCGCCCTCCACAAACACCACGCCCAAGTTCGGGAACAGGGTGGTGAAATGGTAGTTGGCGATTTTGGGATGGGCTTTGCTGACCACGCTGAGCAGCGTGGACTTGCCCACATTGGGAAAGCCGATGAGCCCCACATCCGCCAGCAGCTTCAGCTCCAGCACCACGTCATGCTCCTCCCCCGGCAGGCCTGCTTTGGCAAAGCGGGGCGCCTGGCGGGTGGGCGTGGCAAAATGGCAGTTGCCCCAGCCGCCGCGGCCGCCGCGGCAGAGCACATAGGGCGCGTCGTCGGACACGTCGTGAATGATCTCGTTCGTCTCCGCGTCGCGGATCAGCGTGCCGCGGGGGACGCGGATGGTCAGGGACTGGCCGTCTTTGCCGCTGCGGCGCGCACCCTGTCCGTCGCCGCCGTCACCGGCGGTGTATTTCCGCTTGTAGCGGAAATCCATCAGCGTGGACATATTGTCGTCCGCCTGCACGATGATATCGCCGCCGCGGCCGCCGTCGCCGCCGTCGGGTCCGCCGGCGGCAACATATTTTTCGCGATGGAACGCCACCGCGCCGTTTCCGCCCTTGCCCGCCTTTACCAGGATGCGGGCCTTATCCACAAAGGACGTCGCCATGGGACGCCACCTCCTTTTTCCTTTTTATTCTTTCGTTTTTTCCAGATGTCATTCCGTAAAAAAGGCCCGAACCTCTCCAGTTCGGGCCTTTCTCAAAATCCATTATTCAGCAACGGGATACACAGAAACCTTTTTGCGATCCTTGCCCATGCGCTCGAAACGCACAATGCCGGATTCCTTTGCAAAGAGGGTATCGTCACTGCCGATGCCCACATTGGTGCCGGGATGGATCTTGGTGCCGCGCTGACGAACCAGGATGTTGCCTGCCAGCACGTGCTGACCATCGGCGCGCTTCACGCCCAGGCGCTTAGACTCGCTGTCGCGGCCGTTCTTAGTGGAACCCATACCTTTTTTATGGGCGAAGAACTGAAGACCGATCTTTAACATGATACGTTACACCTCCAAAACAGTAATGTTGTCAGGGAACTCGTCGTGGAGTTCCGTCAGGTAGACCATCAGGCCCGTCAAGAGGGTCTGACAGGTGTTGTCCGCGGAAGCAGAGAGGCCGCCGGGAAGATGAAATTCGATCTTCGCCGCCCGCTCGCTGACTTTCACGGCCGCGCCCAGACCGAGCACGTCGTTCACAGAGCATTCCACCAGGCGCACGGCGCTGGTGACGGCAGCGCACACAATGTCGCTGCCCTCTTCGGCGTACCCGCTGTGGCCCTTCACGTCGAATCCGACGATGCGGCTTTCTTCCGTGCGGAACGAAACCGTCGTCATGACTCAGACGGAGATCTTGCCGATCTCAACCTTGGTGTAAGGCTGACGATGGCCCTGACGCTTGCGATAACCCTTCTTGGGAGCGTACTTGAAGACACGGATCTTCTTGCCCTTGCCGTTCTTCACGACCTTGGCTTCGACCTTGGCGCCCTCCACCACGGGAGTGCCGAAAGTGGCCTTCTCGCCGTCCAGGATGGCCAGGACCTTGTCAAAAGTGACAGTCTCCTCGACCTCGGCGCCCAGCTTCTCCATGAAGATGACGTCGCCCTCAGCAACCTTGTACTGCTTGCCGCATGCTTCGATAATTGCCTGCATTGTAATTTTCAACTCCTTCATTACGGGCTCGCTCTCGGAGGCGTCGCGCCAAAAATGCGCGCACTTATGCCCATTCAAAGCGGCTCATATATTGTATCAGCGAATGGTTGAATTGTCAACGGTTTTTTGAGGAAAAATCATTCTTTTTGCCGCACAGGCATTCTTTTCGAAACAAAAGCGTCCCCGGAAGGAAACCCTCCGGGGACGCTGCGCGCTGCGCCGTATTACGCCGCTTCCGCGTCAGGGGCGGCCACCGCCCGGCGGAAACAGAAGATGCCCACCACAAACAGCACTGCAATAACGCCGACGCCCAGATTGATATTGTTCGTCGCCTGAGACACCACGCCAACCAGGGTCGTGCCCACAAAGGAAGCACCCTTGCCGCAGATGTCCATCAGGCCGAAATATTCGCCGGACTGGGCAGCGGGGATGATCCTGGTAAAATAGGACCGGGACAGGGCCTGCACGCCGCCCTGGAACATGCCCACCAGCACCGCCAGCAGCCAGAATTGCCACTGGTGGGCCAGGAACATGGCAAAGACCGCAATGCCCGTGTAGGCGATGATGCAGACGGTGATGAGCCGCGCCGTGTCGTATTTCTGGGCCAGGCGGCCAAAGAGGATGGCGAAGGGAAAGGCCACAATCTGGGTCAGCAGCAGGGCCAGCAGCAATCCCGTCGTTTCAAAGCCCAAGGCCGTGCCGTAGGCCGTGGCCATGTCGATAATGGTGTAGACGCCGTCGATATAAAAGAAGAAAGCCAGCAGGAAAAGAAAGATCTTTTTCTCTTTGCGCACGTTGGCAAAGGTCCGGCCCAGGCGGCGGAAGCTCTCGGCCACGGCGTGGGGCCGGCGCTCCACATAGTGCTTTTGCCGGTAGGTACGCAGCAGGGGCAGCGACATGCCGACCCACCACAGCGCCACAATGGCAAAAGCGATCGTCATGGCGGAGGTCATGGAGAGCCCGATGCTCCCGCTCCCCAGCACCAGGCCGAGGCACACCAGAAATGGCGCGCAGCTGCCGATATAGCCCCAGGCGTAGCCATGGGAGGAGACCCGGTCCATGCGCTCGGGTTCCGTGACGTCGGAAAGCATGGAGTCATAAAAGATCAGGCTGCCGTTGTAGCCGATCTTTGCAATGATGAAAATGATCAGAAATACCAGCCACTGCCGGGCAAAGCCCAGGCTGATGCAGCCCACGGCGCCCACCAGGATGGTCAAAAGGAAAATGGGCCGTTTGAAGCCCCGGGTGTCTGCCACCGTGCCGAACACCGGGCCCAGCACCGCCACCGCCAGCGTGGCCGCCGAGGCGGCGTAGCCCCAGTAGGCCAGGTATTCCGTGTCGCTGAGCCCGCCGCTTTCGGCCAGGGCGTTGAAATAAATCGGAATAATGGTGGACACCAGCAGCACAAAGGCGGAGTTGCCCACGTCGTACAAGATCCAGTGCTTTTCAGCCCTCGTCAGTTTGAATTTCATCCTGTTCCCCCTCGTCCGCAGTTTTCTCGGACTCAAAATTGAAGCGGTAGACCGCATCCAGCGGCGCGGCGCCGGAAAGATACGCGCCGTATTCCTCCGCCAGGCGCAGCGCCAGGGCCTCGCCCTGCTCGTAGAGTTCCAGCAGCCGCGCCGTGCTTTCGACGCAGCGCGGATCGGGCCGGTAGTTGACAACCATGCCGTGCATCTCCCGCCAACAGCCCGCGGCGCGGAAAGCCGCCATCAGCGCCCGCCGCTTGAGGGGCGAGGGCGCGCGCAGCAGCTCGCTGTAAAACACGAAGCCGCGCAGGGCTTTGTATACTTCCTCCGCCGAAACGCCGGGGTAAAAATCCTGAATAACGGCGGCGTTTTCCCGGGTGGGCGCGATGTGCCCCGCCAGATGGGCGCGCACCGGGTCCATCCCGTCCCGGGCCAGGAGCGCCCGGTCCAGTTCCACCTCCACCTCCGCGTGGGAAAGGCCCGTACGGGCCATGGCGGCGGCGATATAGCCGTGGCAGGTCACGTCCAGGGCAAAGTGGCAGACGACGCCGTAGAGATAGGCCAGGGCCGCATCCGGCTGCGGATGGCTCCGCAGCGCTTTGGCGGCGAACGAAAAGAAGGACGCCCCCGATTTTTCATGCAGGCGGTAGCCCGTGCGGTTGACCCGGTTTTTCCCATAGGGCTTGTAGTAAAACAGAATGTCCGGCCCGTGGAGGCCGATCTGATACAACGGCAGATGCGTCTCCACCACGCGCCGCGCATCGCCCTGCAGCTGTGCGCGCACGGCCTGGCCCGCTTTGAAATGTGCATATGTCGACGGCATGGGATCCCTCTCTTTCTCGCGTATCCCTATTGTACTCTCTTTTTCCGCCCCGCGCAGCCACGGCGCGGTAAAGAGAAACCAAAATCTTTGTAAAATCAGCCCTGATACTGCAGCTTTTCCACGCTCCAGTCCCGGATGATCTCCCCATAGGCGGCGCAGAGCTCCTTTGCCAGGGCCAGGTCAAGATTGCGGTAGTTGCCGCACTCCACGGCGCTCTTTCCGGGCATTTCGCCCGTATAGGCCGCGCCCTGGCGGCAGACCTCCTGCATCAGGGCGATGACCCCGGCGTCGTCCAGCCGCGCACCGTCCACCAGCAGGTAAAAACCCGTCTGGCAGCCCATGGGGCCGAAGTAGATCACGGCGTCCTTCTGCGCCGAATTGCGCAGGAGCGTGGCGAAGAGATGCTCCGCTGAGTGGAGCTGGGCATTGCTCAGCAGATCCCCGGTGTTGGGCACTGTGAAGCGCAGGTCATAGGTGACGACGGTCCCGTCCCGCCGGGAGAGGTACATTCCCGGGCGCAGCTTCGTGTGATCCACGGTAAAACTTGCGATGCGTTCCATTGCGATTCAATCCTCCATCAATTCGAGATAGGTTTTCACGGCCCCGTCCAGGCAGGCCATGGCGTCTTCAAAATTTCCGGCGTATTCCGCGTCCTGGCGGTCGGAAAACAGGTGGTCGGAGACGACCTTCAGTGTTTGGAAGGGCACGCCGGCGCGCAGGCACACCTGGGCCGCCGCGCAGGCCTCCATGTCACACACCAATGCGCCGTAGGCCCTGCGGATGGCCGCGGCCCGGCCGAAGTCCCGGCCGAACCAGTCGCCGGTGGCGACGACGCCCGGCGTGCAGGCCCAGCCCATATTGGCCAGCAGCGTCAGCGTTTCCAGCGGCTCGGCGCAGGGAAAGGTCACCCGCTCCACCGTGGACACGAAGCCCGGCGGGTCGCCGGCCAGGGTGGTGTCCACGTCGTGCTGCACGCATTCCGTTCCCAGCACCAGTGTTCCTGTGGGCAGGTCCGCCAGGGCCCCGGCACAGCCGGCGTTGAAGATGCGCTCCACGCCGAAGCGGTCCAGCAGCAGCTGGGCAGCCAGGGCCGCGTTGACCTTGCCCACGCCGCCGACGCAAATGACGAGCCCCGGGGCGCATTCATAGACCGGCACCCCCGACACCGTACGCTTTTCCCCGCCGCCCAGGGCTTTCAGCAGCCCCGCCGCTTCTTTTTCCATGGCATACAGCACGCCGATGTGCATTGCCGCTCCCTCCGTTTCCCGTTCAAAACTTGTACCAGTATACTCGCTTTTTCCCGCGGGCGCCAGTCCTTTCTGAAGAAAAATCGCGTTTTTCCCGCCGGCGCGTGTTTCCGGATGACACCGCATTGTAACCCTTTTTGCGCAGCTTTGTTGTCGCCGTGTAATTTCTGCGGCGGCGGCGGGTGGTATACTGAAATCAGCAAACAAGGGAAAGGAGCGCGATTTTTATGAAACGCACCCGAAGCATCTTTAGCCTGGCGCTGGCGCTGAGCATGGCCGCGGCGCTGTGCGCGCCCGCCCTGGCCGCCCAGGAAGAAGAGACCTGGACGCGCAGCGAAGCCGGCGGGAAATACGTCACCGTCCGTCTCTCCTATCCCGACGGCCCGGAGCTGTCCTACCTCCAAGAGCAGGCGCTGGCGGCCCGCTACGCCGACACCGGCGAGCCCATCGCCCTGACCAGCGTTCTTTACGATACGGCCCTTTTCGTCACCGTGCCCGCTGAAAACGCCGGCCGGCCCATCGAGATCTATCAGGCCGCGCCCGCCCGCTTTGACGACTGCGCCAATGAATACACGCTGCCCCTGGGCACCCAGGTGCTGCACGCCCGCGGCATCGTGCGCGGCACCGGAAAGGGCAATCTTTCGCCGAGCAGCGCGCTGACCCGGGCGGAGGCCTTCACGCTGATCGTCCGTCTGCTGGACCTGCCCGTGCCCGGGGATGAAAACTGGCAGGGCGTCGGCAATAAAACTTGGTTTTCCGACGTATCGCCGGACGCCTGGTATTACGACACCGCCGCTGCAGCCCTGGCCGCCGGCATCGCCGCCGAAGGCGAGACCTTCGACCCCAACCGCCCCGTCACCCGGGCGGAATTCACCGCCGTGGCCGCATCCCTCTGCGTCTGCGCCGGCGCGGCCAATGCCGCCACCGGCGGCGCGCTGGCGGACAGCATCGCTTACTGCATCGGTGAAATGCTGCCCGTCAACGCATACAAAATGGTCGCCGAGGACGAAGAGGGCAGCGCCGTCGTGGTCCTCGGCACCGATGTGGACGTCGCCGAAAAAGACGGCCGCGTGCTGCTGACCGTGGGCGGCGAGACCGTCGACATCACGGACGGCCTGGCCGCCGACGGCACCTACACCTATGAGGATACCGACGGGGGCACCACCGTCCGCGTCACAGTCTATCCCGACGAGGACCATCCCGGCGAGTGGGCCTACACCCTCACGATCGACGATCCCGCCATCCTGGAGGACGGCGGGGAAACCACCATCACAAGTTACGGCTCCACCGCCGATGGCAGTGTGTCCGGCGGAGATGTGACCGCAAGCTTCTGGGAACCTCAGGAAAACGCGGAGTAAAGGCGCGCATAAAAAAGCCGCCGCACCGGGGAATATCCGGTGCGGCGGCCTTTTGCCGCCAATTCTCATTTACAAAAGAGCGTCTTCAAATTCGCCAAATTCCACCTTGTTGCCGATGACATAGATCACATCGCCCCGGGCAAACCGATATTCCGGCGCCACATTGGTGATGATCTCCTCCCCGTGCTCGATGGCAATGATATTCAGCCCATATTTTTTGCGCAGATTGACATCGATGATGCGCTGATCCACAAATGCGCCGGGCACAACAATTTTGGAAATATCGATCTTTTCACTCAGCTCGATATAATTGAGGATCTTGGAAGATACCAGCCGCTTGGCCAGGCGCACCGCCATATCGCGCTCCGGATAGACCACTTCCGCTCCCAGGCGTTCCAGAATATCGCCGTGCTCGGCGCTGGTTGCTTTGGCGATGACCCGCGGAACTTCCAAAGCCGTCAGATGCAGCGTCGTCAGGATGGAAATATCCATTTTGCTGCCGATACAGACGATGGCCACATCGCAATTTTGCACGCCGGTCTCCATCAGTGATTTTTTGTCGATGTGCTGCACCACAAACGCATTTTCCGTGTATTCACGCAGCTCATTGACCCGCTCTTCATCAGAGTCGAGCACCAGAATTTCTTCCCCGCTTCTGCACAGCTCAATGGCCAGCGCCGTGCCGAATCGGCCCAGGCCGATAATGGCGTAGGATTTATGTTTTCCTGCGTGATGAAAAAAGCCCATCGCGTTTTCCTCTCTTTCCTGGTTTATCCAATGGACAGACGTCCTTCCGGATAGCGCGCCGAGGTGAGCGGCCCGAAATACCACAGCGTTGCAATGGTCAGCGGGCCGAGACGGCCAATGTACATGATCACAATCGTCAGGAGTTTGCTGTCCGCGCCAAGCTGCGGCGAAATCCCCGTCGTATAACCCACAGTGCCAAAGGCGCTGGTCACTTCCACCAGAAGATCCCGCAGCGGGATCGAAGGTTCCATCACAGACATGAGGAACGTGCCCAGAAGCACCACCGCCGCAGCTAGGATGGTGATGACCGCAGCCTTTTCAAAAAGGCTGCGCGGCAGGCTGTAATGAAATGCGCAAGCGCGCTTGTTCGTGGCAAAGGTGCGTATCCCCTGCAGCAGGATGAACAGCGTTGTGGTTTTAATACCGCCCGCCGTGGAACCGGGAGAACCGCCCACAAACATCAGCGCTACCAGGATCAGTATACCCGCGTTTGAAAAGCCCGCTATCGGCGCGGTGGCAAAGCCCGCCGTCCGCGCGGCCACGCTGTAAAACGCGGCGTCCAGCCAGCTCAGATCGGTGGTGGCTTTGAACAGGAGTGTGCCCCCGACCAGCAAAACAGCCGTTACCAGCAGCACAACCTTGGTGTGGAGGCGAAATCTGGAGAAATGCAGCTTTTTCACCGCCATATCGCCGATCACCAGAAAGCCGATGCCGCCGCCGATGATCAGCAGCGCGGTGGTTCCCAGCAGAGGGACATTCCCGCTGTAGGAAGCCAGGCTTTCAAAATTTCCGAACAAATCGAACCCCGCATTGTTAAACGAGGCGATCGAATGAAAAATTCCCAGTCCCAAAGCCTGCAGCGGCGGATAATCCTGCGCAAAAATAGCAAAACAGATCAGTGCGCCGGCAGATTCAAAAATTACCGTGATCAGCAGCAGATGCCTGACAAAGCGGATCGTGCCGCTGTCGGTGTCCAGATTCATCGCATAGCGAATCATCATGCGCTCCCGCAGATTGACCCGCTTTCCCATGGCCAGGAATACCCCCGCACCCACGATAGCAATGCCGAGGCCGCCGATCTGGATCAGCAGAGCGATCACCGCATAGCCAAAGGGCGAAAACACCGCGGCCACATCCACCGATGTCAACCCGGTCACACACACGGCGCTGGTGGCTGTGTAGAGCGCGTCAATATAATGCAGCTGCACCCCTTCGCGCAGGGAAACCGGCAGCATCAGCACCAGAGAGCCCACGGCAATGGCAAGCAGGAAACCAACCGCCAGCACCCGCCCCGCAGGCTGCTTTAACAAGTATTTGATCATATCTGCAACAGGATCCCTTCTGTGAACCCCCGGCAGGGCAAATCGCCCGGGAGGGCGCCGCCGCGCGCCTTTCCAGGCGCTGCCGGATCAAAAACAGAGATAGTATAGCACACATTCTTATCAAAGACAATGCGGAATACCGCTTTTGAACAATTTCTTGATACGCGCTCAATCCGCGCTCTGTTTCTGTTTGAGCGCATCTCTGCGGCGCTTGAAATGGAAATAGATGGCCAGCGCCAGCACAAACGTCAGGATCTCCGTGGCCGGGAAAGCCATCCAGACGCCCGTTACGCCCCACAGCTGCGCAAACAGCAGCACAAAGGCCACAATGACCACCAGGCCGCGGCTCAAAGAGATGGCCAGAGACTGGCGCGGCTGCTCCACGGCGGCCATGGCCTGGGAGAGCACCGTGTTCACCCCCGCCAGCTTTTTGGGCTGGCTGCCCTCCACAACCTTTGAAGCCCGCTTTGACGACTGGGACGAGATCCCCGCCTGGGCCCAGGACGATTACCGCGACCTGGACGCCTACAGCATCGCCGTCACCACGATGGAGTACGGCGACACGCCCGACGAAAACGGCGACATCGAGACCACCATGCTGGCCGAGCCGAACAAGCCCCTGCTGCGCAGCGAAATGATCGAATTCCTCTACCACGGTCTTCTCTTTCTGCCCTGTTATCCCACGGAGACGGCCATCGCCTGGGGCTTTGATACGGACATGCCCGTCATCGACGGCTCCACCTCCACCTATCCCTACACCACGACGCTGTTCGGTACCCTGTTCTTCAACTACACCGGCCACCCGGCTTTCCCCGAGAGCCACTCCAAGAGCTACTATTCCTATGACCGGCTGATCTCCGGCGAGGCAAATCTGCTCATCATCTCCACCAAGCCCACGGAGGACACCCTGGCCAAGGCAAAGGCCGCCGGCGTGGAGCTGGAGCTGACTCCCATCGCCTATGACGCCATGGTCTTTTTCACCAACAGCGAAAACCCGATCGACGGCCTGACCATGGACCAGATCCGCACCATTTACGTCGACAATCCCTACACCAACTGGCAGGCGTTGGGCGGACCCGACGCCGCCTTCATCCCCTACTGCCGCAATATGGACAGCGGCAGCCAAGCCCAGATGGAGGAGTTCTTCCTTAAGGGCGACGAGATCCACCCCGATATCCGCCGGGAAACCACCTCCGTGTCCATGGCCTCGGTGCTGACGGATGTGGCGAACGCCTATCAGGAAGATCCCCCCGCCTACGCATTGGGCTATAGCATTTACTATTACTACCAGGCCGCATCCCAGATCCTGCTGGGGCAGGACGATTTGAAGCTGCTGCCCATCAACGGCGTCTATCCCTCGGACGAGACCATCGCCGACGGGACTTACCCCCTCGCAGGCTATAACTACGCCGTGGTGCGCACCGACGAGCCGGAGGATTCCCCGGCCCGGCGGATGATCGATTTCCTGCTCAGCAACGACGGTCAGCGCTGCGTGCAGAATGCAGGCTTCGGTCCTTTGTATCCCGTCGAATGGTGAACGCGCTCCCATAAAAGAGCCGGCGGGAAGCGGCAATGCCGCTTCCCGCCGGTTCTTTTTTCCTTTCATTCCCCTTCCGTCGGGGGATCGACCGCTTCCAGTTCGGAAAGCGCGATCCAGCTGTCCTCGCCAAGGCAGAGGGCCTCCACATCCGCCGGCGATACGAACTGCCAGTCCTGGTAGCTGCCCTGGATCTCTGTGACGCGCATGACGCCTTCTTCGCCGGTCATCGCCCGAACCTGGGAATCATGAATAGGGACGATCGTTCCGTCCGTCAGGCGGACCCGCTCTATCGTCAGGAACCACGCATTCTCCCGGTAAGGCCCGTCGCAGTCGATGGAGACATAGGAGGGCTCCACCGCTGCGGCGTAGACCGTCACCGCGCCCTCCGGCGTATCCACGGCGGTCTCGCCCTGATAATAGCGGCCCATGGTCCGCGGCGGCAGGGTGAACGTGAATTCCCATGCGCCGGGGGCGATCACCTCGTCTTGGTGGGTCAGGTCCTCCAGGTGCAGCAGCACCTCGTCATCCGCCTGGATGATCTGCAGATCCGTCACGATCTCCAGGTGCAGCACCTCCGGCCGCGCTTCATCGGTGCGCAGATAGATCGTGTTCACCGGTTCGCTGTACATCCACCGGGCCTGCTCCTCTTCGTCTTGCAGGATGTCCCCGCCGGCCTCGGCCGCGATCGCTTCAATGGTTTCCCTGCGGGTCAGGGACAGAAGATACTGCCCGGTATTGTTGGCGACGGTATAAGTGTAAGTCCGCCCGTCCAGGTTTCCCGCCGCGGCGCCGCCCTCGACCGTCAGGGCCAGGGCCAGGCGGCGGCCGTCGTACAAACAGCCGTCCAGCGTCACACTGACGCCGGTCTCCCCGTCGGTGACGGTTTCGCCGATGACCATGCCCATATCGCCGAACATGGCCTCGGTGTTCTTTTCGCTTCCGTAGGGCCGGAGATAGGAGAACCAGTCCGTATAATGAGCCACCGCCGCCGTGCAGGCCGTCAGCACCAAAGCCGCCGCAGCGATCAGCACCACCAGACGGCGGCGCTTCAGCCCGGGCGTCTTTCTGCGGGCCGCATCCATGCGCGCGGCGATCCGCGCGGCGCTCACCTCATCCAGCGCATCCTCCCGCGTCTCCAATGTGCCCAAAGTCCGATAGAATTCATCCATGCTTTTGCACCTCCTCACGCAAACGCATCCGTGTCCGATACAGACGGGAGCGCACGGCGCTTTCCGTCATGGAAAAGCGCGCGGCGATCTCCCCTGCGCTCTCCAGCAGCAGGTAGTGGCGCAGGAAGATCTCCCCGTCCGGCGGAGAAACGGCCAGGATCTGTTTCTGCAGTTCCTCGCCGATGAGCAGCTCGTCCAGACAGGCCGCGTCTTCCCCGTCGCCCTCCAGCAGCGGCACCTCCTGCCGCCGGCCCAGTTGCCGCCAGCGGTCCACCGCCAGGTTGCGGCTGGCGGCGATGACGAAGCCCCGCAGGGTGTCCGGGCGCAGCCGGGCGCGCTTTTGCCAGACGGCGATCAGCGTATCCGCCACCACCTCTTCCACATCCTCGGGCCGGTCCGGCAAAACACGCCGCGCGATGGACGCCGCCAGGGCCGCGTAGCGTGCCTGCAGCGCCGCCGCCCCCGCCTCGCCGTCCCGCTCCAGCAGCTCCAGCAATTCCCGATCTGTCATGCGCTCTCCCTCCTTTCTACTATGAATACGCTGCAAAAACGCAAAACGGTGCAGAAATCCGAAAAATTTTTTCAAAAAACGCGGTCTTTGTTTTTTCCGCCCTTTCTGCTATAATGGCAGTAAAGAAAGGGGGCGATCCTGTGGAGCTGTTCGGCACGCTGGCGCTGTTTGTCCTTCTGGCGCTGGTCTGGGCGCTGATCGTTTACGCCAGCCGGACCGGCCGATTGGAGGAGATCCCCTACAATCTGAAATATACGATTGGCCTTTTGCTGGTTGTCATAACCTTTCTTTCGGTCGCGACCGCCTTTACCCTGCTGGCTCTCGTCCGTCCCTGATCAGGCAGCATCCCGAAAACTGCGCGGCGCAGAAGCAATAGCTTCTGCGCCGCGCTCTTTTCTTTCAGCGTATCTGCTGTTCCCCGGCGGCGCGATGCCGCTCAAAGCTGACATACAGCACCGCCGCCAGAGCAAAGGTGACCAATTCCGTGGCCGGGAAGGCGATCCACACGCCGGAAACGCCCCAGAGGAAGCCACCCAGCAGCACGAAGGCCACAATGACCACCAGGCCGCGGCTCAAAGAGATGGCCAGGGACTGGCGCGGCTGCTCCACGGCGGCCATGGCCTGGGAGAGCACCGTGTTCACCCCCGCCAGCAGGAAGCCGACGCAGTAAAGGTGCAGGCCGGAAACCGCAATCTGGCGCATCACCGGGTCGTTCTCGCTGTTGAACAGGGCCGTGATCTGGGGCGCGAACAGCAGCGCCGCAATCCAGCACACCGCGCCCAGCACCAGGGCCGTCACGCAGCACAGCCGCAGGGTCTGCTTTTCCTGGCGGCGCATCCCGCGGGCGTAATAGTCGCTCATCAGCGGCTGGCCGCCCTGGGCGATGCCGATGAACACCGCCAGCACCGCGAAGGAGAGGTTTGCGATGACGCCGTAAGCCGCCACGCCCACGTCTCCCGCCAGGCCCTCGATCACATTGTTGGACACCAGCGTCACCACCGCCGAGGACACCTCGCCGATGAAGGAGGACATGCCGAGGGCGCAGCACCACGCCAAAAGCCGCGGCCGCAGCGGGCAGCGGACCAGATGGAACGTGGCTTTTTTCGGCAGGACGTACAGCGCCAGCGCCATGAGCATGCCCACCAGCGGGGAGACGCCGGTGGCCAGCGCCGCGCCGAAAATGCCCATGCCCAGAGGATACATGAACACATAGTCCAGCACGATGTTCGTCACCGTGCCGGTGACCATGCAGATGGTGGAAAACAGGGGCGCATTGTCGTTGCGCATGAAAGCGATGAGGATATTGCTGAACAGGAAGCAGGGCGCGAATGTCATCAGCACCTGGAGATAGGTCGTGGACATTTCGTGGACCACGCCGCTGGAGCCCAAAAGCGTCGCCAGCTGGGCGGGGAACAGCCAGCCGATCGCCACGCCCGCCACGCTCACCGCCGCCCCCAGCAGCACGATATTCGTGAAGACCACGCTGCCCTCCCGCGTCTCGCCGCGGGACTTATGGATGGTGAACATGGTGGCGCCGCCCACGCCCAGCAGCAGCCCCAGGCCGTTGAGCACGCTGTAGATCGGGATGGAGAAATTCAGCGCCGCCAGGCCCAGGGTGCCCACCTTGTTGGCCACGAAAAACGTGTCCGTCAGGTAATAGACGGCCAGGCCCAGCATGCTCAAAACGCTCATCGACGTATAACGGGCGAAGCGGCGCACCACGCGCTCTTCGCCGGTCTGTTCCTTCATGGGATCACACTCTTTTCCGATTCTCATTTCTTTTCAGTATACAAAGTTTTCGCTCGCTTTTGCGGTAAAAAATGGACGTCCGCGTAGGAAAAATGGGACTTTCTTTACCGCGTTTTTGGACTTTTTTATCCGCCGGGCGCAAGTCCTCCGATATGTTCCATTTTACCGCGGCGATCTATGGTATAGTAGCATTGGATCGATAGAGAAAGGAGGCCCGGCCCATGAAAAAACTGCGCATCGGATTCCTGCTGATCACGGACCATGCCGATCCCCTGCGGGACCGGACCTATATTGAAAACGAAGACGCCGCCATCCTCTTCTTCTGCGTCCGCTCCTATGACGAGGGCGAGCAGTACGCCCGGGCCCTGGCCGCCATCGGGTGCGACACCATCGAGCTGTGCCCCGGCTTTGGAAACGAGGGCGTCGGCCGCATCCAGAAAGCCGTGGGGCCCTATGTCCCCGTGGGCGTCGTCCGGTTCGACATTTTCCCGCCCTGCGGCGCCGACCGTTCTCCCGACTGGTTCCAGATGCGCTGAGCGGCCTCGAAACGCCATAAAAAATCACACGCGCTGTGCGGACTGCAGATCGTCCGCCCAGCGCGTGTTTTGTTTTCGTTCACTGCCCGTCAAAGGCGCTTCGCACTTCCATGTAGCGCAGGATCTCCTCCAGCGTGCCCTCGAAGCCGAGGACGCCGCTGTTGAGGGACAGGTCGTAGTTGCGGGCGTCGTACCAATCGGCGCCGGTATGGTGCCGGTAGAACCGGGCGCGGCTTTCGTCGACGCTGTACATCTTTTTCAGCACGTCCTCCTCCGGCAGGGAGTTGACCTTCATGGCCTGCTCCAGGCAGAACTTCTCGTCGGCGTGGACAAAAACGCTGACCACGTCGGGGCGGTCCCGCAGCACATAGTCGGCGCAGCGGCCGATCAGGACGCAGGGCCCCGCCTCCGCCAGCTGGCGGATGACCTTGGCTTGGTATTCAAACAGTACGTCGTCGTCATAGCTCTTGTCGCCGCTGAGGGCTTTGCCCTGATAGCGGCGGCGCAGACGCTCGGCAAAATCGGATTTGAGCCGCTCGTCGGAAAACAGCAGGGCGTTGACGCCGCTGTCCTCAGAAGCCATGGTGATGATCTCCCGGTTATAGCAGGGGATCTGCAGTTTTTCAGCCAGCATTTTTCCGACCGTCTTGCCGCCGGAGCCATACTGGCGCGCAATGGTGATCACATAAGGCTTCATCGCCGTTCCTCCTTATTCGCCAAGATATGCCTTCTTGATCGCGTCGTCGTTCAGCAGGTCGCTGGCCTTGCCGAACTTGCCGATCCGGCCCGTTTCCAGAACATACGCGCGGTCGGCGATGGAAAGGGCCTTTTTTGCGTTCTGCTCCACCAGCAGCACCGTGGTGCCCGCGGAGGAAACCTTTTCGATGATCTTGAAAATCTCGCCCACAAACAGCGGGGAAAGGCCCATGGAGGGCTCGTCCATCAGCAGGATGCGGGGCTTGGCCATCATGGCGCGGCCCATGGCCAGCATCTGCTGCTCGCCGCCGGACAGCGTGCCGGCGGGCTGGCGCTTGCGCTCTTCCAGGCGGGGGAACCAGCTGTATACTTCCTTCAGCGAGTCGGCCACTTCGCCCCGGGGGCGGGTATAGGCGCCCATGCGCAAATTCTCCTCCACCGTCAGGTTTGCAAAGACACGGCGCCCTTCGGGCACATGGCCGATGCCCATGCGGACGATCTCGTGACCCGGCTTTTTCGTGATGTCCTTGCCTTCAAAGACCACGGAACCGCTTTTGGCCTGCAGCAGGCCGGTGACGGTGTGCAGCGTCGTCGTTTTGCCGGCGCCGTTGGCGCCGATCAGGGCCACCACTTCCCCCTCCTCGACCTCGAAGGAAACGTCGTGCAGGGCATGGATCACGCCGTAATAGACGTTCAGGTTTTTGACTTCCAGCATTGCCATACTTCCGCGTTCCTCCTTAATCGCCGAGATAGGCCGTGATGACCTCGGGATTGCTCAGCACCTGCGCCGGCGTGCCCTCCGCCAGCAGGCGGCCGAAGTTCAGCACATACAAGTATTCGCAGATGCCGGACACCAGCTTCATGTCGTGCTCGATCAGCAGCACGGTCACATGGAACTTCTCGCGCACCAGCTCGATGGTCTCCATCAGCTCTTCCGTTTCGTTGGGGTTCATGCCGGCCGCCGGTTCGTCCAGCAGCAGCAGTTTGGGGTCCGTGGCCAAGGCGCGGGAGATCTCCAGCTTGCGCTGTTTGCCGTAGGGCAGGTTCGTGGCCTTGTAGTCCCACTGGCCGTCCAGGTCAAAGACCTTGAGGATCTCCATGGCGCGCTCGTCCATCATTTTTTCCTTCTTGCGGTAGGAACCCACATGCAGCAGGCTCTCCGCCAGGGAATAGGTGATCTCGTTGTGCAGTCCCACCTTCACGTTGTCCAGCACCGTGAGCTTGTTGAACAGGCGGATGTTCTGGAACGTGCGGGCGATGCCCATTTTGCAGATCTCATGGGGCTTTTTGCCCACAATATTTTCGCCGGCCAGGCGGATGCCGCCGTCGGTGGGGCGGTACACGCCGGTAAGCATATTGAAAACGGTGGTCTTGCCGGCGCCGTTGGGGCCGATGAGGCCCACCAGGCTGCCCTCTTCCAGGGTCATGTTCAGCTCGTCGACAGCCCGCAGGCCGCCGAAGGAGATGCCAAGATCCGTCACTTCCAGCAGCGCCATATCAGGCCACCTCCTTTTTCTGCTTATGTCCCTTCGCTTCCTTGCGCAGGGCAAGCCAGCCCAGGAATTTCTCCTTAGCACCGGAGTTGTTGAACAGCATCAGGACGATCAGCAGGATCGCATAGACCAGCATGCGGTAATCATTGAAGTTCAGGGCGCGCAGCAGCTCCGGCAGCACCGTCAGCAGCGCCGCAGCGATGATGGAGCCCCAAATATTGCCCAGGCCGCCCAGCACCACGAACACCAGCACCAGGATGGACAGGTTGAAGTCGAACTTGGCGGCGGTGATGGTGGAATAATTCATGGCGTACAGCGTGCCCGCCATGCCCGCAAAGGCGGCGGAGATCACAAAGGCCATCAGCTTGAAGCGCGTGGTAGAAATGCCGACGGAATCAGCGGCGATGCGGTTGTCGCGCACGGCCATGACTGCGCGGCCGTGGCGGCTGTTGATCAAATTCAGCACGATGAACAGCGTGATGAGGATCAGGATGAAACCCGCCGTAAAGTTTGAAATTTTGTCGATGCCGGAAACGCCGATGGGGCCGTTGATGATCATGTCGCCCCCCTCGTTCAGGGTGAAGGTCTGCTTGATAATGCTGAAATGCAGCCCTCGGTCGTCCATGCCGACATAGAGAACGTTGATGATATTTTTGATGATCTCGCCGAAGGCCAGCGTGACAATGGCCAGATAGTCGCCCTTCAGGCGCAGCACGGGGATGCCCACGATCACGCCGACGATGGCGGCGGCCACCGCCGCCAAGATCATGGCCACCGTCAGGCGCAGAATCGGAGACGGGACAGCGTCGGCCAGGAAGGTCGTCGCAACGATGCCGGTGAAGGCGCCCACGGACATGAAGCCCGCGTGGCCCAGGGACAGCTCGCCCAGAATGCCGACGGTCAGGTTCAGGGAGACCGCCATGACGATATAGGCGCAGATGGGCACCAGCAGGCCGGTGATGGTGTTGGAAAGGTTGCCGGTCATGGACAGCGCCTGCATCGCCGCATACGCAATGATGACGATGCCGAAAGCGATCACGGAATCGCGCCGCGTTTTGCTCAGAATCTTTGTTTGTTTCATGCCGTCCACCTCAGACTTTCTCGCTGATCTGCTTGCCCAGAAGGCCCGCAGGCTTGACCAGCAGCACGATGATCAGCACGGCGAACACGATGGCGTCGGACACTTCTTGGGAAATGTAGGCGCGGCTGAAGATCTCGATGACGCCCAGCAGGATGCCGCCAAGCATGGCCCCGGGGATGGAGCCGATGCCGCCGAACACGGCGGCGGTGAAGGCCTTGATGCCGGGCATGGAGCCGGTGGTGGGCACCAGCATGGGATAGGCGGAAAGCATCAGCACGCCGGCGATGGCCGCCAGGCCCGAGCCGATGGCGAAGGTGACGGAGATCGTGGTGTTGACGTTGATGCCCATCAGCTGGGCCGCATCCTTATCCTCGGACACGGCGCGCATGGCCGTGCCCATTTTTGTTTTGTTGGTGAACCAAACCAGTACTGCCATGATAAGCACGCAGACCAGAATCGTGACGATGGTCACATGGGTGACCTGCAGGTTCCCGATCTGGACGGAGCCGTTGCCGACGACGGAGGTAAAGGTCTTGGGGTTGGCCGTCCAGAGCAGCAGGGCCGCGTTCTGCAGGAAATATGACACGCCGATGGCCGTGATCAGCACAGCCAGGGCCGGGGCGCGGCGGAGGGGCTTATAGGCCAGCCGCTCGATCACAACACCCAGCACCGTGCAGACGATAACGGCCAGCAGGATGCCCATTGCCGGCGGCCATCCGAGATAGAATGTGGCGCAAAAGCACATATATCCGCCGACCATGATGACATCGCCGTGGGCAAAGTTCAGCATTTTCGCAATACCGTAGACCATCGTGTAGCCCAGGGCGATGATGGCATAGATGCTGCCCAGGCTGATACCCGCGATCAGATTACTTATCATGGAGTACACCTCAAATCTTCTACTGTTTCTACTCTCTGTTTCCTGCTTTTTCTTTTTTATTTCGTTTTACAGGATACAGCATCATAAGGAAGGATGGCGCAGAGAAGAACCGCCTCCTTCGGGCGGTTCTTCCACTGCACCATCGCAGCTTTTTCAAATGATGATCAGATGCCGACGTAAGCGCCGTTCTCGATCACAACGCCGGTGGGGATCTTGCTCACTCTGCCGGTGGAAGCGTCCCAGGTGGCGTCGGTGCCGGTCAGGCCGGTGAAGGTCATCTGGGGGAACTGCTGGATCATCAGGTCGCACAGCTCCTCGGCGCTCATGTCGGGGGTGGCGCCGGACTCTTCGATGGCCTGCTTGTAAGCGTAGACGCAGTCATAAGCGTCGGCCGCGAACTGGTTGGGGGTCTCGCCGTACTTCTCCTCGTACTTCTGCACGAAGTTCTGGGTGCGCTCATCCTCGCTGCTGGGGTTGAAGGGGGTCAGCAGCATGACGCCCTCAGCCAGGGAAGTGTCGAAGTTCTCCAGGGTCAGGATGCCGTCCATGCCGTCCACACCGATGAAGCTGATGTCGAAGTTCATGGTGTTGGCCTGGTTCAGGATCAGGGAAGCAGGCTGATAATACATGGGCAGGAACACCAGATCCGCGCCGTTGTTCTTGGCATCGTTCAGCTGCACGCTGAAGTCGGTGGAGGAAGAGGTGGTGAAGGTGGAAACGGAAACGACTTCCAGACCTCTCGCCTCGGCCTCGGCCACAAAGGTCTCGTAGATGCCGGTGGAGTACACATCGTCGTTCTTGTAGATGATGGCGATCTTGCTGCCCAGGTTGTTGTCGGCGATATAATCGGCGGCAGTGGTGCCCTGGTCAGGGTCGATGAAGCACATCTGATACACGTTGTCCTTGCCCTCGGTCACTGCCACGGAGGAAGCGGAGGGGGTCAGACCGAAGATGCGGTCCTCATAGAGGTTGACGGAAATAGCCTCGGCGGGCTTGCTGGTGACGGAGACCAGGGACAGCTGCATGCCCCAGTCGGTCAGCTTGTTGTAGCAGTTGTAAGCCTTTTCGGGGTCGCTCTCGTCGTCCTCGATGCGCAGCTCGAACTGGATGTCGCCGCCCTCGGCGTTGATCTCTTCCACGGCGAGCTCCGCGCCGTTCTTGACGGCGTTGCCGTAAATGGCGTCCGCGCCGGTCAGGGGGCCGGTGCCGCCGATCTTGAATGCGTTGGGGTTGCCCGCTTCGTCAGAGGAACCGTTGTTGCCCCCGTTGCCGCAGCCGGCCAGCACGCCGGCCAACATTGCGCCTGCCAGGAGCACGCTCAATGCCTTTTTCATGTTCATCTTCTCCTTTTCATAACGATCTGTCCCGTCCCGCTCTCATCCAAAAAAGGGGACGGCGCCGGAAGCGCCCAGGCGCCCCCGGATCTCGCATCCCGCGGGGAAAACCGCCCCTTCAGGGGACACTCCGCCCACGGGTGAAAGATTAGACTCTATTATATACTTTTCTTGCGCGATGTGGATAGTTTTTTTACAATTTTCTATATTTTTTAGCAAATCGCCGATTTGCTCCTGAAAGCCCTTTCGCTTTTTGTGCTTTTTCGCTAAAAACATCTGTCCGCGACGGTCAATACAACGCAAAAAGGGCCGGCGCAGCGCCGCTGCGCCGGCCCCTGGGTCGCCAAAATCGCTCCCGGCGGCTTATCTGCTCCGGTCCTCCATCTCCTGAAGAGAGGAAAACCCGTACAGCTTGGCCACAAATTCCAGGTTCAGGATCGTCATATTGATGCCCGCGCGCTCCATCTCCTCGGCGTGGCGCAGGTAAAGCGTCAGCGTCTGCTCGGAATAGGTATAGAGCTCGCAGCGCAGGTAGGTCTCAAAACTCGTCACATAGTCCGCGTCGGCGCTGCTGGCGGTGGGGCGGGAGCCCCGGGCCACCTTGGGATACCGGGCGGCGTATTCCTGCTGCCAGCGCAGCTGGATGGCCACGATCTGCTGCACCAGACGTTCCTTCTGCTCGGAGATCACCGGCAGGCGGTTGCACAGCGCCGCGTACTGCGCCGGCGCCGTGTAGCGCATCATGCGGGCGTATTTCTCCGTCAGCAAATTCCAGCCCACCGCTTCCGCGTTTTCCAGGTCCCGGTAATAGCTCTGGCGCGCTTCATCGCTCCAGGTCAGGAACTGGGCCAGGCGGTTGATCGCAAATTCCCGCATATGGTTCTGGCAGTCCGCCCGGCCGCCTTCATTCTGCACCTTCTGGAACTGCTCCCATTCTTTGACGACAAGTTCGGCAATCGTTTTCATAGATCTCACCCTTCCATCAAGTGCATGGCGCGGATCTGCGGGTCGCGGATCCGGGACATGATCGAAATTCCGTGGTGTGTGATAAAGCTGTTGGTTTCAGAGGAGAGATTCTCCCGCCGCAGTTCGTCAGCGATCAGGCGGCAGATCTGCTCGATCAGCAGCACGTTGCGGTCGGCACTGTTCAGGGCCTGGGGGGCGTTCTCCAGGACCTCGCAGTCCCAGGCATCCAGGCTGATGCCGTTCTCCGCCAGCTCCTTCAAAAGATCGCCCACTTCGCTGCCCAGCACTGGCAGGCTGTACATCGCCCGGTGCATCCATTTATAATAGGGCATATAGCGCTTGTTGAGCAGGAATACCATGGAAATGGTGTTGATGATGAACTCGCTCATGGCGTGCTGAGCGGCCACCGTTTCGCCGCGGCGCATGCAGCGGGCGTAGTTATACTGGCCGGCCTGGCCCATGACCGCCGCCCGGGCGGCCATTTTCTTCAGGCGCACATCCTCGGGATAAAAGGCCAGCAGCTTGTTGCGGATCTTTGTGAACTGCCCCAGGCCATCGACGAACACCTGGCCATTGGTGACGGTGGCCAGGCGGCTTTCCGGGATGTACACCCACTGGCGCAGGGTGATCTCCCCATCGGCAGAGCCGATCTGGCGGCGGAAGAAATCGTCGATGCACAAAACGCCCACGCGCTCGCCGCCGAAGGGCTCCTCCTTGCGGGGGGGATAGCCGTAAAAATCCTTGGGCAGCGCATTATAGGCCAGGCGCAGCGCCGGGGCGATGGTCTGGTAATCCTCTTTGGTCAGCCACATGCAGAAGGAAGGGCCGAAGTCGTGGTCGCGGGAGATAGCGTCGTCGAACCCGAAGCACTCCGAACCTTCTCCAGCCAGCCCGACAGCGATGCGGTCCACATAGTTCGGAAATTCTTCCGCCAGCATCCGTTTGCCGTAGGTTTCATAATAGGCCTTTGCCAGCTCCATACCGGTCATGGTCTGCATCCTCCTTCAAAAAAAGCCGCGGCGGCTTTTCTTCCTGATAATACAGTTTTATTTTATCAGAAAGCCGCGGCGGCGCATCATAAAAAACGGAAGTCCTTTTTGGAATTTTGTTATCACTCTGCGCAGAATATTGCACTATACAAACTTTTTTGCATTATATCGTCCGCCGGCGCGCCGCCGCGGGGTTATGGTACTTTTCCGCAGCGCATCGGCCTCCCTTCCCTGCAAAATCTTCCAGAATCCCAAAATAGTATGATTCTCTGCCGGAACAAGTCACAGAAATGCAGAAACGAACTTCGATAAGTGCAAGACGCCCCCCTGGAAGGCCGATATACTAAACGATAGAAGAACTTTGCTTCAGTGCGGCGCGGCGCTTTACCGGCGCGCCGCCGTCCCGTGAACGTCGTTCCTGCTTTTTTGCCGGTCCCCCATGCCGCTTGGCGGCAGCTTGCCGAACCCTCCCATAACTTACTCTCCTCTACCACCATCCATACTTTCGATTCGGCAGTTTTACCTCCTACCCCCCTGATCCGGAAACAGCACGCGGCGAACACACGACCGCCCGCCCTGGCGGGCCGGCCTGCACGGCGCCCCTTCGCGCAGAGCGGAGGGGCGCTTCTGTTTTCCCATCTATACGGCAACGGCCGGGGGCCTGCGCGCATTTGCGCGCAGGC
>CAJFFX010000015.1 GCA_904374485.1 Candidatus Pseudoscillospira falkowii | reverse complement strand
ATGACAACTTGTCACAAGTATAGAGAATCGCCGCCGGTTTTGCAAGGTCTATTTTATGAATTTTTTATGAATTCTGAAATGAGCGGAGGCGCCGCACTCTCCACTGAGAGCGCGGCGCCTCCGCTCATTTTCTGTATCAGCCGCACAGGTCCGCAATAGCCTGGGCAAACATTTTTCCGGAAATCACCAGATCGTCGATGCGCACGAACTCGTCCGGCCCGTGCATATTCGTGTCGATCCCCGGGAACTCGCAGCCGAAGGCAACGCCGCCCGCGATGTCGTGGACATAGGTGCCGCCGCCCATGCTGACGCATTTGGCCTCCAGGCCGGTATAGTCACTGTAGATCTTCAGCAGCGCCTGCACCAGGGGCGTGTCCTCCGGCGTGTGGTGGGGCGGCTCCGAAAGGATCAGTTCCGCCTGCAGGCCGGTTCCCTCCGCCCGTTTCTGCAGGATAGCAAACAGCTGCTCCTCGCCGCCGCACAGGGGCACTCGGCTGTCGCACCGGGCGCGGAAGCCCGTGGGCATATAGTGAAAAATATTCAGCGAAATGGTCAGCGCGCCGGAGATCTCGTCAGCGCAGGCGATGCCCAGGCTGCTGCCGTCGGTCTCCCCGTGGGGCAGCAGACGCGCCAGGGCCCGCAGCTTTTCAATGCCTTCGCATTCCGCCAGGGGCAGCGTGACCAGGGCCGCAATCAGTGCCGTGATGGCGTTGTTGCCCTCCCACGGCCTGGAGGCGTGGGCGTTTTTGCCCCGGGCAAGGATCTCCACGCCGCCCTCCGTATCCGCCGCTTCAAGAACCGCCCCTGTGGCTGTTGCCGCCGCGTCCAGGGCCGAACGCACCTGGGCGGCGCTGAGCCCTTCCACAACGGCTCGGGCCTCCGGCGGCACGGCGTTCAGCACCAAACCGCCCTCGATGGAGCGGATGCGGGGCAAGGCCGCACTCTCTTCAAAGGCGGCGGTCAGGTCCGGCCGCAGCTGGCCCTTTTCCGTGTTCAGCACCGGATAGTCCCCGTCGGGGGAAAAGACCATGGGGGGCGCGCTTTCCTTTTTGAAATAATAGGCGATGTCATCGCTGCCCGTCTCCTCCGCCGTGCCGAGGATCAGGCGCACCCCCTGCTTCAGGGGGATGCCCAGCTCCCGCACGCAGCGCAGGGCGTACAGTGCTGCCACGGCGGGGCCCTTGTCGTCGCTGGCGCCGCGGCCGTAGATATTGCCGTCCTTCACGATGGGCGCGTAGGGCTGGCAGACCGTCCAGCCCTTGCCCTCGGGCACCACGTCCAGATGTGCCAGGATGCCCAGCTGCACCGGCTGGGGGCCCATGGTGACAGTGCCCACATAATTGTCCACATTTCTGACGTCGGTGAAGCCGTATTCCCTGGCCTTGTCCAGGGCCGCCGCCAGCGCCGCCGCCGGTCCTTCGCCGAAGGGCTTACCCGGCAGGGCCTCCCCGTCCACGCTGCGGATGGATACCAGGTCCATGATATCCCGGACCATGTCTTCCCGATGGGCATCGAAATACGCCTCGATCTGTTCTCTATACTGCAAAGCCTTCGCTTCCTTTCCCGATACTGCCCCTATCCTACCACGGCCCAGGGGAAGTATCAAGAGTTATCCTTGTTGATGGGCTGGCGGAAGAGCAGATGCTTCATCGCCTTGGCGTTGAAGGGATACAGGGGGTAAAGATAATGGCCGGCCAGGGGCTCGGTGGTCACGATCAGCACCAGCATGAACACGATGCCCGCCGCAAAGCCCCAAATGGAAAAGAGGGCCGAGAGAACGAGCAGCACCATGCGCATCAGCTTGAAGGCGTAGCCCAGTTCAAAGCTGGGCTGGGCGAAATTGGCGATGGCCACAAAGGCGATATAGACCAGCACCTCCGGCACCAGCCAGTTGGCCCGCACGGCGAAATCCCCCAGGATCAGCGCGCCCAGCATACTGAAGGACGTGCTCAGCACGTCCGGCGTGTTCAGCGACGCCAGCTTCAGAAGATCCACGATCAGCTCCAGAAGCAGCAGCTGCAGCAGCAGCGGCACGCCGTTGGGTTCCTCGATGCCGATGAACGCGAGATAGGGTGGGATGTGCTCCGGATTCATCATGGCAAGATACCACAGCGGCGTGATGACCAGCGACGCCAGAAACACGAAAAAGCGCACAAAGCGCAGATACGTTCCCACCAGTGGCGGGAAATAGTAGTCGTTCGTCTCCTGGATGAAATCGAAAAAGGACGTGGGCAGGATCATCACCGAGGGGGAGTTGTCCACCATCAGAATGATGCTCCCCTCCATGACGGAGGCCGCGGCGGCGTCCGGCCGCTCCGTGTAGCGCACCCGGGGAAAGGGGTTAAACCACTGGGGCCGGTGCATAGCCTCGGCGATGCTCTCCTGGCCCATGGATACGGAGTTGACGTCGATGCTGGCCAGGCGCTCGCGGATCTGCCCCAGGGCCTCCCGGTCCACCTTGTCGTCGAGATAGCACAAAACGACGTCCGTTTTCGAGCGCGTGCCCACCTGGTGATTCTCCATCACCAGCTTCGGGTCGCGGATGCGCCGGCGGATCAGGGCGGAGTTCTGCTTGACGATCTCGGTGAAGCCGTCGTGGGAGCCGCGCAGCACCTTGCCGTCGGAGGGCTCCGTCACGCCCCGGGCAGGGTAGGACTTGGCGTCGAAGAGCAGCGCCCGGTCCATCCCGTCGATGAGCAGCACGCACTTACCCAGCAGCGCGGAGGTAACGATGGTCTCCACGTCGTTTTCCGTCCCCGTTTCCCCGTAAGTGGCGAAGCGGCTGGCGAACTGGTCCATGTCCGCCGCGGTTTCCATCTGCTCCGGCGTCAGCGCCAGGAATACGGAGAGGATGCGCTCGATCACCGCGTCCTTTCCGTAGCCGTCGAGGAAATAGAGGTGGGCGTCCCTGCCGCCGATGAGGAGCGTCCGCTCCGAAATATCGTAATTGCGCCCCACGCCCAGGATGTCGGCCAGCATGGCCACATCGGTGCGGAAGGTCCCTGTCAAAGTTTCCATAAATCGCCATCCTTTCGTCGGATGGTTTTAGTATGACAAAGGGCGCGCAGGATTATTCTCCTGCGCGCCCCTCGGCACGGCGATCACTCTTTCGCTCTGCGCGGTTCCTCTTCCTCCGCCTGGGAGACTTCCATGGAAAACAGGGCCCGGTAGGCCTCCTGCTGGGCGGCGCTCACCGGCGGCGTGGGCATCAGCCCCGTACACTCGCCGGCCGACGCCGTTTCCCAAAAGTCGAGATATTCCTCATCGGGGAAGGGCCGCCTGCGTTTTTGCTCCACGGCACACACCTCCACCCCTCAGTGTGCGCCGGAGGGCCGCATCTTATGCGCGCGTCAGCCCACGCTGCAGCTGCCCACGAAGGCGGTGAACAATGCGGCGCTGTCGCTGTTCTGGTCGTAATTGAATTCCGGGTGCCACTGCACGGCGATCAGGAAGCGGTGGGCCGGGCAGGACAGGGCTTCCGCCAGCCCGTCGGGCGCGGAGGCCTCCAGCCGCAAAGCCGGCGCCACGCGGCAGATGCCCTGGTGGTGGCAGCTGTTCACGCCGATGGAATCCTTGCCCAGCAGGGCGTGGAGAAAGCCGCTGGGCTCCAGCGTCACGGTGTGGCAGACGCCGCTGTAGGGCGGCTCCATGCGGTGGCGCACCGCGCCGGGCAGCTGTGTCTCCAGATCCTGGTAGAGCGACCCGCCCAAGAGCACGTTCACCAGCTGCGCGCCCCGGCAGATGCCCAGCATGGGCTTATCCTCGGCATAGGCCCAGCGGAAGAAGGTCCGTTCGAGCTTATCCCGCGCCGGGCAGACGGGGCCGCACACCGGCAGCTTCTCCTGGCCGTACAGCGCCGGGTCCACATCGTGGCCGCCGGTCAGCAGCAGCCCGTCGCACAGTTCATACAGCCGGCGGGCGTCCTCGCCCTCGGCCTCCAGCGGGAGCACCACCGGGATGGCCCCGGCGTTTTGCAGCGCCCGCAGATAGCCCGGCAGCATCCAGATGCTGTCCTTCTCGTCGTCCCACAGGGGGAACACGCCGATCACCGGTTTTTTCATCATGATCGAATGCACTCCTTTCACAGCCGTGCTCCCGTTTTTGGGAGCACGATTCGTTCCGTATAGCAAAAAAGAAGCATCTGCCGCTGCAGCTGCTCCTTTGCATCGCCCAAGTACGAATCGATTATAGCACAGCGCCGCCAAAGCCGCAAGAGCGATTTTTTCCGCCCCGCGCCGGCCCTTTTCCGCCGGAGCCTTGCCAGGGCGGCGATTTCGCTTTATAATAGGAAAAGAATCTTATTTTTTCACCGGGAGGGCCGCGCCATGGCCGCTGTTATTGAAATCACCGATCTGAACGCGCCGGAGCTGGCGGTCTTTTCCCGCCTGACGGAGGCCCAGCTGCGCAGCCGCCGGGAGATCGAGAAAGGCGTTTTCATCGCCGAAAGCCCGAAGGTCATCCTCCGGGCCCTGGACGCCGGCGTCGTCCCCCTGGCCTTTCTCATGGAGCGCCGGCACCTGGAGGGCCAGGGCCGCGCCCTGCTGGACCGCTGCCCCGGCGTTCCGGCGTATACCGGGGCGCGGGAGGTGCTGGCGGGCCTCACGGGGTACGCCCTGACCCGGGGCATTCTGTGCGCCATGCGCCGCCCGGCCCAGCCGGAGGCGGAAACGGTCTGCGCCGGGGCGCGGCGCATCGCCGTTTTGGAGGGCATTGTGGACGCCACGAACATCGGCGCTATTTTTCGCTCCGCCGCCGCGCTGCATACGGACGCCGTGCTGCTGACCCCCACCTGCTGCGATCCGCTGAACCGCCGGGCCGCCCGGGTCAGCATGGGCACCGTGTTCCAGATCCCCTGGGCTTATATCGGCCAGTCGCCCGCCCAGTGGCCCCGTCCCGGCCTGGAGCGGCTGAGGACCCTGGGCTTCAAAACCGCCGCCCTGGCGCTGCGGGACGACGCCCTTTCCATCGAGGACCCCCGCCTGGCGGCGGAGGAGAAGCTTGCCCTCGTCCTGGGCGCCGAGGGGGACGGGCTGGCCCCGGACACCATCGCCGCCTGCGACTACAGCGTGCGCATCCCCATGTCCCACGGCGTGGACTCCCTAAACGTGGCCGCCGCCGGGGCCGTGGCCTTCTGGCAGCTGCGGGCAAAATAACGCACGCCGCCGGGCGGTCTATGATACAATACTTTCAAGAAAAGCCGGCTCCGCGGGCCGCAAAAGCAAAATCATTTGGAAAAAGCCATGGCCTTTTCCAGCATCGCAGGAGAGCAGACCGCGCCGGGCGGGACCGCCCTGATTTTTTCTCCGCGGAGAAGAAGATAAGGATGCCGAAATTCGGACAAGGCGGCAAGTCATTGCCTTGCAAGCAAGAGAAGCGTGAAGCGCGAAAAAGTGCCGGGCCGAAAGGCCCGGCACTTTTTACAGAGGTCGATTCAATTTCAAAACCGTCACGTTGATCTCCCCGTCGGTGGCGCTGCCGGAGCTGTTGTAGCTGAAGGTCAATTCCGTCGCCGCCGGGGCACGGATGATGAAATTTGCCGAACCTGCCGCGCTGGAGCCGTTGGTGCTGGTGGCAAAATAAATGCCGTATTCCAGGTGGGGCGCACCGTTATAGGCCGGCGTGATCTGCATGTAGTTGGCAGTACGAAAAATGGCGGAAATCTTACAGATGACCAGATAATGCCCCGCCGCCAGCTGGATCCGCTGGTTTCCGGCAATAGTGATCTGCCCCGTGGGATCCGTGACGTCCGGATACAGTTCCAGATAGTTCCCCTGATTCAGTACGGCAGACGGGTTGTAGAACGAGGCGAACACATCCTCCGCCGGCGTTCCGGCAGGGCCTGTCGGCCCTGTTTCTCCGGCGGGGCCCGTGGGGCCCGTTTCTCCGGCGGGGCCGGTGGGACCGATGGCCCCAGCGCTGCCCGTGGGGCCCGTTTCTCCGGCGGGGCCGGTGGGACCGATGGCCCCAGCGCTGCCCGTGGGACCCGTCGGCCCCGCTTCGCCCGCAGGCCCTGTGGGGCCTGCGGGTCCCTGACTGCCGGCAGAACCAGTCGGTCCCGGCGCGCCCTGCTCCCCCGCCGGCCCTGTGGGGCCTGTTTGCCCGGCGGGCCCTGTGGGCCCCGTCGGGCCGATCACGCTGGCGCTGCCTGCCGGGCCTGTAGGGCCGGTCGGGCCGGGGATCCCCTGGGCTCCCGCGGGGCCTGTCGGCCCCGTCGCCCCCCGTTCCCCCGCCGGACCGGCGGGACCCTGTATGCCCTGCACGCCCGGCGGCCCGGGCTCTCCCGCCGGCCCCGGCGGGCCGGGCATCCCCGCGGGGCCTGTGGGGCCGATCCGGCAGCAGGGGCAGCCCGACCAAGCGGCCGGCGACATTCCGTTTGCATGGTAACAGGTCATGGCTCTCTCCCGCTTTCTTCCTTCTGATACCACCACTATATGCCGCGCCGGGCCTTTTCGCGCCATGCCTCAAGCGCAAAAAACCGCGCGCCGAAAAATTCGGCGCGCGGCTCTGCCGCAATCTTTATGCTTCCTTTTCCTCTTGCTCCTGCTCTTCGCCCTGCGGCTCCTCCGCGGGGCTTTCCCGGGGCGGGGCTTCCTCCTGCACAGCCGGAGCCAGGAACCCGTCGGCCCAGGTGAAGTTTTCCGTGCCGGCCCCCAGTTCAAAATGGTATCGGACGATACCCAGGTCCACCTTGGAAAAGAAGCCGCCGGTGGATTGGGCCTTCACCGTGTCACCGGCGAGGGTAAAGCGGAATTTCTGCTGGTTGATGGCCGTCGGCGCCAGCAGAGCCGCGTTGAGGCCGTTCAGAAACCAGGTGGGCATGGGGCGGTCCACCCGGTACAGCTTTTCCAGGGGGCGGTTTTTGTGGGCCACGCCCTGGTTCGTGCCGTACCCCAGGGCGATGACGCAGACCAGGCGCTCGCCCCGCTCCAGCTGCGCGGCGCATTTGCCTTTGGAAAACGTCAGCGCCACCCAGCAGGTGTTCAGCCCCAGGGACTGGGCCAGCAGGACGAGCCGCTCGCCGTAATACCCCGCCCGCTCGCTCAGGCCCTGCTCACGCCGGCCCGCCAGGGCGATGTAGTTATGCACGCCGCTGAAGCGCCCGTAGCGGGCGATCATGCCGCCGAAAGCCCGGGGCTCCTCGCAGACCAACTGAATATGCAGATCCCCTTCCCGGCTGCACGCATCGATCTCCTGCCGCAGCCGCCGGAGTTTTTCCTCTTCAATGGGTTTATCAAGATACTGCCGCACAGAATGCCGCAGGCGCATCGCTTCCATGATATCCATAGCTGCCGTCTCCTGTGGCGGACCCGGCGCACAGGGCAGCCGGCGGCAACAGCACCGCCCGATCCTTACAGAATCCGCCTATTATAATCTATTTTTATCTATTATAGAGAGAATTCGACAAAAACACAAGGGTAAAATATTTTCTCCCAGCGAACCTTTCGCCGTATCACGGCGCGACAGCCACTTTGAAAACGCCGTCCGCGCGATTCTCAAAACACTCGTAGGCCCGCGCGATGTCCCGCAGGGGATAAGTATGGGTGATCAGCGTCTCCGTGTTCAGCTTTCCCTCGGCGATCAGTTCCAAAATGTGGTCACAGTGGCAGCCGTCCACGCCGCCGGTCTTGAAGATCAGATTTTTGCCGTACATATCCGGCAGGGGCAGGATCTGGGGGCGGTCGTACATGGCCGCCACCGTCACCACGGCGTTAGGCCGCGCACAGCGCCAGGCCAGCTCAAACGTGTCCTCCCCGCCGGCCGCCTCGATCACCGCATCCGCGCCGCCGTGGGCGCTGTGCTCCGCGACGCACTGCGCCGCATGCTCCGGGTCCGTCACCACCGCGTTGGGGCAGCAGCCGCGGGCGAAGGCGCGCCTCGCCGGGTCTTTTTCGCAGAGGATGATCTTCCCGGGCCGGTAGAGCTGGACGCACTGCAGCGTACACAGCCCCGTGGGCCCGGCGCCGATGATCAGCACCGTGTCCCCCGCCCGGATCTCGGAGATCTGCGCGGCCCAGTAGCCCGTAGACAGCAGATCGCCCACAAAGAGAGCCTGGCGGTCCGTCACGGTTTCCGGAATGATATCCAGCCCCTGGTCGGCGTGGGGGACACGGACAAATTCCGCCTGGCCGCCGTCGATGCGGCAGCCCAGGGCCCAGCCGCCGTTGGGGTCCGTACAGTTGTTCACCCAGCCGCTTTTGCAGAAGAAGCACTGGCCGCAGAAGGTCTCCACGTTGACCGCCACCCGGTCGCCGGGCTTGACCTTCGTGACCGCCGCGCCCGTTTCCTCCACAACGCCCACCAGCTCGTGCCCCACCGTCACACCGGGAACTGCCCGGGGCACAAAGCCATGCTTGATGTGCAGATCGCTGGTACAGATGCTCGCCAGCGTCACGCGCACGACGGCATCCCCCGGCCCCCGGAGCGCGGGCCGCGGTTTTTCCAGCAATTGAAAGTCTCCTTGTTTTACATAAGTATAGGCCAGCATCGCCATCCGTCCTTTCGCTGCGCCGCAGATCGTTTCTGCCCCTACTATACAAAAAATATCGCCGCGGCGCAAGGGGCGGCGCAAAACGCGCCCGCCTCCGCACGATGCGGAAGCGGGCGCGCACAGCGCATTCGATTGCCGGGCCGGCCGCTTACAGCCGCGCGCCCAGAGTGGCGGCCATGACGGCCTTGATGGTGTGCATGCGGTTTTCGGCCTCGTCGAAGACGATGGACTGGGGCGATTCAAAAACCTCGTCGGTGACCTCCATCTCCGTGCGGCCGAACTTCTGGCCCATTTCCTTGCCGATGGTGGTCTTCCAGTCGTGGAAAGCAGGCAGGCAGTGCATGAAACGGCACTGGGGCCCGGCCTGGTCCATCAGCGCCCGGTTCACCTGATAGGGCGCCAGGTCGGCGATGCGCTCCTGCCAGATCTCCATGGGCTCGCCCATGGAGACCCACACGTCGGTATAGATCACGTCCGCGCCCCGGACGGCCGCCATCGGGTCCTCTTCAAAGCGCAGCTGCGCGCCGCTTTCGGCGGCAAAGGCGCGGCACTGCTCGATGAGCCCCGTTTCGGGGAAATATTTTTTCGGCGCGCAGGCGGTGAAGTTGACGCCCAGCTTGGCGCAGCCCACCATCAGGGAATTGCCCATATTGTAGCGGGCATCGCCCATGTAGACGAAATTGAGGCCCCGGAGCCTGCCGAAATGCTCCCGCATGGTCAGGAAATCCGCCAGGATCTGGGTGGGATGTGCCTCGTTGGTCAGGCCGTTCCACACGGGGACGCCGGCATATCTGCCCAACTCCTCCACGATCTCCTGGCCGAAGCCGCGGTACTCGATGCCGTCGAACATTCTTCCCAGCACCCGCGCGGTGTCGGCGATGCTCTCCTTTTTGCCGATCTGGGAACCCGAGGGGTCGAGATACGTGACGCCCATGCCCAGGTCATGGCCCGCCACCTCGAAGGCGCAGCGGGTGCGGGTGCTGGTCTTTTCAAAGATTAGCGCAATATTTTTGCCCCGCAGCACGTCGTGGGGTTCGCCGTTTTTCTTTTTCGCTTTCAGTTCCGCCGCCAGGTCCACCAGGCCCTCGATCTCTTCCGGGCTGTAATCCAGCAGCTTCAAAAAATTTCTGCCTTTCAGATCCATCAGGATCACCTCCGTCTGTCCAGCCGGGCAAAGGACCGCCGGCGGCCCTTTGTCCGGAATGGGTCTATTATCCTGCAAAATCCGCCCGCGGTCAAGGTTTTTGTGGCCGGGGCGGGCTCACTCCTCCCGCCGCTCTTCCGTTTCCCGGCGCAGGGCCTGCTCTTCCGCCGCGCCGGCGCGCAGGCGGCGGAGCACCCGGCTGAAACGGGTCAGCTCCACGGTGAACCACAGCGCCAGGGCCGTCAGCAGCGCCAGCGCCGCCGCGTGCAGCGGCGTCATGGACTCCGCCAAAAACGCGGACATGTCCACGGCCAGACCCAGATAGACCAGCGCGCCGAAAAACAGGTACCAGCGGTACACCGGACGCAGATACGCCAGCTTGGAAGCGCAGCAGGCATAGCGGGCAAGACCCGCCGGCGAAGCGGCGATGCGGTAATAGCTCCACTCCCCGTTGCGGCAAACCTCCTCGGCCCCCACGGCGCGCAGATAATGCTTCTCCGCTTCGTCGCAGCCGGCCCGGCGCCGCAGTTCCAGCCGATACTGCCAGGCTCCCTTCTGGCCTTCCTCGAACACATAATGGCAGCAGCCCACTCGTCGAAGCTGCCAGCCCTTTTCCCGGGAAAGGCGGTTGATCCACGCCTCTTCCCGCTGGAAATGCCACACGAAAAACAGGCGGAAGCGATGGTGCGTCCCCATCTCAGCGCACCCACTGGGCGACGACCACGGACAGGGCCATGCAGCCGATGCCGACAAGGCGCAGCAGGGCGGCCATGCCGCCGCTCAGCGCGTTCTCCTTCTGAAACCGGTTCCACAGCAGCTCGGGCTTGAGCAGCAGCACAAAACCCAGGGCCGCCACAATAAATGCCAAAATCAACAACGGACTCATATCATTCCTCCTATTGTTCGGCGGGATATGCACTCCCCGCCCGGAAAGCCTCACTTCTCCCCGCGCAACTCAATAATCCTATCACGAAGCACAGCCGCGTATTCGAACTCGAGCATTTTGGAGGCTTCCTTCATCTGTTTTTCCAGTTTTTCGATCTCCGCCGCGCGCTCCTTGTCGGTGAGCTTCCGGCGGTGCTTCTTCCGCCCCGTTTCCTCCGGCTCGCTGATCTCCAGGATGTCATGGACGGGCTTGACGATGGTCTTGGGCACGATGCCGTGCTCCTCATTGAACGCGCGCTGCAGGGAGCGGCGGCGCTCCGTTTCGTCGATGGCCGTGCGCATGGAGGGGGTGATCGTGTCGGCATACATGATGACCTTGCCGCCGGCGTTGCGAGCGGCGCGGCCGATGGTCTGGATCAAACTGGTCTCGCTGCGCAGGAAGCCCTCCTTATCGGCGTCCAGAATGGCCACCAGGCTGACCTCCGGCATATCCAGCCCCTCGCGCAGCAGGTTGATGCCCACCAGCACGTCGAATTTCCCGGCGCGCAGATCGCGCACGATCTCCATGCGCTCGATGGTGCCGATGTCGGAGTGCATATAACGCACGCGGATGCCCGCGCCGGCCAGATAATCCGTCAGATCCTCCGCCATCTTTTTGGTGAGGGTGGTGACCAGCACCCGCTCGCTGCGCCCGGCGCGATCGCGGATCTCGCCGATGAGGTCGTCGATCTGACCCAATACCGGCCGCACCTCGATCTCCGGGTCCAGAAGGCCCGTGGGGCGGATGACCTGCTCGACGATCTGGGCCGAGCGCTCCCGCTCGTATTCCCCGGGCGTGGCGGAGACGTAGATCGTCTGGTTGAGGCGCTGCTCGAATTCGTCGAATTTCAGCGGGCGGTTGTCGAAGGCGCAGGGCAGACGGAAGCCGTATTCCACCAGGCTGCTCTTGCGGGCGTGGTCGCCGTTGTACATGGCCCGCACCTGGGGCAGCGTCACATGGCTCTCGTCCACGAACAGGAGAAAATCCTTCGGGAAATAATCGATCAGCGTGTGGGGCGGCGAGCCCACGGGCCGGCCCTCGATGACCCGGGAATAATTCTCGATGCCGGAACAGTAGCCCAGCTCCTGCATCATCTCGATATCGTAGAGCACCCGCTGGCGCAGCCGCTGTTCCTCCACCAGCTTGCCGTGCTCCTTGAACCATGCCAGGCGCTCTTCCAGCTCCTGATAAATGCGCTCGATGGCCGCGTCCATTTTCTCCTTGGGCGTGACATAATGGGTGGCCGGCCAGATGGGCACATGGGTCAGATTGCGGACGGCGGTGCCGGTGACAGCGTTGATCTCGCTGATGCGGTCGATCTCGTCGCCGAAAAATTCGATGCGCAGGGCCGTATCCTTCCAATAGGCTGGCCAGACCTCCACCGTGTCGCCCCGCACGCGGAACATATTTCGCTCAAAGGCGATGTCGTTGCGCTCGTAACGGATCTCCACCAGACGGCGCAGCAGCTCGTCTCGCTCCATAGTGCCGCCCACCCGGAGGGAGACCATCATCTGGGCGAAGTCCTCCGGCTCGCCCAGTCCGTAGATGCAGGAAACGGAGGAGACCACGATCACGTCCCGCCGCTCCAGCAGGGCGCAGGTAGCGCTGAGGCGCAGACGGTCGATCTCGTCGTTGGTGGAGGCGTCCTTTTCGATATAGGTATCCGTGTGGGGGATATATGCCTCGGGCTGGTAATAGTCGTAATAGGAGACGAAATATTCCACGGCGTTTTCCGGGAAAAACTCCTTGAACTCGGCGCACAGCTGGGCCGCCAGAGTCTTGTTGTGCGCCAGCACCAGCGTGGGCCGCTGCAGCTTTTCGATGATCTTGGCCATGGTGAACGTCTTGCCGCTGCCGGTGACGCCCAGCAGCGTCTGCTCCTGCAGACCCAGCTCCACGCCCCGGGCCAGCTTTTCAATGGCCTGGGGCTGATCGCCCGCCGCGTCGTAAGGACTGACCAATTTGAACTGCGCCATAGGTTTCACTGCCTCCTTTCGCGTGATAACGCCCTCATTATAGCCCATTCCTTGGGCAAAATGCAACAAAACGTCCGAAGTTTACAGAGAATTCCTGTTTTCGCCCATATTGACAATTTTTGGGCAAATCAGTATTATGAACGTAAGAAAATCGATGGACAGAGAGTTGGTGGATCAGCCGTGAAAACGCATCCTCTTTTCCTCTTTGGCGAATGTGCCGAGCGCACGTTTCTTTCTCGCTTTCCCGCGGAACTCCCGGAAATGCGGCCCTATTCCCTCTCCGGTTACGCGGCAGCCTGCACCCCGCAGGGCCGCTCTTTTCTTATCCCCCGCCCCGGCGCGGTCACCGAGGGCATGGTGTGCGAGGTTTCCGGCGAGGCCCTCTGGGCTTTGGACCAGTGGAAGGGGGTTCCCCTGCTGCGCCGGAGCCAGATCTGCCCAGAGGGCGGCGGCGCGCTGGAGATCTATCTCTCCAACAGCGCGCCCGATCCCGCCGCAGCGCAGAACGCGCCCTCCCTCGACGAAGAACTGGAGCGCTTCTGCGCCCTGTACCGCGAAAACGAGCTGGGGAAGTGCGACGTCCATCTAATGTTCCCCTGTTCCTTTGAAACCTTTGAACCCGCCGGCGCGCCGCCGGAGGCGGATTTCCTCACCGGGAAGTTCATGGAGCAGCTCACGCTGTCCAACAACGACGAATTCGCCGGCGAATACCTCACGCTGCGCCGCGGCGCTTTGGGCGTCCAGCTCTGCGGCGCCGGCTTCTCTGCGGAGGAGCGCCGCCGCAATGTCCAGCCGGCCATGCTCCATTATTCCATCCACGATGCGACCCAGATCGGAACGGTGAGCGTGGTATTTCCCTGCACCCTGGTCTCGGCGCTGCGGCTTCTGAACGTGTGCTGCAGCAGCCTGATCACGATCTGCACCGAGCAGGGCGACGAGGACCTGTGCCAGTGGCTGCAGCGCCGCTGGGGCATCACAGTCCACGGTTCGCCCAGGGCAGTGCTTTTCGCCGCCAATCCCCTCACCCGAGACCAGTTGCTGCGCTGCCTGGCCATGGAGCGCGTGCCCGCCGGAGAACTCGTGGGCCCCACCCTCACCTCCTACGCCGAGGACAATTTCGCCCAGTACGGCATCGCCGACGTTTTCGCCTCGAAAAAATGCCTGGTGGAGATCAGCCACAGCTGCGAGCTGTCCCTGGTGGACCGGCTGGCCGTGGAAAGCGTGGAGATCTTTTTCATGGAGCTGCTCTCCATGCAGACCGCCTCCATCCACCGCATCTGCTCCCGGGTCGTCGCCTGCATGCGCCAGGGCCCGGAGGCCTACGGTCAGAAGGATTACGACCACCTGATCGCCCTGAGCCAGGAAATGTCCTCCGTGGTGCTGTTTTTCGACTATGACCAGTTCCGCTATCCCACCGTGACCATCGCCTGCAAAAAAATCTCCCAGCGCTTCGGCATGGAAGAGGAGATCGACAAGTATTATAAATACCGCGAGATTTTGGACCAAATCATCAACCTGAGCTACGAACAGCGGGAAAAGATCGCCGGCAGCAACATGAACCTGCTGCTCCTGATCCTCGCCGTGGTCCAGGTGCTGCCCACCTTCGTGGAAACGTTCCAGATGACCCTCGAGGGCACCTGGTCCCCCTCGATCCTGCTGGCGTGGCTGTACAGCGTGGCATCCTGCGCCGCATTGTGTGGGCTGTTCAGCCTGTATAAGCGCCGGCAGCTCCGGCGGACCCACCGCAATCAAAAAAGGAGTATTTAATTGGCAACCGTTCTTTTTTCCCACGCAAAACTCTATGACTCCGGCACAGACGCGTTCCTGCCCGGCGAAGTCCTGGCAGAGGACGGCGTCATTGCCGCCCTGTCCCACCGGTGCGGCGCCCTCCGCGCAGAGCGGGAGGTCGACTGCGGCGGCGCAGTGCTGCTGCCGGCCTTCGCCGACACCCACCTGCACCTGCCCGGCAGCTATCTCTACGAGCGCCACGGCGTGAATCTGATGGGCTGCGAATCGCTGGAGGCCTGCCGCGAAAAGCTGCTGCACGCCGGCACGGACGGCGCCGTCCTGCGGGGCTTTGGCTGGAACCAGAGCCTGTTTGAGGAAGATCCCGGCGCCCTGCCCGCGTTTCAGTCTTTTTTGAACGACCGCTTTCCCGAAACGCCAGTCATCCTCTTTTCCGACGATTACCATTCCTGCATCTGCAGCCGCGCCCTGCTGGCGCGGGCGGAAAAATGGATCCCCGCCCATTCCGCCGCATACCGCACGGGGCTTTTGAAGGAGCGCATGCTCTTTTCCCTGCTGCACCATCTGCCGGAGCTTTCCTTCCGGCCCGACGAGATCCGCGACGCGCTGCTGGCCTTCCAGGCCATGCTCTTCTCCCGCGGTATCACCGCCGTGCAGACGCTGATGCCCATCGGCATGAACGAAGATCAGTTCCGCCGCATCCTGCGGGAGCTGGCGGAGCAGGGCGCCTGGAAGCTGCACACCCGCTGCGCGCTGACCGTCCACCCCACAGCTTCCCCCGACGAGGTCGTCGCGCGCTACCGCGCGCTGCAGCAGGAGGACTGCGGCAGCGTTTCCCTCGGCGCCGTCAAGCTGTATGCCGACGGCGTGGTGGACAACGGCAGCGCCTATCTCCGGGAGCCCTACTGCACCGGCGGCTGCGGCCGGCCCATCTGGACCGACGAAGCCCTGACCGCCCTCTGCACCCGGCTGGATCGGGAGAAGATCCAGATCCATGTCCACACCATCGGCGACGCCGCCGCCGCGCAGATCACCGCCGCCCTGGGCCGGGCGATGGCCGCCAACGGCCGCGCGCGCAACGAAAACCGCCATGTGCTGGCCCATGTGCAGCTGGCCGCGCCGGAAACGGCGGCGGAGATCGGCCGCCTGTCCCTCTTCTGCGCTCTGCAGCCCTTCTGGTTCCCCCAGGACGCGGTCTATTCCGTGGACCGGGCCATGCTGGGCGACAGCCGGACCGCCGGGGAGTACCCCTGCGCCAGCCTGCTGCGCGCCGGCGCGCGCGTGACCTTCGGCAGCGACAGCCCGGTCACCCCCGACCCCGCCCCCCTGGCGGGCATGGCCTGCGCCATGGCCCGCGGGAACCGCGCCGAAGCGCTGCCCTTTTCCCAGGCTCTGGACGCCTATACCGCCGCTGCCGCAGAGCAGCTGGCATTCCCCGCCCTCGGCGCCATCGCCCCGGGCCGCCGGGCAGATCTGGCGCTCGTCCGCGCGCCGGAGCCCCTCAACACCGCGCAAGGCCTTGCCGCCGCGTCTGTGGAACAGACCTATATCGGCGGCAGCTGTGTATACCATAAATAAACAGGAAGGATGATGTATCATGAGTGTTACCCGCGAAGAAGCAATCGAACGTCTGCTTGCCCACTATCAGGAACCCTACCGCTGCGCAGAGCGCCCGGCCGCCGCGTCGCCTGAGCTGGCCGCCACCGCATTCATGCATCTTGTCAGCGACCGGAAGATCCTTTCCCTCGCCAAAGTCGGCATCGTGGAAAGCGATGATTTCGTGTACATTTATTCCGTGGAGGAATTGACGCCGGAGGTGTTCGACCGCTGCTGCACCGCCGCGCTGACCGACGCGCTCAAGCGCGTGGACCCCAATCCGAACCACAATTTCTCCCTGGTCTCCGTGTTCTTCATCTGCGACAAGGTGGCCCCGGAAACCACCGCCGCCGTGAAGAAGATGAAATATCACAAGGATTATGAAAATCCGGAACACGGCTGGGTGGACCTGCGGCTGGCCGCAGTCGAAGTCGGCGGCGGCACGCGCTGCGCCAACCCCATGGGCAAGGTCCTGCTGAATATCTACAAGGCTTCCGTGAACTGAGGCGGCAGGATACCGTCCCGCTCCGCGCCGGAGGGCGCGGGGCGGGGCGTTCGCATTTTTCCGCGCCGGCGGCGTCTCCCCCTTGCATTCCGCCCCGATGCGCCGTATAATAAACGCGCATACCTGCCGCAGCTTCGGAAAGGAGAAACGCGCGCGCCGCTGTATCCCGCCGCGCCGGAGGGCCAGAAAAGAAACGGTCCCGCCGGGCGCGGGCCATTTCGCCGCGGCGCAGAAGAACGGCGGCGTATGGCACGAAAAAACAACCGGTCAACACGTTTGATCACAAGAAAAAAAGGAGATTTCAATTCATGCTTACCCAAAAACAAAAGCAGGAGATCTACGATCTTCTGGCGGCAACCTTCGAGGTGGGAAAGCCCCTGATGGTCGCCCAGGCCGGCAACTGTCTGGCCGGACACGGGTATCGCGCAAAGGATCTCGGATACAAAGGATTGAACAAAATGCTGGAGGATATGCCCGAGTATGTACTGTTTGAGCAGGCACATACCGAAGAGGGCAATCCCTTCTGGCAGATCACCCTAAAACCGCGCAAAAAAGAAAAGAAAAACGCGGCTAAAAAATATCCCGACGATATCCGCGCCTTTGCCTATCTGCCCGGGTCCACCCTGGAGATCTTCCACGAGAAGATCCACCACCTGATGAAAAAAGACGACACGCCCCTGCAGATGCTCAGCGACGCTTACCGCAGCGCCGTGAAAGGCCGCCGCATCACCGAAAAGGATGACACCTGTCTCTTCCCCACCGGATACGACAACAAGGACGGGGAACCCATTTCCGTATTCTTCGCCCGCAACACCCGCAAAAACGACAGCCGCCCCTGGGCCCTGACCCGGGTCTACGAAGGAAAACCCAACCCGGAGGATTTCGCCCCCCTGCCCTCGGAGCATACTAATCCCGGCGACGCGCTGGAGGATTTTGCCGTCATGGGCAGCTGGACCGACGTACTGCGCGTTCTGGCCGACATGACCCTGCCGGAGCAGTGGGACTTTCAGGATTCCCCGGTGAAGAATTTTTACATTCTGCGCCAGTACCTCAAATACACCTTCCTGCGCCTGCAGCACGAGGACAAGGTGCTCATCAACGACGAGGGGACCTTCGCCGCGTTCAACACCGGCCTTCTGACCATTCATTACGACGATATCTACGCCTGTTTTGAAAAGAATCACGATCCCACCAGCGCCATCCCCTGGCGCTTCAGCAGCTTCTGCACCGAAGGCAGCCGCGGCGACGGCCAGCGCATCACCATCTACTTCACCCAGGCGCCCCAGCCGCCGAGCTACATCAGCGAGGTGTCCGACCTGCTGTACGACACCCGCCGCCGCCTGGCGGTCAACTACGACCACATCCTCAGCGACAACATCGGCCGCATGCCCCTGACGTATCTGCGCGACGTGTGCAACCGCTATCCCGAGGCCCTGGCCATCATCGACCGGGCCGCCAAATGCCGCTTCGGCACCTCCGCCTACAACCGCCACATGCGCGACCTGGCCGTGTTCTGCGAGGAAAAGGACAACGCCTTTATCAGCGAGCGCATCCGCAACGATTTCAAGCGAGCCATCGACAAGGCCACCAAGCGCATCCGCTGGGACTACAAAACGGCCGTTCCCATTTATTACCCGGCCTACAACCTGCTCAGCCTGATGATCCCGCTGTGCCTGGACAGCGATCACACCGCCGACGTTGCCCTGCTGGTGGAAAAAACGGAATCCGGCAACTACCTGGGCCACACCATCCTGACGCTGCCCATGGCCTATCTCGACGCGCGGCTCCTGTGCCGCCCCAATTCCGACTGGCTCCAGCCGGACCTGATCTCCGACGCGGAGGACAGCTGAGAACGATATCTCCCGATTTTGTCCTTTATACGGGGACAAACCTTTTCCCAGCAGAGAATATCGTCGAAATGGGCGGCCTTTTTTGGTGATATTGTACATTGCAATCTCAAAAAAAATCCGCTAAACTGGACATCAATATCAAAACAACGAAGACGGAGAGAGTAGGCGCAGCTTTGAACCCCAAAGCGAGCCGGGGACAGTGAAAGCCCGGCGGAAGTAGAACGCGCTCGAAAATCACTCCCGAGTTGCGCGCCGAACCGAAGCAGTAGGCCGCGCCGGCATTCCGCCGTTACCGGAAACGCGTATGATGGTACGTATGTAACGGGTGGTCAAGCAACCGCATTTTTCCGCTGTTGTCCCTTTACAGGGACAACAGCTTTTTTATTACGTACCGCTTGCAGAAAGGGGTTTGGAACATGTCAAAAATCGTTGAGATCCGCTGGCACGGCCGCGGCGGCCAGGGCGCGAAGACCGCCTGCCTCCTGCTGGCCGACGCCGCCTTTTCCTCGGGCAAATATGTGCAGGGCTTTCCGGAATACGGCCCCGAGCGCATGGGCGCCCCTATCACCGCCTACAACCGCATCAGCGACGAGCGCTGCGACGTACACTCCTTTATCTACCGGCCCGACTATGTGGTGGTGGTGGACGAGTCGCTGCTGGACTCCGTGGATGTGACGGCGGGCCTTTCCCCCGAAGGCGCCGTGATCATCAACTCCCCCGAAGATCCTGCCGCCCTGCGGCCCCTGCTGCGGGGCTACCGCGGCAAAGTCTGCACCATCGACGCCCGCCGCATCTCCGAAGCGGCCCTGGGCCGCTACTTCCCCAACACGCCCATGCTGGCGGCGGCCGTCAAAGTTTCCGGCGTCATTGAGCCGGAGGGCTTTATGAACGTGATGGAGATCGCCTACCGGCACAAATTCGCCACCAAGCCCCAGGTCATTGAAAAGAATCTGGCCTGCCTCAAGCAGTCCATGAAGGAGGTCCGGGAAGGATGAAACAGGCAAAAGACATCCATGAATCCATCCGCTGGCAGGACATGACGCCCGGCTGCGAGATCTACGAGGGCGGCACCTCCCTGCTGACCCGGACCGGCGAGTGGCGGGTCGTCACCCCCCAGTGGCTGAAGGACAAATGCAAGCAGTGCCTTCTCTGCACGCCTTTCTGCCCCGACTCCGCCATCCCCGTGCGCGACAGCCGGCGGCAGGACTTCGACTATGACCACTGCAAGGGCTGCGGCATCTGCGCCAAGGTCTGCCCCTTTTCCGCCATCGAATTCAAGGAGGAGGTCTGAGCATGTCGATCCGCGAACGTCTTTCCGGCAACGAAGCCATTGCCTATGCCATGCGCCAGATCAACCCCGACGTCATGGGCGCATTCCCCATCACCCCCTCCACCGAGATCCCCCAGATCTATTCCCGCTATATCGCCGACGGGAAGGTGGACACGGAATTTGTGGCCGTGGAATCGGAGCACAGCGCCCTGTCCACCTGCATCGGCGCGGAGGCCGCCGGTGCCCGGGCCGTGACCGCCACCTCTTCGGCGGGCCTGGCCTTTATGTGGGAGCTGCTGCACGTGGCCGCCTCCTCCCGCCTGCCCATCACCCTCGCCTGCGTCTGCCGGGCGCTGACGGGCCCCATCAACATCAACAACGATCATTCCGACGCCATGAACGCCCGGGACGCCGGCTGGATCCAGATCTACGCCGAAAACAACCAGGAAGCCTATGACAACTACCTCCAGGCCATGCCCATCGCCGAGCACCCGGAAGTGCGCCTGCCCATCATGATCTGCCAGGACGGCTTCATCACTTCCCACTCCGTGGAAAACATCGAACTTTTGGAGGACGAAAAGGTCAAGGCCTTCGTGGGCGAATACACGCCGGAAAATTACCTGCTCAAGCACGAAAATCCCCTGGCCGTGGGGCCCTACGGCGTCAGCGCCTATTACATGGAAGCGAAAATGGCCCAGGCCCAGGCCATGGTCAACGCCAAGCAGGTCATCCTGGACGTGGGCCGCAGCTACGCCGAGCTCACCGGTCGGTACTACGGCCTGTTTGAAAGCTACTGCATGGAAGACGCCGAGGAAGCCGTCGTGCTGATCGGCTCCTCCGCCGGCACCGCCCGGGTCTGTGTGGACCAACTGCGCGACGCAGGCCGCAAAGTAGGCATGATCAAGGTGCGGGTCTACCGCCCCTTCCCCGGCGAGGAACTGGCCGAGGCGCTGCAAAACGTTCGGGCCGTGGCCGTGCTCGACAAGTGCGAAAGCTATTCCACCCACGGCGGTCCTCTGGGCACGGAGCTTCGCAGCGCCCTGTACGACGCTGGGCTGCACCCCCTGCTGATCAATTACGTTTACGGCCTGGGTGGCCGTGATTTCGCCGTGACCGACTGCGCGGCCGTGTTCGACGCCCTGGACAAGGCCCTGGAGACGGGCAGCGCCAAACCCATCTACCGCCATCTGGGCCAGAGAGGAGGCGATCTCCGTGGCGTATAATCTGAAACAGGAAATGAACAAGCCAGAGCGTTTCCTGGGCGGCCACCGCCTGTGCGCCGGCTGCGGCTGCGGCATCACCGTCCGCGCCGTCCTGCGCGCCCTGGACCCCGAGGACAAGGCCGTCATCGCCAACGCTACGGGTTGTCTGGAGGTCTCCTCCTTCATGTACCCCTACACCGCCTGGCAAGACAGCTATATCCACACGGCCTTTGAAAACGCCGCTGCCACCTGCGGCGGCGTGGAAGCCGCCTACCGCGTACTCAAGCGCAAGGGCAAAATCGACGACAGCTATAAATTCATCACCTTCGGCGGCGACGGCGGCACTTACGACATCGGCCTGCAGTCCCTCTCCGGCGCCATGGAGCGGGGCCACGACATGGTCTACGTCTGCTACGACAACGAGGCCTATATGAACACCGGCATCCAGCGCTCCTCCGCCACCCCCCGCTTCGCCGACTCAACCACCACCCCCGTGGGCAGCGTCCATCAGGGCAAGCCCCAGAACAAAAAGGACCTGACGGAGATCATGGTGGCCCACGGTATCCCCTATGTGGCCCAGACCACCTTCATCGGCAATTTCCGGGACCTGCATGAAAAGTCCCGCAAGGCCATTTACACCCCTGGCGCAGCCTTCCTGAACGTCCTCTCCCCCTGCCCCCGCGGCTGGCGCTACCCCACCGAGGACATCGCCGCGGTGGTCAAGGCGGCGGTAGACAGCTGCGTTTGGCCCATGTTCGAGGTGGAAAACGGCGTGTACCGCCTGACTTATGAGCCCCGGCACAAGCTGCCCGTGGCGGACTATATGAGGCTGCAGGGCCGCTTTGCCCACTGCTTCAAGCCCGGCAACGAATGGATGCTGGAGCAGGCCCAGCAGTGGGTGGACGAAAAGTGGAACGCCCTGCTGGAAAAATGTACAAACACCTAAAACAGTCTGCAAAAAGAGATGCGGGACGCCGGGCGTCCCGCATCTCTTTTTGCGCCCCCATGCGTTGTTCTTGACCGGGTCGGAGCGGCGCGGTATAATGAACACAACAATTTGTCCGCCCGGCTCCGCCAGCCGATCAACACAAGAAAGGAAGATGTCCCATGGCCGATGAAATGATGCCCAGCCTGACCCTGCATCCCGAGGAAGCAGCGGCCGCCGCCCCCGAGGCACCCGTTCTCCAGCTCGATCCCAACGAAGTGTCCCAGCAGAAAAAGGACGTGACCCCCGTCGTGGTGGACGACAGCATGCTCACCGACGACGAAAAGCGCCAGGTGGAGGAATTTTCCAAGAAAATCGACATCACCGACTCCAACATCATCCTGCAGTACGGCTCCGCCGCCCAGAAGAGCGTGTCCGCTTTTTCCGAAAGCGCCCTGGGCAAAGTGCGCACCAAGGATCTGGGCGCCGTCGGCCAGGACCTGACCGAGCTGGTGGTGGAGCTGCGGGGCTTCGGCGAGGAGGAGAAAAAAGGCTTCGGCCTGTTCCGCAAGACCCGCAGCAAGCTGGAGGTCATGAAAGCGCAGTACGGCAAGGTCGAATCCAATGTGGAAAAGATCTGCGCCAGTCTGGAAAAGCATCAGATCGCCCTGATGAAGGACATCGCCATGTTTGACCAGATGTACGACCTGAATCTGAAATACTATAAAGAGCTGACCATGTATATCATCGCCGGCAAGAAGCGGCTGGCGGAGGTGCGCGCCACCGATGTGGAAAATCTGCGCAAGACCGCCGAGGCCTCCGGCAAGGCCGAGGACGCCCAGGCGTACAACGACATGGTGCAGATGTGCGGCCGGTTTGAAAAGAAGCTCCACGACCTGGAGCTGACCCGCATCATCTCCGTGCAGATGGGGCCCCAGATCCGCCTGCTGCAGAACAACGACACGCTGATGGTGGAGAAGATCCAGTCCTCCCTGGTGAACACCATCCCCCTGTGGAAGAGTCAGATGGTGCTGGCCCTGGGGCTGGAACACAGCCGACAGGCCACCGCCGCTCAGGCCGCCGTCACCGAAACCACCAACGAACTGCTGAAGAAAAACGCGGACATGCTGAAAATGGGCACCATCGCCACGGCCAAGGAGGCCGAGCGCAGCGTGGTGGACATCGAGACCCTCCAGCACACCAACGCCCAGTTGATCTCCACCCTGGACGAGGTGCTGAACATCCAGCGCGAAGGCGCCGCCCGGCGCAAAGCCGCCGAGGCAGAGCTGGGCCGCATCGAGGGCGAGCTCAAGCAGAAGCTGATGGAACTGCACAAATAAGCGCAGCGCACGCAGATAAAACCGTCTGCGCCGGGGATTCCCCCGGCGCAGACGGCACTTTTTATTCCAGATCCATTTTCCGCTTGCGCGCGGCGGAATAGGCAAGCTTCCGCCGCAGCGCTTCCGTATCGCCGGACTCCAGAACTTCCAAATAGGCGTGCAGATTGCTCTCCAGCGTGCGCAGGCACGCGCACAGGGCCGGGCGGTTCATGGTGAACAGCTCCGTCCACAGCGGCACGTCCAGGGCCGCCACCCGGGTGCAGCCCCGGAAGGAGCCGCCCTCGAAGCCTTTGCAGCGGAACAGGGCGTCGTCGTCACAGGTGGCCACGGCAATGATGTGCATCAGCTGACTGGTGTAGGCGATGAGGGCGTCGTGCTCCTCGGGTGTTGTGATCACCGTGTCGCGAAAACCCATGTGTTTCCCCATCCGCTCCATCAGCGCGATATGCTCCCGGGTGCTGCGCGCCCCGGGCGTCAGGATGAAATGGGCGCCCGCAAACAACGCCTTTTCCGCGTTTTCGATGCCCGAGACCTCCTTGCCCGCCATGGGGTGGCAGCCGATGAAATCCACCGTGTCCGGAAGGCTTTCCGCCGCTTCCATAACGGCGGTCTTGACGCCGCCCACGTCCGTCACCAATGCGCCGGGCTTGAAATCATCCCGAAAGCGGCGTAGCTGGGCGGCGATGCCCGCCGGGCTCATGGCAAAAATTACCGTGTCCGCTTTGGGGAGCACGTCTTCCGCCCGCTCCGCCACCGCGTCGCACACACCGTGCTCCGCCGCGAAGGCGCGCACCGCAGCGCTTTTGTCCGTGCCGATGACCACGTACTCCTCAAAGCCCCGCAGGGCCATGGCCACGCTGCCGCCGATGAGCCCCAGGCCCACCACCAGGGCGATCCTCTCTTTTCCCGCAATCCCAGCGGTGCCGATCTCAGCGTTCATGCCTGTTTCCTCCTTGCTCCGCCGCGCAGGCGGTTTCTGTCTGATATCCGGTACTTTAACACTTTTTGTCGTTAAAGTCAAGGGCGCCGGAAATTTTTGTTTCCGGCGGACCCTGCGCATTGACATCGGCTCCCTTTTGGCATACAATTAAGCAATGTATATGCAACCGCTTGCCGCACGCATATACAAATAAAATGCCGCCCGGTAGGGGCGGCAGAACAGAAAAGGAGTGAGGCATTATGGGTATTCGCACCCGGCGCTCACGCAGCCACGAACGAATGTGACCCTTCTCTTTTCCGACCCAATGACAAAATGAGAAGGAGGTCCGATCTGTGGTCGAATTAAAACACGTATCCAAAATCTTTCAAACCGCCGACGGCGACTTTCAGGCCCTCAAGGACGTGAACCTCTCCATCCCCGACGGAGAGATCTACGGCATCATCGGCATGAGCGGCGCCGGCAAATCCACGCTGGTGCGCTGCATCAACATGCTCGAGCGCCCCACGGAGGGCGAAGTGCTCATCAACGGGCAGAACCTCTGCACCATGAGCGAAAAGGAACTGCGCCAGCAGCGGCGAGACATCACCATGATCTTTCAGCAGTTCAACCTGCTCATGCAGCGCACCTGCCTGAAAAACGTCTGCTTCCCCATGGAGATCTCCGGCGTGCCCAAGGCCGAGGCCGTCAAGCGCGGCATGGAGCTCCTGGAGCTGGTGGGCCTGCCCGACAAGGCCAACGCCTATCCGGCCCAGCTGTCCGGCGGCCAGAAGCAGCGCGTGGCCATCGCCCGCGCCCTGGCCACCAACCCCAAGGTCCTGCTGTGCGACGAGGCCACCTCCGCCCTGGACCCCAATACCACCCACGCCATTTTGCAGCTGATCTCCGACATCAACAAGCGCCTGGGCATCACCGCCATCATCATCACCCACCAGATGAGCGTGATCGAAGAGATCTGCTCCAGGGTCGCCATTCTCGACGCCGGCGTGGTGGTGGAAGAGGGCAGCGTGAAGGATATCTTCGCCAACCCCCAAACTGCAGCCGCCAAGCGCCTGGTCTTCCCCAACAGCGACACCTATGCCGAGCATCTGAAAACGAACCGCGTGATCCGCGTGGTGTTCAACGGCGGCACGTCCTACGAACCGCTGATCGCTTCCCTGGCCATCGACTGCGGCATCAAAGCCAACATCCTGGGCGCGGAAACGAAAAACGTCAACGGCCAGGCTTTCGGTTATATGCTCCTGGGCCTGCCCGAAAACGACGCCGAGGCCAACAAGGCCCTGGCCTACATCCGCAGCCGCGAAGGCGTGAGCGCAGAGGAGGTGCCGGACTATCATGCTTGACCTGCTTCAAAACCCCGAGGTGCAGCGCCTGCTGCTTCTGAATGAGGACGGCCTGCTGTTTGCCATTTGGGAAACGCTTTATGTCACGGTGCTGTCCACCCTCTTTTCCTATGTGATCGGCCTGCCGCTGGGCGTTCTCGTCGTGGTGGGCGAAAAGGGCGGCGTGCTGCCGCTGCCCAAACCTTTGATGAGCGTGATCAACGTGGTCATCAACCTGCTGCGCAGCGTGCCGTTTCTGATTTTGATGGTGCTGGTCATCCCTCTGTCCCGTCTGATCCTCGGCACCAGCATCGGCACCGTCGCCACCATCATTCCCCTGATCGTGGCCGCGTTCCCCTTTGTGGCCCGCCTGGTGGAGGCCTCCCTGCGGGAGATCGACAGTGGCGTGGTGGAAGCGGCCCTGGCCATGGGCTGCTCGCCCTTCCAGATCATCCGCAAGGTCATGATCCCGGAAAGTCTGCCCTCCCTGATCACCGGCTTCACCACATCCTTTATCACGATCCTCAGCTACGGCGCCATGGCCGGCGCCATCGGCGGCGGCGGCCTGGGCGCCATGGCTCTGAACCTGGGCTACCAGCGCCGCATGATGCTCATTTTGTGGGTATCCGTGGTCGTGCTGGTCATCCTGGTGCAGATCTTCCAGACCATCGGCACGCACCTTTCGATCTCCCTGGACCACCGGCTGACCGCCGCAAAAAAGGGCAAAAAGCACGGCGCGGAATCCCAGGACTGACCCCCCAACACGCTCTTATCCCGGGCCCCGCCCGGCGATTGGATAGAGATTTTTCAAAAAGAAAAGGAGATTTACTATGAAACTGAAGAAATTTGCCACCGCCGCTCTGGCGGCTGTCATGGCCCTGGGCCTGCTGTCCGCCTGCGGCAACAACAACAGCCCTGCCGACACCGGCAGCGGCGACGAGACCGGCACCGTCACCCTGAAGGTTGGCGCTTCCCCCGCGCCCCACGCGGAGATCCTGGAAGTCGTCAAGCCCATCCTGGCCGAAGAGGGCATCGAGCTGGACATCGTGGAGTTCAACGACTACATCGCCCCCAACACCGCTGTGGAGGACGGCTCCCTGGACGCCAACTACTTCCAGCATATCACCTACATGAACAGCTTCAATGAAACTGACGGCACCCATCTCGTCAGCGTCGGCAACGTGCATTACGAGCCCTTCGGCCTGTATGCCGGCAAGACCGATTCTATCGACGCGCTGCCCGACCGCGCCCAGATCGGCGTGCCCAACGATGCCACCAACGAAGCCCGCGCGCTGCTGCTGCTCCAGCAGGAGGGCCTGATCACCCTGAACCCCGACGCCGGCATCAACGCCACCAAGGCCGACATCGTGGATAACCCCAAGAATCTGGACATCGTGGAGATGGAAGCCGCCCAGCTGCCCAGCCGCCTGCAGGATGTGGACATGGCCGTCATCAACGGCAACTATGCCATCGACGCCGGCCTGAGCGTTTCTGACGCCCTGGCTGTCGAAGCCTCCGACGGCGAAGCCGCCACGGCTTACGCCAACGTGCTGACCGTCAAGGAAGGCCGCGAGGACGATCCCGCCATCCAGGCCCTGTACGCCGCCCTGTGCAGCGACGAAGTGAAGGCTTATATGGAAGAGACCTACGGCGGCGCCGTTGTGCCCCTGTTCTAAGCCCGTTCGGCTGATTACAAGCAAAGACCGCCCCTGACAAAGCGGGGGCGGTCTTTTATTTTTGATATACCTCAGCTTTCGGTGTATTCTATACATAGAAAAGCGAGGTATATGGAGGTACGCAAGTATGGCAAAGAAAACCAATCTCGACCACACGGAGCTGCTGGTGCTCTCCCTCCTGGCCCAGGAGGATATGTACGGCTACCAGATGATCGCCGAGCTGGCGCGGCAGAGCGACCACACCTTTGAAATGAAGGAGGGCACCCTCTACCCCGTGCTCCACACTCTGGAGCACGGCGGAGCCGTGTCGTCCTACCGCGCCGCCGCCACCGCCGGGAAGGAGCGGAAATACTACCACCTGACCAAAAAAGGGCTGGAGCTTCTGCAGGAGGAGCGCGACCAGTGGCGCAAATACGCCGGCGCGGTGGAATCCGTGCTGCAGAGCGTACCGGATGCGGCATAAGGGGGCGGCTCTATGCAGCGCTATGACGCCTTCTGCTCCGCGGTGACCCGCGCGCTGCGCGACGCTACCGCCGGGGAGCGCGCCGCCGTGGGCCGGGAACTGCGGGAGCATCTCGAGGACCACGCCGCAGCATTGATCGAAGGCGGCATGGATGCAGAAGATGCCGCCTCCGCCGCTGTGGACGCCATGGGCGACCCCGGGGAAATCGGCCGGGCGCTGAACCGCGCTTATCCCCGGCGGTGGCGGGTCCTCTATCGCCTGTCCGCCCTCTTTGCCGGTCTGCTGGTCTGTGCGCTGCTCCTGCCCATGACCCTGGGCGTGATCCAACGGGGCGACCATATCATCGAGAATCTTTCCGCCCGGCAGGAAAATTTCGGACTTCAGCAGGAAGGACGGCACCTGCTGAATGTGAAAGCCCAGGCACGGGGGCAGGTCTTTCGGGTGTACGCCGTAAGCTATGAGCTGCGGGACGATGCTCCCGCGGCAGAACTATTCGTTGTGAACTACGCCGCGCTGCCCTGGGACAGCTGCGCCGCTTCCCTCTATCAGCCCTTCACCTTTTACGACGCCCAGGGCGAAGCGCTGCCCTGGGCGCCCGGCGGCGGGATGGGAAGCGGGCGCGCTTATGCCGCATCCAGTTATTATGTGACGATCGACGAGGACGACCGGATGGTGGAGCTGCGCGGCGACTGGCAGGGCGAGTCCTTTTCCCTGGACATCCCCATCCGTTGGCAGCTGCCGGAACGCGCATCTTAACGCGCGCCGCGAAAACGATGCCGCGCCGGAGCAGGCGGCAGAAAGGAGGGCTCCCCATGAAGCAAAAACGCCCGGCGTCCTATCGCCGCAAATGCTTCCGCGCAGCGCTGTTCTGCCTGCTTTGGATCGCAGCCTTTCTGCTGATCTCCGGCTTTCGCCTGACGCCCGGGCAGGCCCTGCGCGACTATGAACGCACCCTGCCGCTCGCCGCCCCCGCAGAGGTCGTGCTCCGCGGCCGTGCGGAAGACGGCAGCGCGCGGCTGTGGCAGCTGCGGGAAAACGACCGCTGCCTGCTGTTTACCGTTTGTAAATTTTCCCCGCTCGCCGGCGGTTGGCGCGTCGATTCCTGCACCGTCGCCGACACCGGCGGCGACGCGCCGGCCTGGGGCGGCACGGCTGTCAGCGGCGGGCAATACCTGTTCGGAAAAATCTGTGTGCCGGATGCGCTTTCTGCGGAGATCTCCGCGGAACTGCAGTCGGCCCGCAGCGGCGCCGAAACACGGGCCTTGACGCTGCACACCTGGGACATGCTCTACCGGGACGGGGCCTATTATTTTGTGGTGTGCCGGGACATTGACAGCCCGCCCGCGCTCTCCTCTTATCGGAACGGACAGCTGGCGCTGCACCTGCGCGACGGCACGTCCCTGACCTGCCCGTTCCCCGCTTAAAGCGGAAACCGCCGTTTCTGCTGCCCATGCGGGAGGTCTGTTCCCGGAGCGGCATTGATCGCGGGACGGAATGCAAACAAAAAAGCAGGCCCCGCGCCGGACTCTAAAAAGTCCGGCGCGGGGTCTGCTTTGCGGGATAATCTGCTTCTCTGTATTTACGCCCATTCCGTATCCGTGATATAGGCGGGCAGGTTGCCGTTCGTTTCCCGAAGCTGGTCAAAGACCGCCAGCGCGCCGGCGCGGTCCGTGCAAGGGGCGGAGATCACCAGGGCGTCCGCGCCGCCGAAGCTGCTCTGCGTCCCCGCTTCCGTCACGCTGTCCGGCTCGCCGACAAACAGCACAAAGGAAGAAAACCTGCCCGTTTGCAGCACCGCGGCAAGATAGGGCTGGTCGATATAATCATGGGGTACTTTATCGAGAAACGCATGGCCGTTCTTCATATGCGCGCGCACGCCGATCATTTCCAGATCCGCGCCCTCCACAACGATATCGCCGGAGAACGTGCGGCGATCCATGGTACCGGTGACATGCACCGTCACCGGCGCGCAGAGACTCGCGTCATGGCTGCGCCACAGGACGCCGTCATAGGTGCGGTCGATGTTCACCACCGGGCCGACGGCGATCCACCACGCCAGCCCTCCCGCAGCCGCCAGCACGATCAGGAGCTTTACGATCAAAAACTTTTTTGCAGCCATTGCTTGCCGCCCTCCTTTTTCAAGCATTCCGGAAAAATTCCCGAACCGATGCGTTTTTTCTCTAAGCCGCGCTTTCAAAACAAGCAGAAAGAATAATAACGGCGTAGCGGTGCAGGGGATAATACCAGTAGAAAAACCACTTGCTCCGCCGTCCGTTACAGGATCGGGTTCGGAATATGAAATTCCGAACCCGATCCATACTGCCTACATTTCGCCTTGGTAACCGGCCCAACACAGCGGGCCAATGCGATACACATGCCATGTAAGCATGGGATTTTCCGTCACATTGCGTCGCGGAGCCTGCTCAAAAGAGAAGCGATAAACTTTTGTAAAGGCCGTTTCCTGTTTCTGCAGCTGTTCCTGCCGCTCCCGGTCAAACGCATCCTGCAAATGCAAAGACACCGCCATTTCCGGCGCCCAGGGGAATACCGCCAAACGCAGCGCTCCGACAGGCGTGCAGAAAAGATACAAAAGCGCAACAGCAAACGATATTAAAAAAATTCTGCGTGCGATCTTCATATGACCGCTCCTTTCTTCATCGCCTTTTCTATCTGAACAAAACGAAAGGCTTCCAAAATAACGAACCTTGCCAAAAGCAGCGCGGCATGCAGCAGTATGCCGCGCTGAAAAATATACAGCCCCGCTGTCAATAAGATCCGCGTGGTTCTTTCACCTTTTTACCGGACTCGTCCTCGATACAAGATACCAAGTTCAGTATAACCTCCGCACAGCCCAATTGCGACAGGCTTTTTGCAGATTTTTCCATTTTCACACATTTTCGGCGGGGTGCATAAGAACGCGCGGCGGGTTTGGGAGATTTTTCCAAAAAGGAAATCCCGGCAGTCCTTACCGGCAGGCAGGAATAAAACGAAGGGCTTGCCCCGCGCCGGATTCTAAAAAGTCCGGCGCGGGGTCTGTTTTGCAGGATAATCTATTTCTCTGTATCTACGCCCATTCCGTATCCGTGATATAGGCGGGCAGAGACTTGTGCCATGGCCGCGCACAGGATACCAACATTAATCCGGTCAATTTTCACTTCAATTGCTGTACACTCACAGGCAATGATACATATGCTTTTTCGGGCGTAGCAGTGTAAATAGCACTAGGATGGAGCCCACTGCGATCAAAAATGAGCTGAAACGTAATCGTGCTTTGCGTCACAATTGTTTGGTGTAAGTAAGTTGCGGAATTATAAAAACTTCCTACTTGCGTCGATCCAATAACACCTTTTGCTGAAATATATCCATACCACTCAGAATATTCAACCACTTTCCGTCCTGTAGTGCTGGAATATCTCGTAATCGGAATACTAAATTCATAGCCAACCCCTTGTACCTGTCCATCTTTATCCGTTTTGAGCTTTGGATTCTGCGTAAGTTTTTCAACCTTATTAGACGCCACAGTCCCATTATTATTGTATTCTTTACGTCTCCAGCTAACATATCCATTTGCATCTTTTGATGCAAATGTGCAATTAGTAGATCCCAGTCCGAAAAATTCTTTTCCTCCCAACTTGGGTTCTGTGAGCCATGTAAAAGACCCCTGGATAAAATAAGCATTCTGTCCATCAACAGGGGTAGATTTGCTGGACGTAACGACAACTCTTACATATTGATTATCATCACTTTCACTTGTAGCTGCCGCCAATGCAACATTTTCCTCAACAATTTGCATTTCTCCTGCCGCATTCACTCTGTAATAAGTAATCGATGACAATATCTCTGGAGATGCGGCAAGTTCTGCTAAGATTTCAGAATCTATATTTTCTACCGCGCGCTCATCAAGCCCCAACTGTTTCAATTCTTCTCTTGTCAACTCATAATTGTGAGCAATGCTATTCACAGCTCTATCTCTCACCAATGTACGAAAAATAACGCCGTCAGCGTTAACTCTTTCAGTTATTCCGTACTCCCTTGTAGCGGAAGTCGCCTTTACCGGAGATGCCATCGCTGGAACAGCCAAGCTAAATAGCATAGCGCTTGCCAGGAATAACGAAACGATCTTTTTGTTTTTCAACATTCTAAAAACTCCTTTCATGACAAATTGTTAGCACACCTCTTTATTTTGCACACATGATTAGGTAGTTTTCACCCCCTTTCAACCCGCTTCTGTGTTAAAAGGAAGCGGTGAAATTTTTGG
>CAJFFX010000014.1 GCA_904374485.1 Candidatus Pseudoscillospira falkowii | reverse complement strand
GCAGGAGATCAACAAGACGGAGGTGGTCCTGAGCCACATCCTGGGTCCGGGGGAGTACTGGCTGCGCCCGCCCTACGGCCTGATCGACCCGGCGGAAAAGACGCTGGTCAAGACGCCCATGGTCCACTGGTCCGTGGACCCCGAGGACTGGAAGGTGCTGGACACGGACCGGGTGGTGGAGCATGTGTGCAGCCATGTGCAGGATGGGGACATCATCCTGCTGCATGATTTTTACCCCACCAGCGTGGAAGCGGCCCTGCAGATCGTGGACCGGCTCCGCGGCGAGGGCTATGAATTCGTCACGGTGCGGGAGCTGCTGACCATCAAGGGAACGGCGGCGGAGGCGGGAAAAATGTACCGCAACGCCTGGCAGGAGCGCTGAAGCCGGAAGAGGGAAAAGTTTCGCAGAATTTCTGAAAAGAGTTCATTTTTCCCTTGAAATGCGGAAAAAACTGTGGTAATATATATATCTGTTAATGAGTTCTCATGCGCGCTGGCGCATTATATCGTACAAGTTTTGGGAGGATTAAGAGTTATGATCATGTTTTTGACCGTTGTCCAGGTGATCTGCGGCATCCTGCTGATCGCCATTATCATTATGCAGTCCGGTAAGAGCGCGGGCCTGTCCGGCGCCATCGCCGGCGTGGCTGACTCTTTCATGAGCAAGCACGAGGCCAAGACCGCCGACGCCAAAATGGCCAAGGCCACCAAGTGGATCGGCGCGGTGTTCATCATCCTGACCCTGGCCATCAACCTGCTGGCCTGAGCGGATCGAAAAAACGGCAGCAAAATTGCCCTGCGGCAAAGCCGCAGGGCAATTTCTTTGTCGAAGAATGGATACAATTTGTAGTATCATAGAGAAAAATAGCGATTTGTAGTACTCTGGCAGAAAAAATATCGAACAAAAGCAAAACAAATGTTTGCATTCGGCAAACAAATGTGGTATACTCTTTCCATCAAAGGAAAAGGGAGGAATCCCCATGAAGCATAAAGCCATGCAGATGCAGATCTACCGCTACATCGTTCAGTGCGTCAAAGAGCAGGGATATCCGCCTTCCGTGCGCGAGATCGGCGATGCGGTGGGCCTGAAATCGCCTTCCACCGTTCACTTCCACCTGAAAAACCTGGCCGACCAGGGCTATATCGAAAAGGGCGCCGGCAAGGGCCGCGCCATCCGGCCGCTGCGTGATCTGGAAGACGCGGCCATGGACGAAGGGCTGGCCGCGCCCTTTGCTGAAGGGGAGGAACGGGTGGACCGGGTGCCCATCGTGGGCAATGTGGCCGCCGGCGCGCCCATTCTGGCCCAGGAGTGCATCGAGGACTACCTGACCTTCGACGTGGGCGGCGACAGCAGCGCATATTTTGCTCTGCGGGTGCGGGGTTACTCCATGAAGGACGCGGGCATTCTGCCCGGGGACCTGGTGGTCGTCCGCCAGCAGTCCACGGCCCATAACGGCGAAATCGTTGTGGCGCTGATCGGGGAGGAGGCCACGGTCAAGCGCCTGCATCGCAGCAATGGAGAAATCTGGCTGCTGCCGGAAAACGAAGATTACGACCCCATCGACGGAAGCGACGCCGTCATCCTCGGCCGCGTCACCGCTGTGGTGCGCCAGTATTGAATTGCGCTTTTCCCGGAGCGCCGGCGTTTGTCCGGCGCTCCGTTTTTTTCCGCCGCGGCGCTTGTGGCGCGGCGGCAGTTTATGGTATGATAACAGTATCAAGATGAAAAGGCGGGTGCGCAGGATATGAAAGAAGACCTCTATTCCATCGGCCAGGCCAGTAAGATTTGCGATGTTTCCCAGAGGATGCTGCGCTATTATGAAGAGATCGGGTTGATTGCCCCGGACTATATCGCGGCATCCAGCCGTTTCCGATATTACGCTGTACAGACAATGCAGCAAGTGCAGAATATCCGTTATCTGATTGACCAGGGATTCAATTTGGAAGAGATCAAAGAGGTGTTGGCGGAAAATGATCTGCATTGTCTGCAGGAGCATTTTTTAAAAAAGATTCGCAAAGCACAGGATGATGTGGAATATTACTGTCAGCGATTGGATTGTGTGCAGGCATGGTATGCACTGCTGGTGGAGGGCTGCGTGGTATATGACCATCAGAACCGGGCTGTGAATATCCGCTATATGCCAAAGGCACGGTTTTTCTGTTATAAACGCCAGCGTCAGCCTGGTGAAGAAGATCCTGTGGCCCATCTGGAAACAGAAGCGTTCACGCTGACCAAGCATAATGGCCATTCCATGGTGGATATGGGCGGCGCGTTCCATGTGCTTTATGATTCTTATCAGGAGCGTATTGATGATACTTATTCGAATATGACACTGGTACAGGAGATGTTCCCCAATAGTAAGAGCAATGATCATACGATCGAATTCGGTGATTTCCTGGCGGTATGCGCCTATCATATCGGGTCGCTCAATTCTGTGCGGGACACCTATGAGCGAATGTTGCTGTGGGCGCGGGAGCATCGCTTCCGCCTGCGGGGAGACTGCTTTGAGCGGCATGTGCTGGATGTGTATTCCATAGCCAACGAGGAGCAGTTTGTAACGGAAATCCTGCTGCCTGTGGAGGAGAATACGGAAGGTATTGCTTTGGTCCAGGGCAGCAGAAATTGAAAAAAGGCCGGAAAATTTGACGTTGCGTCAAATTTTCCGGCCTTTTCCTGGCTTGGGATAAAAATTAATGGCTTGAGGGGAAGAAAGTATACGGAATCGTGCAAAAAAAACGCGGGAAATTACCATAAAATTTGCACGCAAAGGCTTGAATCTGACGTAACGGAAAGGCTATAAATGGATACAAGACAACCGATCGGTCAAGGGAAAAATGTTGCAAAAGGAGGACTTTTTTGTGAAAATAACGGAGAAAACCGCATATATTATGATGATATTTTCGATTGTGTTTGAACAGATCGGAACGGGCTTTCTGGAAGCGTGCCAGGCTTTTACAAAACTAACGCCGACGCTGTGTCTGATCGGAGCATATATTGTTTCCTATTGGCTGTTTGCCCGCGCGCTGAGATGCATCAATCTGAGCATTTTTTATGCAACATGGACGGCTGCGGGCACAGTCAGCGCGGCGCTGATCGGTATTTTTATTTTTCATCAAACGATTTCTCTGGTGGGATGGATCGCGATTGCAGGCATGATCGCAGGTATTTTTATTTTGAACCTGTTCGGAACGCCCAAGGAACAGCCGGCAGAAATGCCGGAGAGCGGGGGAGGTGCACCGCAATGAGTATCGGCATGGCTTATGCATATCTGGCGGTTGCCATTGTGACGGAAATTATTGCCACGGGTATTTTGCCCGCCACAGACGGGTTCAGAAAACTCAAGCCCAGCATCATAGCAATTCTGGGATATGTGATTTGCTGGTACTGCTTTGGTATGTGTCTTACGCAGATTGGCCTGGGGATTGCCTATGCCACCTGGGGCGCCATCGGCACGGCAGCCACCCCTATTATCGGTTATTTTGCCTATCAGCAGCGCACCACAAAAATAGGCATTTTTGCCCTTGTTTTAATTATGGTATGTGTGGTGCTTTTAAATTTGTATGGTTGAGAAATTTCCCTTCTCTTGACCAAAATAAAAAGGAACCGGCCGCTCATCCCGCGGCCGCGTCACCGCCGTGGTGCGCCAGTATTGAACAGAGCTTTTCCCGGCGCGCCGGCGTTTGTCCGGCGCGCCGTTTTTTTCTGCCGCGGCGCTTGTGGCGCGGCGGCAGTTTATGGTATGATAGCAGTATCAAGATGAAAAGGCGGGTGCGCAGGATATGAAAGAAGACCTCTATTCCATCGGCAAGGTCAGTAAGATTTGCGACGTGTCCCAGCGCATGCTGCGCTATTATGAAGAGATCGGCCTGATCCGGCCTGACGAGATCGCCGCGCCCAGCCATTACCGCTATTACAGCATTTCCACCATGCGGCGCATCCAGGTCATCCGCTACCTGATCGACGAGGGCTTCCGGCTGGAGGAGATCCGCGAGATGCTCTCCGCCCAGGATCTCGACCGTTTTCGGGAATTGTTCCTGCAGCGCATCGATCAGACCCGGTGGGAGATCGAGTATTACCACCAGCGGCTGGACAGCCTGAAATCCTGGTACGAACTGCTGGTGGAGGGGCAGGCGGTCTACCGCCACCAGAACCGGGCCGTAACGGTAAAATACGTGCCCCGGGAGCGGTATTTTTGCTATGAGCGGCAGCGCCGCAGCGGCGAGCAGGATTCCGAGGCCTATCTGGAAACTGAATATTTTACCCAGTCCAAGCGCAACGGCCACTCCATGGTGGATGCCGGCGGCGCTTTCTGCGTCAAATTTGACGGCTTCCGGGAGCGCATGGACGATACCTACCGCCACATGACGCTGCTGCAGGTGCTTTTCCCCAACAGCAAGAGCGACGACGATACCGTCGATTTCGGCGGGTTTCTGGCCGTTTCCTGCTATCATATCGGCGCCCTGTCCAATGTGGCGGACACCTATGAGCGCATGCTGCTCTGGGCGCAGCAGCACCGCTTCGCCCTGCGGGGCGACTGCTGCGAGCGCTATGTGTTGGATATCTACTCCACGCCGCGCCAGGAGAATTACGTCACCGAGGTACTGCTGCCTGTGGCGGAGGACACGGAGGATTTCGCCCGCCTGAACCGATGGAAGCAGGGGCGCTGAGGACGATCCAAAGGGAGCAAAAACTCTGACATCACGTCAGAGTTTTTGTTTTTTCGGGAGAAATTCTGCAAAAGAACAGCAAAATTTTCCTATTTTCCCCCTATGCGGCGGGAAAAAGTCCAAGATTTTCAAGAAATAGTGCATGGAAAACGGCGCAAAATCCTTGACTTTCACATGGCGTAAACCTTTATAAATAGCGGTGGATATCGGTGATTGCGGCTGCGCCGCAATGAAAAGGGAGGTTTTTCGCTTTGATTCTGAAACTCAATAAAAAGCAGGCGTACGGGATTTTGGTGATCTCGATCATTTTCGAGCAGATCGGCACAGGCTTTCTGGAAGCCTGCGACGCATTTACAAAACTGACGCCGACGATTTTGCTGATCCTGGCCTATATCGCGTCCTACTGGTTCTTTGCCCAGCTGCTGCAGCATATCAACCTGAGCGTGTCCTACTCCACCTGGACGGCGGCGGGCACCGTCAGCGCCGCGCTGATCGGCCTGTTTGCCTTTGGCCAGCACATTTCCCCGCTGGGCTGGCTCGGTATTGCGATCATGTGCGTTGGCATTTTTATTTTAAATTTGTACGGCACACCCAAAGAGGACCGGGACAAGGATAACGTTGTGCCAATGGCGGAGCATAAGGAGGAGAACTGATGGAAATTACAATGTGGATGGCGTATGTTTTCCTGGCGGTTGCAGTGGGCACTGAAATTGTGGCAACCTCTACGCTGCCGGCCACAACGTGTTTTACCAAGCTGAAACCCAGTCTGGTATGCATCATTTGTTACATTATCTGTTTTTATTCCCTGGGCATGGCGCTGACTCATATTCCCATGGGCATTGCCTACGGTACCTGGGGTTCCTTGGGTTCGGCGATTACGCCGCTCATTGGTTATATTGCCTATCGGCAGAGAACATCCAAAGCCGGTTTGGCGGGTGTGGCGCTGATTGTGATCGGCATTTTGCTGATGAATCTTTATGGTTGATTCTTCTTTTCTTTTCCATAAAAAACGTGCTCCGGCTTTTTAGCCGGAGCACGTTTTTTCTTCTTTTACTTGTAATAAGCTGCGCCGGATTCAAACACGGGCATGAATTTCTCGCCGGGAATATTCTTGGCGATATTCTTGCCGCTGCGCTCAATGTGGCCCATTTTGCCGAAGATGCGGCCGTCGGGGCTGAAGATTCCCTCCGTTGCCTGAACAGAGCCGTTGGGGTTGTATTCCACATCCATGGAGGGGCGGCCCTGGGGATCCACATATTGGGTGGCAATCTGGCCATTGCGGAACATTTCCAGCACGCGCTCGTCGTTGGCGACAAAGCGTCCCTCGCCGTGGGATACCGCCACATGGTAAAGCTCATCGGGCTTGCACAGCGTCATCCAGGGCGAGTGAACCGAGGCCACGCGGGTGGTCACATAGCGGCTCTGGTGGCGGCCGATCAGGTTGTAGGTCAGGGTGGGGAAGGTATCGTCCACCTCACAGATTTCGCCGGTTGTGAGCAGGCCCAGCTTCAAAAGGGCCTGGAAACCGTTGCAGATGCCCAGCATCAGGCCGTCGCGGTGATAGAGCAAATCGTGAACGGCTGCGGTGATGCGGGGATTGCGGTAGAAGGCGCAGATGAATTTTCCGGAGCCGTCCGGTTCGTCGCCGCCGGAGAAGCCGCCGGGCATAATGATCATCTGGCTGTTGCGGATGGCGCGTTCCATTTCGGACACAGAGGCCTCCAGATCCGTTGCCGTCAGATTGCGGATCATATGGATCTCCGGCTCAATCCCGGCTCTGCGCAGCGCCTGGGCCGTGTCAATTTCGCAATTGGTGCCGGGGAAAGCGGCCAGTACGGCCCGGGGCTTTGCAAATTTTTCTGCAGCCACCAGGGGAGAGCGGTCGTGGCAGGTGATGGGTTCGATACGGCCGGTTTTTACGACGCGGGTGGGATACACGCTCTCCAGCGGTGCTTCCCAAGCGTCCAGAATGGAATCGATGGAGAATTCCTGCCCGTTGATATAAAAAGCCGGCTTGTCCACGGTGTTGCCGATGGAAATGATGTTATCTGCATCGCCGGGCAGGGCCTCTGTGCACTCGGCCAGAATGGCGCCGTATTGCTTGGCAAAAAGCAGCTCTGTATCGATGTTGCCGGAGGCCAGGAAACCGATTTTGTTGCCGAAACTCATTTTCATCAGGCCCTCGGCAATGCCGCCGCCGGAGACAGCCCAGGCGGAGGCGACCTTACCGGCTTTGCAGCAGGCGTGGAACTGGCGCCAGCAGGCGCGAATGGATTCAAAGGAATCGTCGGCGGGCTTGAAAAGATACACACCGTGGTTGGCGCCTTTGAAGTCGGTACTCAGCAGCTGGGGGGCTTTGGCCGGAGCAATGGCAAAGGACACCAGGGTGGGGGGGACGTCCAGCTCGTTGAAGCTGCCGGACATGGAGTCTTTACCGCCGATAGCGGCAGCGCCCAAGCCGATCTGGGCATCCAGTGCACCCAGCAGCGCGGCAAAGGGCTTGCCCCAGCGGGACGGATCCTCCCGCAGGCGTTCAAAATATTCCTGCAGGGACAGGTAATAGGTTTCCGGGCTGACACCGGCAGCCACCAGCTTGGCCAGAGACTCTGTCACGGCAGCTTTTGCGCCGTTGTATGGATTTTCACAAAACAGCTCTGGATCAAAACCGAAAGCCATCACAGAACAATCTTCGGTGCGGCCTTCGCAGGGCAGCAGAGCAGCCATCACCTGAGAGGGGCTGCGCTGGGTTTTGCCGCCATAGGGCATCAGCACTGTGGCGGCGCCGATGGTGCTGTCGAAGCGCTCCACCAGGCCGCGCTGGGAGCAGAAGTTGATATTTCTGGCCAGGGCAAAAAAGCGTTCACCTACGGAAAGACGGCTCTTTTCCGGACCCTTGGCAAAGCGCATGGGGATTTTGACCGATGCATGCTTGGTGGCGCCGGTGGAGGAGAGGAAGCTGCGGTCCAGATCCACAATGACCTTTCCACGCCAGCGCATGATCATGCGGGGTTCTTCCGTCACAGTGGCCACCTGATAGCACTCCAGATTTTCAGCGGTGGCAGCGGCGATGAAAGCATCTGCGTCTTTGGCGCGGACCACAACGGCCATGCGCTCCTGGCTTTCGCTGATGGCCAGCTCTGTTCCGTCCAGGCCGTCATATTTTTTGCGCACGGCATCCAGATTGATGTCCAACCCGTCAGCCAGCTCGCCGATGGCCACGCTGACGCCGCCGGCGCCGAAGTCGTTGCAGCGGCGGATCATGCGGGTGACATTGCCGTTGCGGAACAGACGCTGGATTTTGCGCTCTTCCGGCGCATTGCCCTTCTGCACTTCAGAAGCCATGGTCTGCAGCGATTTCTGGTTGTGGCTTTTGGAGGAGCCGGTCGCGCCGCCGATGCCGTCGCGGCCGGTGCGGCCGCCCAGCAGCAGCACCACATCGCCGGGCTCCGGCGTTTCACGAATCACGTTGGCTGCAGGTGCTGCCGCGACCACAGCGCCGATTTCCATGCGTTTGGCGATATAGCCGGGATGGTAAAATTCATGTACAATGCCTGTGGCCAGACCGATCTGGTTGCCGTAAGAAGAGTATCCGTTGGCTGCGCGGGTGACGATACGGCGCTGGGGCAGCTTGCCGGGCAGCGTTTCGCTCAGGGGAACAGTGGGATCTCCCGCACCGGTTACACGCATGGCCTGATAGACATAGGAACGCCCGGACAGGGGATCGCGGATTGCGCCGCCGATGCAGGTGGCCGCGCCGCCGAAAGGTTCAATCTCTGTGGGGTGGTTATGGGTTTCGTTTTTGAACATCAGCAGCCAGTCCTGCTCTTCGCCGTCAATGGTGGGATGAATATGTACCGAGCAGGCATTGATCTCTTCGCTTTCATCCAGCATGGGGAGCTGGCCCCGCTTTTTCAGGACCTTGGTGCCCAGGGTGGCCAGATCCATCAGCGTCTGGGGGCGCGCAGCGGCCTTTTCAGCGCCGTATACCTCTTCGCGCGCGGCGAGATAACGCTCATAGGATTTGTGCACTTCGTAATCCTGGATGTCCACCTGATCGATATGCGTTGAAAATGTGGTGTGGCGGCAGTGGTCAGACCAGTAGGTGTCGATCAGCTTCAGTTCCGTCAATGTGGGGTCGCGGTCAATGCTTTTGAAGTGCTCCTGGAACACGTGCAGGTCCTCCATGTCCATGGCCAGGCCGTAGGTCTCGTGGATGCCCTGCAGCGCTGTCTCGTCCATGGCGAGGAAGCCCTCCAGCACGGCTACATCCGGCGGGACGGGGTGCTCCTGGCGCAGGGTCTCGGGCTTGTCCAGGGAGGCTTCCCGGGCTTCCACGGGGTTGATCAGGTCGCCTTTGATCTTCTGCAGATCCTCGTCCGTCAAGTCGCCCTGCAGGGCGTAGATGCGGGCGGTGCGGATCAGGGGCCGCTCACCGCAGGTGATCATCTGGATGCACTGGGCGCAGGAGTCGGCGCGCTGGTCGTACTGGCCGGGGAGGGATTCCACCGCCAGGATCGTCGTGCCTGCCGGCATGACCGGCAGGTCCTCATCGTAGCACACGTCGCACTGGGGCTCGGAAAAAACGCCGCTGCGGGCGGCGGCATAGGTCGCCTCGTCGATGCCCTCGGCATCGTAGCGGTTCAGCAGCCGCAGGCCGGTCAGATTTGTTACGCCGAGGGTGCCGGTCAGATCCTTCAGCAGGGCTTTTGCCTCTACATCGAAGCCCTCTCTCTTCTCCGTGTAGCAGCGGAATACATTAGCCATTCGTAGCTTCCCCCTTGATATGAATTTCCCAGTTGGACAACTGGTAGAATGGATTAAAACAGGTGGGTGTGATCTCATCGACCGCGCCGCCCTGTACAACGACGGATTGGGATTTGAAACAGATCACGGCGATGGGCGCCGCGCTCTGCAGTGTGGACAGCATGGTCTCGTTGGCGCTGCTGGGCGCGGAGACCGTGGTGAAGGCCGTGGTGATCTGGGCGTCCAGGGCGGGATCGGAAAAGCCGCCGTAGTTCAGGCTGCCGCCGGTGCCCACCAGGGCGGTGCAGTCGAAATCGGGCGTCATGCGCACCTCGCCGTAGTAAAGGTCGAAGCTGCCGCTCTGGAGGGCGGCGGTGTATTCGGCGTAGGGCAGCGTTTTCACCGTGACCTTCAGGTCGTAAATGGACAGCGCCGCGGCGATGGCCTTGGCGGCGGAAAGGCGGGAGGAATTGCCGTCGCACACCAGCATCTCCACATGGACGGTGCGCGTGCCGGTGCGGTAGCCGGCCTCTTCCATGGCCTGGGCAAAGGAATCGGCGGAATAGGCGCGCTCCGCCGCGGCGGGATACCACGGGGAAAGCGGCGACACCGGGAACTGGGCGGGATCGGCGTGGCCGGAGAAATAGGCCTTGCAGATGCTCTCGCGGTGGATGCCCTCCGACACGGCGCGGCGCAGGGCCGCGTCGGCAAAGGGCCCGTCGGTGCAGCGGAAGCCCAAAAACTGCATGGTGGTGGTGGCTGCGTCGGTGACGGAGATGCTGCCCTTATAGCTCACCGGGCTGGCGCCGGTGTAGTCGGTGACGAGCATCTGGATTTCGTGGGAGGAGAACAGATAGGACAGTGTGTGGTCCTCGTCCACCTGCTGCAGCGGGATCTCGTCCACGGGGACGGCTTCGCCCTTCCACCAGGTTTCGTTTTTCACCAGGCGGGGCGCGCCGTCGCCGGCGTCGTAGCGGTAGGGACCGGTGCCCGCGGGCGCGGTGTCGCCGGCGGTGGCCCGGGAGACGATGGGGATATCCAGCAGGGCCGGCAGGCGGTTGTTGCCCCGGCTGAGGGTGACGACCACGGCGCCGTTCTCGGCGCGGACAGAGGTCACGGCGGAAAGGCGCGCGCCGTAGCGCGCGGAGCTCCGGGCCCGCTGCAGCGACGCGGCGGCGTCTTCCGCCGTCAGGGCGGTGCCGTCGGAAAAAGTGACGCCGCTGCGCAGCGTAAAAGTCCAGACGGTGTAGTCCTCGGAATGGGTGTAATCGCTGCACAGAACGTTTTGGGGCGTAAAGCTCTCGTCCAGCTCGAACAGGCCTTCATAGAGCAGCGGCAGGAGCGTCTGCTGGACGCCGTCGCTGCAGGTGATGGGGTCCAGGGTCTCGCCGGCCTGTACCGGCAGGGAAAAGGAGGTGATGGGGACGATGTTGTCCGCATCCTCCGTATCGCCGCCGATCCGGTCGATCAGTTCATCGCCCTGAGCGGCGGGATCGTCGCTCCAGCAGCCGGCCAGGGTCAGGCACAGGGCCAGCAGAAGGAGAACAGCGATGCATTTTTGAGCCGGGCGGCGCATGGGACGCTCCTCCTTCCTTGTTATCGCAGGCAGATCAGCGCGGCCTGGCTGCCCCGGGCGTCGCCGGTGATGCGGTGGGACCAGTAGAGGTCCGGCTGGCAGGCGGTACAGGCATCGCTGACGGCGATGTGCTGGCGCAGGACGCCGGCGCGGCGCAGGAGACGGGCGTTGGCGGCTTTCAGATCCACGTGCCACTTGCCGTTTTCCTCCGCGGTCATACAGGCGTCCGCTTCGCTCCCCAAGGCGGCGCGCAGGGCTTCCGGCACGTTGCCGTCCGTTTCAAAGCAGCATTTTCCGATGCCGGGGCCGATGGCGGCGCGGATGTTTTCCGGCTTTGCCCCGTAGACGCGCTCCATGGTGCGGACGGTTTTCTCCGCAATGCCCAGGGCCGTGCCGCGCCAGCCCGCGTGGGCCGCGCCGATGCAGCGGCTGACGGGGTCGAAATACAGCGTGGGGATGCAGTCGGCGGAAAAGATCACCAGGGAAAGGCCCGGCACGTTGGTCACCAGGGCGTCGGCCTCGTAATCCTGGGGACGGGTCAGGCCGGCGCCGGCGTCGCTTTCCGTGACGATCTTCACATCGTCCCGGTGGACCTGGCGGGACAGGACGCAGCGGTCTCTGTCCACGTGCAGGGCGGCGCAGAAGATGCGGTAGTTTTCCAGCACGTTTTCCTCGCTGTCGCCTCGGCGAAGCCCCAGGTTCAGCCGGCCGAAGACGCCGCGGCTGACGCCGCCGGCCCGGGTGGAGAATCCGTGGGCCAGGCCGGGCAGGGCCAGGGTGTCGGCCGTGTGGTAGATCAGGCCGTTTTCTTCGATGTGGGTGGTGAAGGCGGCCATTACTTTTCGTTGCGGCCGCAGCACTTCTTATACTTCAGGCCGCTGCCGCAGGGGCAGGGATCGTTGCGGCCCACTTTTTTCACCTTGCGGGGCTGCTTTTTCAGAGAGTCGTCGCCGCCGGCGTTTTCGCCGGATTCCTTGGCCACGCGCTCGCGCTTGATCTCTTCGTCCTTGCGCACGCGCACCAGATACATGCGGCGCAGGGTTTCGCTCTGGATGGCGGCGATCATTTCGCTGAACATCTCGTAGCCCTCGCGCTTATAGGCGTCGGTGGGCTTTTCCTGGGCGTAGGCGCGCAGGTTGATGCCCTTGCGCAGTTCGTCCATGGCGCTGATGTGGTCCATCCAGTATTCGTCCACCACCCGCAGCATGACCACGCGCTCCAGTTCGCGCATGATGGGGGCGGTGACTTCGGCTTCCTTGGCCTCATAGGCCTCCATGGCCTTGGCGTACAGGAGTTCCGTCGCCTGGTCGACGCTCATGCCCTCCAGCTCCTGGTCGGTGAAGGAGAAGGTGTCCGGCTGCAGGAACAGGCCCAGATAGGGCGCGCACATGTCGGCGAATACGGCCTGGGTGATATAGTCGCTGTGGGCGGCGGAGGAAGCGGCGTGGTCGGCGATGGAGGTGTGGATCAGCTTCTGCATGCTTTCCTTCAGGTCCACGCCGTCGAGCACCTGCTTGCGCTGCTCATAGATCAGGGCGCGCTGGGTGTTCATCACGTCGTCGAATTCCAGGGTGTTCTTACGGGACTGGAAGTTGCGGGATTCGATCTTCTTCTGGGCGGACTCGATGGCGTTGGACAGCACTTTCTGCTCGATGGGGGTGTCCTCGTCCACGCCCCATTTTTCCATCATGCCCATGACGCGCTCGCCGCCGAAGAGGCGCATCAGATCGTCCTCCAGGGAGATATAGAACTGGGTCTCGCCGGGGTCGCCCTGGCGGCCGGCGCGGCCGCGCAGCTGGTTGTCGATCCGGCGGGAATCGTGGCGCTCGGTGCCGATGATATACAGGCCGCCGGCGGCGCGGACCTTTTCCGCTTCCTCGGCGATCTCTTCCTTGAATTTGTCGTTGGCGTCCTGGAACAGCTTGCGGGCGGCCAGGATCTCCTCGTTGTCGGTGTCGGCGTAGCCGGTGGCTTCGTTGATGACCTCGTCGCTGTAGCCGGCCTTGCGCAGCTCGTTCTTGGCAAGATACTCGGCGTTGCCGCCCAGCATGATATCGGTGCCGCGGCCGGCCATGTTTGTGGCCACGGTGACGGCGCCGAGCTTGCCGGCCTGGGCGATGATCTCGGCTTCCTTCTCGTGGTTCTTGGCGTTGAGCACGTTGTGCTTGATGCCCTCGCGCTTGAGCATGCCCGAGAGCAGCTCGTTCTTCTCGATGGACACGGTGCCGATCAGCACGGGCTGGCCCTTTTCGTGGCACTCCTTGACCTGGCGGATCACGGCGCGGAACTTGCCGGCCTCGGTCTTGTACACCACGTCGGGCCGGTCGATGCGGACGACGGGCTTGTTGGTGGGGATCTCGATGATATCCAGCTTGTAGATGGTGGCGAATTCGTCCTTCTCCGTGGTGGCCGTGCCGGTCATACCGGAGAGCTTGTTGTACAGGCGGAAATAGTTCTGGAAGGTGATGGTGGCCAGGGTCTTGGACTCCCGGGCGATCTCCACGTGCTCCTTGGCCTCGATGGCCTGGTGCAGGCCCTCGTTGTAGCGGCGGCCGAACATCAGGCGGCCGGTGAACTCGTCGACGATGATGACCTCGTTGTCCTTGACCACATAGTCGATATCGCGCTTCATGACGCCGTGAGCCTTGATGGCCTGGTTGATGTGGTGGGAGAGCTCGGCGTTTTCGGGGTCGGCCAGGTTTTCCACATGGAAATATTCCTCGGCCTTGCGGATGCCGCGCAGGGTCAGCGTGGCGGTCTTGGCCTTTTCGTCCACCACATAGTCGGCGTCGATGTCGGAGGCCTCTTCCTCCTTGGTGTCCACGGAGGAGACCACCAGCTTTTTCAGACGGGAGACGAACTGGTCGGCGGCACTGTACATGGCGGTGGATTTTTCGCTCATGCCGGAGATGATCAGGGGGGTGCGGGCCTCGTCGATCAGGATGGAGTCCACCTCGTCCACGATGGCGAAAGCGTGGCCGCGCTGCACCAGCTCGGCCTTGTAGATGGCCATGTTGTCGCGCAGGTAGTCGAAGCCCATCTCGTTGTTGGTGCCGTAAGTGATGTCGGCGGCGTAGGCTTCCCGGCGCGCGGCGTTGTCCATGTCGTGGATGATCAGGCCCACGCTCAGGCCCAGGAAGCGGTGGACCTTGCCCATCCACTCGCTGTCGCGCTTGGCCAGGTAGTCGTTGACGGTGACGATGTGGACACCTTCGCCGGTGAGGGCGTTGAGGTAGGCGGGCAGGGTGGCCACCAGGGTCTTGCCTTCACCGGTCTTCATTTCGGCGATGCGGCCCTGATGGAGCACGATGCCGCCGATGAGCTGCACGGGATAGGGGCGCATGCCCAGCACACGGTCAGCCGCTTCGCGCACGGTGGCGAAGGCTTCGGGCAGCAGGGCGTCCAGGCTTTCGCCGTTTTTATGGCGCTCCTTGAATTCGGCGGTCTTGGCCTTGAGCGCCTCGTCGCTCAGGGCTTTGTACTCCTCCTCCATCGCCAGGATCTTGTCCACAACGGGGCGGATGTCCTTGAGCTCGCGCTCGCTGTAGGTTCCGAAAATTTTATCAAAAAGTCCCATGGTATTCTTCCTTTCGTGGGATGTATTTTGCGGGCATGATAACAGCTAAATTATAGCACAACACCTTATTATATGCAAAAGGAAAATGCCTCTTTTGCATTGTTTTGCCCAGGGATTTACAGATTATTAATAATTTTCCGGCCGCGGCGGCGGCCGGCGGCGCAAAAAGATCCCGGAGGAAGGCTCCTCCGGGATCTTTGGGATCGGTCGGTGTGGGCGCTCACAGCTCCACGCTGCCCTGGAAGACGGTTTTTGCATCGCCGGTCATGATGACGGTGCCGTCGCTCTGGTAGCGGATGATGACGCTGCCGCCCTTGAGGTGGACGGTGATGTCCTGGTCATAGCTGCAGTAGCCGCTCAGCACGGCGGCCACGGCGGCGGCACAGGCGCCGGTGCCGCAGGCCCAGGTCTCGCCGCTGCCGCGCTCCCACACGCGCATCTTCAGCGACGCGCGGTTGAGCACCTGGACGAATTCGGTGTTGACATGGTCCGGGAACAGGGGGTGCAGCTCGAATTCCGGGCCGACTTTGGCGATGTCCAGGGTGTCCACATTGTCCATAAAGGTGACGCAGTGGGGGTTGCCCATGGACATGCAGGTGACTTTGTACTCCGTGCCGTCCACATCGATGGGGCGGCCGACGACGGTTTCGCCGTCCAGCAGGACGGGCACCTGGGCGGGTTCCAGGAGGGCCTTGCCCATATCCACGGCCACGGAACCCACGATGTCGTTCTGGATGTACAGGTGCAGCTTGCGCACGCCGCTGAGGGTCTCGATGGTCATGCGGTTCTTGCGCACGATGTTGTGCTCGTAGAGGTATTTGGCCACACACCGGATGCCGTTGCCGCACATTTTGCCCTCGGTGCCGTCGCGGTTGAACATGCGCATCTTTGCGTCGGCCACGGAGGAGGGCAGGATGAGGATGATGCCGTCGGAGCCGATGCTGAAGTGGCGGTCGGACAGGATCACGCTGATGGATTCGGGGCTGGGGATCTCATACTGCATGCAGTCGAAATAGATGTAATCGTTGCCGGTGCCCTCCATTTTGGTGAAGCGCAGCTTCATGGGCGTTTTGCGCATCCGGTTCAGGTCCACCAGCTCCGTGGTCTCCTGGGAATAGCGGCTCAGCAGGCTGCGGGCCAGGGCGTTGGCCGTATCCAGGGAAGTCAGGCAGGGGATGCCCAGTTCCACGGTCTTGCGGCGCATTTTCACGCTGTCCAGCTGGGGCAGGCGGCCCTTGGAATCGGTGGAGATCACATAGCTGATCTTGCCTGTCTCCATCAGGGAAACGGTGTTTTCCTCAGTGCCGTCGCTGATTTTGGCCACGTGCCGGACGCTCAGGCCCACGGCTTCCAGGGCCTTGGCGGTGCCCTCGGTGGCGTAAAGGTCGAAGCCCAGCTCGGCGTATTTGCGCACCACGTCCACGATCTCGTGCTTGTCGCTGTCGCGGACGGTGACCAGGACGCCGCCCTTCTTGTTCATGTTGTAGCCGGCGGCGGTCAGGCCCTTGTACAGGGCTTCCTCCAGGTTCTTGCCGATGCCCAGCACTTCGCCGGTGGACTTCATCTCCGGCCCCAGGGCCACGTCCACGTTCGTCAGTTTTTCAAAGGAGAACACGGGCACCTTGCAGGCCACATACGGCGGCGTGCGGTAAAGGCCGGTGCCGTAGCCCAGGTCGCGGAGCTTTTCGCCCAGCATGGTGCGGGTGGCCAGGTCCACCATGGGCACGCCGGTGACCTTGCTGATATAGGGGATGGTGCGGGAAGCGCGGGGGTTGACCTCGATGACATAGATCGTGTTTTCATAGACCACATACTGGATGTTGACCAGGCCGCGGGTGTTCAGGCCCAGGGCCAGGTTCTTGGTGTAGGCGATCATGTCCTCGGTGGTCTTGCCGTCCAGATTCCAGGCGGGATAGACGGCGATGGAGTCGCCGGAGTGGACGCCGGCGCGCTCGATGTGCTCCATGATGCCGGGGATCAGGATGTCCTCGCCGTCGCAGATAGCGTCGACCTCCAGCTCGGTGCCCATCAGGTATTTGTCGATGAGCACGGGGTTTTCGATCTTGTGGCTGAGGATGATGCCCATGTATTCGCGGATATCGTCGTCGGTGAAGGCGATGATCATGTTCTGGCCGCCCAGCACATAGCTGGGGCGCATCAGTACGGGATAGCCCAGGTCGTTGGCAGCTTTCAGGGCTTCCTCGCAGGTCATGATGGTGTGACCGGCGGCGCGCTTGATCTGGAGTTTTTCCAGCAGTTCGTCAAAGCGCTCGCGGTCTTCAGCCATATCGATGGAGTCGCCGCTGGTGCCGATGATGTGGACGCCGTTGCTCTCCAGGAATTTCGTCAGGTTGATGGCCGTCTGGCCGCCGAAGGCCACCACGACGCCGTAGGGCTTTTCCGTTTCGATGACGTTCATCACGTCCTCGGGCGTCAGGGGCTCGAAGTACAGGCGGTCGGCGGTATTGAAGTCGGTGGACACGGTCTCGGGGTTGTTGTTGACGATGACCACCTGGAAGCCGGCCTCCCGCAGGGACCAGACGCAGTGGACGGAGGCGTAGTCGAACTCGATGCCCTGGCCGATGCGGATGGGGCCGGAGCCGAAGACGATGACGGTCTTGCGGGGATCGTTGCGCTCGGCGATGAACTCCGCAGCCTCGTTCTCCTCGTCATAGGTGCTGTAGAAATAGGGGGTCTCGGCGTTGAACTCCGCGCCGCAGGTATCGACCATTTTGAATACGGCGGGGATGTGGCAGGGCAGGGCCTGGCCGGAGATGCGCTCGATGACCTTGTCGGGGTAGCCGAACTTCTTGGCGGTGAGGTAGAGGTCCCGGGTCAAAGGCTCGGTCTCCATGCGGTGCTCCAGCTCCGCCAGGTGCTTCAGCTTTTCCAGGAACCACAGGTCGACCTTGGTGATGTCGTGGATCTCCTGGCAGGAAACGCCGCGGCGCAGGGCCTCGAAGATCACGAACAGGCGCTCGTCGTCCTGGTCGTGGAGCTTCTGGCGCAGCTCTTCGTCGCTGCGTGCGGCCTGTTTTTCCTGGCGCAGGCAGTCCAGGGAGATGGCCGCGCCGCGCACGGCCTTCATGATGCCCTGCTCGAAGCTCTGGCCGATGGCCATGACCTCGCCGGTGGCCTTCATCTGGGTGCCCAGGGTGCGCTTGGCGTAAACGAATTTGTCAAAGGGCCACTTGGGCAGCTTGACCACCACATAGTCCAGCGTGGGCTCGAAGCAGGCGAAGGTCTTGCCGGTGACGGCGTTGGGGATCTCGTCAAGGGTGTAGCCGATGGCGATCTTGGCGGCCACGCGGGCGATGGGATAGCCCGTGGCCTTGGAGGCCAGGGCGGAAGAGCGGGACACGCGGGGATTGACCTCGATGACCGCGTACTCGAAGCTGTCGGGGTTCAGGGCGAACTGGCAGTTGCAGCCGCCTTCGATGCCCATGGCGGTGATGATGTCCAGCGCGGCGGAGCGGAGCATCTGATACTCCTTGTCCGCCAGGGTGACGGTGGGGGCGATGACGATGGAGTCGCCGGTATGGATGCCCACGGGGTCAAAGTTCTCCATGGAGCACACGGTGATCACGTTGCCGTGGCTGTCGCGCATGACCTCGAACTCGATCTCTTTCCAGCCGGCGATGCAGCGCTCCACCAGGATCTGGGTGATGGGACTCAGGCGCAGGCCGGCCTCGCCGATGCGCTCCAGGTCGGCCTTGTTGTAGCAGATACCGCCGCCGCTGCCGCCCAGGGTGAAGGCGGGGCGGACGATGACAGGATAGCCGATCTCGTCGGCAAAAGCCAGGGCGTCCTCCAGGACGTTGACGACCTTGGAAGGGATCACGGGCTGGCCGATGGCTTCCATGGTGTCCTTGAACATCTGGCGGTCTTCGGCCTTGTCGATGGTGTCGGGGTCGGCGCCCAGGAGCATGACGTTGTTTTCTTCCAGGAAGCCGGATTTTGCCAGCTGCATGGAGAGGGTCAGGCCGGTCTGGCCGCCCAGGGTGGACAGGATGCTGTCCGGTTTTTCCTTTTTGATGATGCGCTTGACGGTTTCCAGGGTCAGCGGCTCGATGTAGATATGGTCGGCCATGGCGTTGTCGGTCATGATGGTGGCGGGGTTGGAGTTCACCAGAACAACCTCCAGGCCCTCCTCCTTCAGCGCCCGGCAGGCCTGGGTGCCCGCGTAGTCGAATTCGGCGGCCTGACCGATGACGATCGGGCCGGAGCCGATGACCATGACCTTTTTCAGCTTCGGATTCAGCGGCATGTGTAGTCCCTCCCAAGAAATATATCTGTAAACTGACTGTACATTTTTGTGACAACAGCAGATGCGGGGGCTGTGCGGCGGTTCGGTACGGCGGGAAAACAGGCCTGGTCCGCCGCAGTCTGCCTGCCATCGCAGTGCGCGCAGCGGGCAAAAATTCTTGTCACACTGCCGCAATGTTAATTATACTGGAAAAAGCGGTTAAATGCAATCGTGATTCCTGAAAAACCGGGGGCGTTTCCGGGGAGTCCTATGGGCGTTTTGGACAAAGGCGGAACCCTTTCTGCGCCGCGGCGGCAAAAAAGTCAGCGCCCCCGGGCCGCGGCCGGCAGACGGCCGCGGCCCGGGGGCGCTGGCAAAGGGAAATGAGGAAGGAAGTGTCGCTTGAAAACGCGGCGCTCAGGGTTTGCCGCCGCCGTCGCGCCAGCGCTGCACCAGAAGGCGGAATTCCTCCGGCGTGTCCGCGTCGTGAACGGCGCCCTCGTCGTCGACGAAAACGGCGGTGACGGGGCAGCCGCAGCGGGAAAGCGCGCCCTTGAGGCCGCCCTCCCCGCCGCTGCGGAGAATGGCCTTGGCCAGGTCGCTGCGGATCAGCAGCGGGTGGCCGTCCCTGCCGCTGCAGACGGGCTTGCACAGCGGCGCGCCGCAGGCGAGCAGGGCGCGGGCCGTTTCCGGGGAAAAGAGGGGCACGTCCACCGGAGTGAAGAAGAATTGGTCGCACAGTGTGCAGATGCGCGCCATGCCCAGGGAAACGGAGGCAAACATGTCCGTGGTGCGGTACTGTTCGTTGCGGACGCAGATCACGCCCAGGTCCGCCACGTGGGCTTCCAGCGCTTCGGCGCGGTGGCCCGTGACCAGAACGATGGGGTCCGCGCCAACGCTGCGGAGCACGGTGATGATGCGCCGCACGGCGGTGGTGTCTCCGATCTCCAGCATGGGCTTGAAGGCCCCCATGCGGGAGGAGAGCCCCGCGGCGGCGATGACGGCGCCGGTCTTCATGGCTGTGCTCCCTGCTTTACGAGCACGGCGGTGCCGTGCAGGTCGCCCAGGGGCACGGGGACGATGCCCCGCCCGGCGCAGAAGGCCCGGGCGGCGCTGCCCGCGCCGCCGTACTGGGCGCTGTTGAAATCGTGCAGGAGCACGACGCCCCCGGCGGAGAGACGGGGCCAGAACAGTTCCAGGGCGTCCAGGGTGGGCTGATAGAGGTCCGCGTCCAGGCTGACAAGGCAGAAATGCGCCTGTTCCAGCCCTGCGAAGGTGCCGGGGAACACGCCCTGGTGGATCACGGCGGCTTCGGGATGGGGCAGGACGGAAAGGACGGCCTGGGGCGAGGTGTCGGCAAAATCGCCGGCGGCCGCGGCGGAGAAGCCCTGCTCCCGGTCCAGGGCCGCCTGCTCGCCGGGAAAGCCCTCGAAGGTGTCGAAGAGATGGAGTGTCCGCGCTGGCAGCGCCCCGTTGAGCACGGCGGCGAAAGCGCCCCGGAAGACGCCCACCTCCGCAATGTCGCCGGCGACGCCGTCCGCTTCCATGTGCTCCGCCAGCAGGCGGGCCGCAGCGGCGCGCACGTCGAACAGCGCCTGATAATCGGAGAAAAAGGTGATCTCCCCGGAATAGCCCAGATCTTCCAGCTGGCTGGCCATGCTCCGGGCCCGCTGGGGATTGGCCACGGCGATCACCACCCGCTCGGCGCCGCCGCAGGCGGCCTCGGGCGGGAGCACGGGGATACCCAGAATGCTGCTTTTGGAGCGGTCGTTGTCGAGAAAGGCCGTCACGTCCCACTGGGGTCCCAGCAGACGGCGGCAGGCGCGGCCCGCCTGGCCCGCGCCGAAGATCATCACCGGTCGGCTCATGCGTCTTTGCGCCGCTGGGCCCGGGCGAGGATCATCTCCGCCGCCACGCTGACGGCGATCTCCGCGGGGGTATCGGCCAGGATGGGCAGGCCGATGGGGTTGTGGATGCGGGCGAAATCCGCCTCGCCGAAACCGGCCGCGCCCAGCTTTTCCCGGGTGGCGGCCATTTTGCTGCGGCTGCCGATGAGGCCGATGTAGTAGGCCGGGGTGGCCAGGGCCTGCTCCAGAACGGTGTAGTCCGCCTCGTGGCCCCGGGTCATGATGACAACGCAGTCGCTTTCGGAAACGGTGAGAAAGTCCCCGATGCGGTCAAAATCGCCGGTGATGCGCCCGGCGGCGTCGGGGAAGAGCGCCGGACTGGTGAAACGCTCCCGGTCGTCGAACACCACGCAGCGAAAACCCACACCGGCGAGCACCGGCACCAGGGCCTGGGCCACATGGCCGCCGCCGAAGACGTAGACCCGGCCGCTGCGGATCAAGGGCTCGATGTACAGCATCGGCTCCCCCTGCACCAGAACGGATCTGGGGCCCAGATGGGCGGCGACGGCGGCCTCGTCCACACTCTCCATAAAGCGCAGCTGTCCCTCGGCGTAAATGCCCATCCGGGGCGCGCCGTCCCCGGTCACGGCGGTGACGAGCCAGGCGTCAGTCTCCTGCCGGCGCAGTTCCTGTTCCCAGGCCAGCATCTCCGAAAGGACGGGATCGCCCGCGGCGAGATACTGGAAGTACACGGTGGCATTGCCGCCGCAGATCATGCCCAGGTCGCACTTGTCCTCCGAGGAGAGGTCGAAGGCGCGGAGGGCGGATTGTTTCGTTTCGTGCAGCTGCCGCGCCAGGGCGATGGAGCGGTATTCCACCGCGCCGCCGCCGATGGTGCCGCGGATGGAGCCGTCTCTGCAGACGAGCATCTTCGCGCCGCTGCCCCGGGGCGTGGAGCCGCTGGAGGCGATCACGCTGACGAGCACCGCGTTTTCCCCGGAAGCGATCAGCTCCCGCAGGGCCGAAAAAATCTTTTCCATAGTCAACACTCCTTAGCAACTGTTTTCTGGGGCGGTTTCCTGCAAATGAAATTCTGCGGCCAGGCGGAAGGCCTCCGCGGCGCGCCGGTCATGGGCGGCGCGGGCTTCCGGCGTTGTGCATTTTTCAAGGCTGGCGGCAAAGCGCGCGGCGAGGGAGACGCGCTCCGTGCCCCGCAGCAGTTTGTCGGCCAGATACACGGCTTTCGCTTCGGGGGAGGCGTCCGGCCCCAGGTCCTGGTGCCGGGCCACGATGTCCGCCTCGGCGTCCCAGCCGACGGCGCGGAGCCAGTCCGCCCCGGCACGGGGATGGTCCGGGCAGCCCTTGGCGATGTCGTGGAGGGCCGCGGCGCGGAAGGCCAGGTCCCCGTTGCCCCCGACTTTTGCGCACAGCGCGCGGGCCAGGTCCGCCGCGGCGGCGCAGTGGTCGGCCACGGCCCCGGGGGCGCCGGCGGCGCGCAGCAGGGCGCGGCAGGTTTCCGCGCTGCGGGCGGGGGCCGGCCTGCGGGGCGCTTCCTCTGCGCGGAGATGCGCGCCGTCCCAGGCGAGGACATAGTAACAGCCATAGGGCAGGGAAAAGCGGAGGAACGCGCCCAGCGGCGCGCCGCCCGCGGCGCACAGCAGCAGACGGATCACGCCGGCGTGGGCCACGACGGCGAGGTCGCCTTCGGTGTCCGCCAGCAGGGCGCGCAGCCCTTCTGCGGCGCGGGCCGCGGCGGCGGCCAGGGATTCGCCGCCGGGGGGCGGATACCGCGCCGGGTCCTCGCCCCGGCGGGCGTATTCCTCCGGAAAGCGGCGGCGGATCGCATCGAAGGTCAGGCCCTCCCACTGCCCCATGTCCAGCTCCCGAAAAGCGGGAAGGGGCCGGGCCTGTTCGGAGAGGTAAGCGGCGGTCTGGGCGGCGCGGCGCATGCCGCTGTGGAATACGCGGACGGGCCGCGCCTTCAGTTCCCGGGCCAGGAGCCAGGCCTGCATCCTGCCCGGCGGGGACAGACCGGGGTCGCTCCCGCCGCCGATGCAGCATTTTTCCCCTTGGGGGAAGGCCGGCATGCCGTGCCGGCACAGATAGATCCTGCGCAAAAAGGCCTCCTTTGCAGCGGCCCCGGCAGCAAAAAACGCCCGGCTGCCGGGAAAAGACGGGACCGGCTGCCTGGGCGCGGACGGCGCCCCGGCGGCGCGGCCGCCGGATGCGGCCGCGGCAGGCAGGGGTCTGCCAGTACTGCGTCCATTATAGAAATAATACAATTGAATTGTCAATAGCGCCCCCTGGGCCGGGGCGGTTTTGCCGCGCCCGCCGGCGCGGGCAGAGCCCCGCCGCCGCCGGCGGGCGCCGCGGCCGGCAGAAGGGGCGGCGAAAGAGCGGAAACGCAGCAGCAGCGGGGCTTTTGCCTGCTTTCCGGCGGGAAAAGGACGCCCCTTTGCCGCGCAGAGTTCTTCCCGCTGCCGCGGCGGGGAGGGCGGGACGATATCAGAAGGCTATGGAAGCGCCGCAAGTAGTAAGCAATACAAATGGATTTTGTGAAATAGGTAGAAAATAAAAAATCTCCGCCCGGAAGGGGAGAAGAGGGAGAAAGATTTTCGGAAAAAAGTAGAGAAATCGGCGGCTGTTTTCCGAATTTATGGATAGATTTCACAAAAAATATGCGGCAAAACAGGCCGCGGGCGGAAATTGACAAACAGGGGCGGCATGGTATACTGAACATAACAATACAATTGTATCATAAAACAGTTGTATGCTGGAAACAACTGCGTAAACAAACTCAGGAAAGAAAAACGAAGGAGGTATGGGTAAATGGAATTGACGAAAGTGACATTTACGCTCAACGGGATCGAGCGCACGCTGTCTGTGGGCGACGCCTTCGGACAGCTGAAGCCGGCGGAGACGCTGCTGGAAACACTGAGAGAGCGCTTCGGCCTCACCGGCGCGAAGCTCAGCTGCAACGACGGCGCCTGCGGCTGCTGCACGGTGCTGGTGGACGACGTGGCGGTGCCTTCCTGCACGGTGCTCACCGTGGAAGTGGACGGCAAAAAGGTCACGACCATCGAGGGCCTGACGAATGAGAAGGGCGAGCTGGATCCCCTGCAGCAGGCGTTCATCGACCATTATGCGTTCCAGTGCGGCTACTGCACGCCCGGCATCATCATGGCGGCCAAGGGCCTGCTGCTGAAGAACCCGCATCCCACCAGAGAAGAGATCGGCGAGGCGCTGGCGGGCAACTTCTGCAGATGCATCAGCCAGTACCATGTGTTTGACGCCGTTGAGGCCATTGCACAGGAAGGGGGCGCTCAGAAATGACGAAGTATGAAACCAGATCGGATCATCTGACCAGCAAATCCAACTACAAGTATGTGGGCAAAAATTGCCAGCGCATCGACGCCAAGGACATCGTCACCGGCAAAGCGGTCTTCCTGGACGACTACACCGTCAAGGACGCGCTGTTCTGCGCCGTGCTGAAGAGCCCGCTGCCCCATGCGAACATCGTGAGCATCGACACCGCCGCCGCCAAGGCCCTGCCCGGCGTCCACGCGGTGCTGACCTATGAGGACTGCGACCCCTCCTGGGGCATGGGCCTTCCTCCCATGAAGCCCATCCTCGGCAAGCGCGTCCACTTCGTGGGCGACGGCGTGGCCATCGTGGCCGCCGACACCGAGGACATCGCCAAGGCGGCTCTGGAGCTGATCAAGGTCGAATATGAAGAACTGGAGCCCGTTTACGACGCGGTGGAAGCCACCCAGGACGGCGCGCCCCAGCTGTATGACCGGGAAGACCTGGCCCACAACATCGCTCCCGGCGGCTGGGCCGGCATGCAGCCCGACGGCCCCTGGTACCACATCCAGCGCGGCGACATTGAAAAGGGCTTTGAAGAGTGCGACTTTATCGCCGAGGACTTCGTCGAGTTCGCCCAGAAGCCCACGCCCTTGCCCCCCGAGAGTCCCGGCATCATCGCCAAGTGGGAGGGCGGCGACAACTATCTCGTTTACGGCACCACCCAGAGCGCCTTCATCATGACCATCCAGAACGAAACGGTCATCCCGGGCTTCCGTGTTCATGCCAAGTCCTTCAACGTCGGCGGTTCCTACGGCAGCAAGAACGCCCTGGTGCTTCCCTGCCAGTACTGCTGCCTGCTGTCCAAGGCGACCAACGGCCGCCCTGTGAAGTGGATGCAGTCCAAGACGGAGCATTTCGTGATCCATGAGACCCGCCTGGGCAGCCAGATCAAGGCCAAGATGGGCTGCGACAAGGACGGCATCATCCGCGCGGTGCAGGGCGTTTGGGACGTGGACTGCGGCTGCTTCAGCTCCACCACCCAGGGGCAGATCTCCGTGGGTCTCGGCGAGTGCCAGCTGTTCTGCGGCCAGGCCGAGAACTGGGATCTGATGAGCAACTGCGTCATGACCAACAAGAACCCCGCCGGCGTGGTCCGCGGCTACGGCGGCCAGGAGCTGAACGCCTGCCTGTCCCTGCTGATGACCCGCATCATGCGCGAAGCCAACGTGGACCCTGTGGAGGCCTTCAAGAAGAACTACATCCACGGCGGCCAGAAGTACATCTGGCGCGACGGCAAGTTCTGGACCTGCGACGAGTCCATCAACTACGATGAATCCATCGATGTGGCGGCGGAAAAGTTCCATTGGAAGGACCGCTGGAAGGGCTGGGGCGTTCCCTCTTACGTCTCCCCCGACGGCCGGTATAAGCGCGGCCTGGGCGTATCCGTCTGCGGCAACGCCGACGTCGGCGAGTCCTGGACCGAGGGCTTCGTCCACATCGTCCCCCGCATCACCGAGCCCAAGAGCGACATCGTCCTCCAGATGGACGTCACCGAGAGCGGCATGGGCCAGCGCAGCAACGTCCTCAAGCAGGTCGCCGAAGTGCTGCGCGTGCCCTATGAAATGGTGAAGATCACCGATCCCGACAATATGTTCAACGGCGTCAACACCGGCCTGTGCGGCTCCCGCGGCACCATCACCTGCGGCCGCGCGGCGGTCAAGGCAGCCCAGGATGCGGCCCAGCAGCTGATCAAGCTGGCCTCCCCCATCCTGCATGTGGAGCCCGAGTTCCTGGAGCTCTACAACTTCGGCGTGCGCTCCATCTCCCGCCCCGAGCTGTGGGTGCCCTGGAACGCGCTGGTGCCGCAGTTCTGCACGCTGACCGGCTTTGGCCGCCACATGGAGAACTTCTCCACCCCCAGCTGCGTTTCCAGCTTTGTCGAGGTGGAAGTGGACACCAAGACCGGCCTTGCCAAGGTCATCGATATGCTCAGCGGCTCCGACGCCGGTCAGATCATCGACCCCGCCGCCCTGGAAATGCAGATGCACGGCGGTATCGGCTCGGCCTCTCTGGATACGGCCCTGTACGAGGAGAACATCATCGACCCCGCCACCGGCCGTCTGCTGACCTGCAACATGATCGACTATAAGTGGCGTCCCTTCAACGAGTTCCCGCCCTTCAGCCTGTCCGTGCTGGAGAACCCGATCAACTCCTATTACTTCAAGGCGGTCGGTATCGGCGAGAACGCCGGCGCCTGCACGGCGAGCGCCTGCATGATGGCCATTTCCAACGCCATCGGCGTCGACATCAAGAGATATCCTGCCACGCCTGACGTGATCCTGGAAGCGTTGGGTAAGGTCCAGAAATAAGGAGGTGCTGGCAAAATGATGAAAGAATTCAAATATGAACGCGCCGCGTCCTTCGCGGAGGCCGGCGAACTGTTGAAGAAGAGCGAAAACGCGTGTGTCCTCGCCGGCGGTACCGACCTTCTTGGCACGCTGAAAACCGAGATCCTCTGCGAAAACCCCGACACGCTAGTGGATATCAAGCGCATCCCCGAGTCCAAGGGCATCAAGGAAGAGGACGGCGCGCTGACCGTCGGCGCTCTGACCACCCTGACGGAGATCGAGGAATCCCCTGTGGTGCGGGAGAAAGTCCCCATGCTGGCCGAAGCGGCCCACTCCATCGCCTCGCCCCTGATCCGCAACAAGGGCACCGTGGGCGGCAACCTGTGCCAGGACGTCCGCTGCTGGTTCTACCGCTATCCCCATGAGGCCGGCGGCCGCATGGTGTGCCGCCGCAAGGGCGGCGACCACTGCTATGCCGAGCAGGGCGACAACCGCTATCACTCCATCTTCGGCGGCGTGCGCATGGGCACCACCGCCTGCCGCGCGGCCTGCCCCGCCGGCACCGACATCTCCGCCTATATGGAGCAGGTGCGCCTGGGCAACTTCGCTGGCGCCGCCCAGATCATCATGGACGTCAACCCCATGCCCATGATCACCAGCCGCGTCTGCGCCCATTTCTGCCAGGCCGCCTGCAACCAGAACGGCCACGGCGAGAGCGTCGCCATCCGCAACGTGGAGCGCTACATCGGCGAGTACATCCTGGAGCATGCCGACCAGTTCTATGTGGCCCCCAAGGAGAGCACCGGCAAGCGCGTGGCCGTCATCGGCTCCGGCCCCGCCGGCCTGTCCGCGGCCTACTATCTGCGTATGGCCGGCAACGACGTGGTGGTCTATGATTCCATGCCCGAGGCCGGCGGCATGCTGATGTATGCCATCCCCGCCTATCGCCTGCCCAAGGACAAGGTCCGCGCCCTGATCGCGCAGTACCGCAATATGGGCGTGGAGTTCAAGACGAACACCAAGGTCGGCACGGACATCACCCCGGCCGAGCTGGAAGCGCAGTACGACAGCGTCTACTATGCCACCGGCACCTGGAAGCGCCCGGTGCTGGGCCTCTCCGGCGAAGAGCTGACGGTCTTCGGCCTGGACTTCCTGGTGCAGGTCCACGACTGGATGAACGGTAAGGTCGGCGAGGAAGTCCTCGTCACCGGCGGCGGCAACGTGGCCATGGACGTGGCCATGTCCGCCAAGCGCCTGGGCGCCAAGCGCGTGATCCTGGCCTGCCTGGAGCGGGAGGACGAAATGCCCGCCGGCCAGGAGGAAGTGGCGCGCGCCAAGGAAGAGGGCATCGAGATCATGCCTTCCTGGGGCCTGTCCAAGGTGCTCAGCGAAAACGGCAAGGTCAAGGGTATGGAGCTGAAAAAGTGCCTGTCCGTCACCGATGAAGAGGGCCATTTCAACCCCACTTACGACGAAAACGAGAAGATCACCGTCAGCGCCGAGAATATCCTGATGGCCGTCGGCCAGCAGGTGGACCTGTCCTTCCTGGATGAGAAGTATCAGCTGCAGCTGACGGGCCGCGGCCTGATCGACGTGGAAGAGGAGACCCAGATGACCTCCCGCGAGGGCGTTTTCGCCGCCGGCGACGTCACCACCGGACCCTCCACCGTGATCCAGTGCATTGCCAACGGTCACAGAGCCGCCCACGGCATCAACAAGTACCTGGGCGTGACCGAGCCCCACACCTGCGTGGGCAAGCAGATCCAGCTGCCCTTCCTGACCTACGATGAGCAGGGCATCAAGGAAGCTGCCGGCCTGAAGCTGAAGGAGATCCCTAAGGAACAGCGCAACCTCGATTTGGAGGACGAAATCGCCCCGATCATGGAAGAGGCCGCCAAGGAAGCCACGCGCTGCATGAACTGCGGCTGCTATGCGGTCCATCCCTCCGACATGGCGCCGGTCCTGATCGCGCTGGACGCCCAGATTAAGACGAACCTGCGCGAAGTGCCCGCCGCGGAATTCTGCACCGCCGAGACCCGTCCCAGCAAGGTTTTGGGTGCCGGCGAAGTCATCACCGGCATCCGCGTGCCCGAATACACCGGCTGCGTGATGCACTATGACAAGTTCCGCGTCAGAGAGTCCATCGATTTCGCCATTGTCAGCCTGGCATCCATCTTCGGCGTAGAGGACGGCAAGATCCTGCGCTCGAAGCTGGTCCTGGGCGGCGCGGCCCCCGTGCCTGTCCGGCTGAACGAGGTGGAAGCTTTCCTCGTGGGCAGAGAGATCACCGAGGAAGTGGCCCGCGAAGCCGGCGAGATCGCCGTCAAGCACGCCATGCCCATGTCCCACAACAAGTACAAGATCAATGAGATCCAGGCCCTTGTGGAAAGCGCGGTCCTGCGCCTGAAATAAGGGGCAAAAGCCAAGCAATGTTCCCGCGGCGGCTCTGCCGCCCGGCGAATAGAAAGAAAAAGCCTCCCTATGTTTCCAAGTGAAAAAACGGCGCAGCTGGTGCTGCGCCGTTTTTTCCTGCCGCGCCGCCGGTCCGGGGGAGGGATTTTGGCGGAAAATGCCGAAAAAGCATTGCGCCTGATCGCAAAGCATGCCGGCGCCAGCGCCGGGCAGATCGCGGTCCATTTCGGCAGCAAAAGAATCTGCGCAACGAGATCGTCATGGACATGTACACGGCCACCTGCCGGGACTATGATCCAATCATCGGGGAATACGAATATCTGAAGCGCCGCGGCCTGTGTACGGAGAAAGCGGTCTGGCGGCTGATCGGACGGATCGTGGAGCTTTATGTGAACGATCCGCGCTTCACAGCCTATTACGATAAAATCATGCCCGGCTGCGCCCACTTTCTGCGGGATGCGGTGGACTGCTGGGCCAAGTGAGTAAAAAAGGGACCGCTCCGGCGGTCCCTTTTTTTTACTCTGCGTCCTCGTCCAGGGCCTCCACCAGGAAGCTCACGGGGCGGAAGCCGTCGCTGCAGGAAAGCATGGCAGAGCGCGGATTTTTCATCCAGCCGTCGTAAAAATTCTCCCCGCCGTGACTCAGGGCCAGCACGAAGGGGGAGAGGGTGTCCCAGGCGCTCTGGCAGAAGCCCTCCGGCTTTTCCCAGCCGTTGGCCACGAAGATCTGCCCCTCCGCCATGTTGCAGGCGTGGGAGATGGGATTTTCGTACCGGGCCATTAGATCCTCGTAGCGCGTGATGCGCATGACGGTGATTTTGCATTTTTTCATATAATGATTCCCTCGCAGTGGTCGATCTCGTGCTGGATGATTTGAGCCGTCCAGCCGGTGAAGGTCTTGAAACGCTCCTGGAATTTTTCATTCTGCCAGCGCACCTTGATGGTCTGCCAGCGCCGGGCCTTCCGGGTGCCGGCGAGGGAGAGACAGCCCTCCTCGGCTTCGTAGGGTCCGGATTTTTTCACGATCTCCGGGTTGAACATGACCATATATGCGCCCTCGTTGTCAAAGACGATAATACGCCGGTTTACCCCGATCATATTGGCCGCCATGCCCACGCAGCCGTCCTTATGGTGGGCCAGTGTTTCCAGCAGGTCGGCGGCGGTTTGCAGATCCTCCGGCCCGGCGTTCTCCGCCTTCCGGGCCAGAAAAGCCTCGTCTTTACAGATGTCACGGATCATTGCGCATGCTCCTTTTTGCGATGATTTGCGGTTGGATCATCCGGCAGCATCGCTCCCGAAGCGCTCCGGCAAAGGATTGCGTTTTGGTGCTGGCTGCGGTATGCTGGCGTTGGTGCTGCCGATAAACGGCAAGCGGTTCGCTCCCCCTGTGATCGGGGGACAGCTTCTTGATCCCGAATCGAGACTAATTTCGGCCACCGCCTGGGAGCGTTTACGCTCCCAGGCAATAGGGGATTGATTTCCGCCCCCGGCGGAAATCAATCCCACCATGGGACGCAATTCGACAACCGGCCCCGCCCAAAATCAAAGGAGGCGGGCAAGCACCCTTGGGGCTTGCCCGCCTTGATTACCCTAAAGCAAGACCGGGCGGGGCGATCAATGGCGGCGCACTTGTGTGCCGTTTATCTCGACCATTGACGGCCCTGACCGGGTTTGCTATCGTGCCGCCGTTAAAACTAAATTCGGTTTTCTTCTCCCCATAGACATAACTGATCTAAAACCTCCATAAGTGATTTTCCCCTTGGGGATAGGGAGTACTCCACTTTAGGCGGTATTTGAGGATACTCTTTTCTAATAATCAGTCTGTCGTTTTCCAGTTCCTTTAAATTATTGCTTAATGTCTTGTCTGTGATATTTCCCAAATATCTTTTCATTTCATTAAATCTCACCGGCTCAAATTCCATTAAGCAATATAGAATTACCATTTTATGTTTGCCGCTGATGAGAGACATTGTATAGCTAAAGCCGGTATCCTCAAAATTGGACTTTTCGATATATTTTAGAGACATTTTAACACTTCCTCAAAAGAAAGCACCTATATTTCTTGACAGTACTTGTAATATTTCTGCTACACGCTATAATTATAAATAGATAACTTAGGAAAGTCAATCCAAATCCAAAACGGAGGTTATTCTTATGAAAAAGGATTTAGGCGTAAAACCCTACCTGTTTCCTATGCCGGTATTGATGATTTCTACCTACGGAGACAACGATGTGGTTGATGTGATGAATATGGCATGGGGCGGCATTTGTGCGGAAAATATGGTTTCTCTTAATATTGGCGAAGATCATAAAACGTCCGAAAACATCAAAAAGCGTAAGGCATTTACGCTCAGTATTGCCGACATTCCCCACATTGAGGCGGCGGACTTCTTTGGCATTGCCACCGGGAATAAAATGTCAAATAAGTTCAAGCGCACAGGGTTGACGGCAGTAAAGAGCAAAAAGGTTGACGCTCCTATTGTGGAGGAATTTCCTCTGACGCTGGAGTGTAGAGTGGTCGAGGATAAAATGGAGGTTTACGGCCATCATGTCATCGGAGAGATTGTTGGTGTTCTTGCTGATGAAGATGTCTTGGATGACAAGGGCAGGGTTGATCCGGTAAAGTTAAATGCTTTTGTGTTCGATCAGTTCCAGAACGGCTATTATGCCATTGGAGAAAAGGTCGGACAGGCGTGGAATATAGGCGCTCCACTCATGAAAAAATAAATAAAAAAGACATCGTTGCCGAATATTTGGCAACGGTGTCTTTTACTATATCTTGCTTATTTACCGCCCTCCCCAGTCAAGGGCGCGCCGGGGCCGCTTGCGTCCTTTCTCCGCCTGTTCCCTCTGCTTGTCGGCCTCCACAGCCGCCTCCACCTGTTCCGGGCCAAAGACCCGCTTGACCCGTGTATAGTCGGCGGAGATCTGCCGCAGTTTTTTGTTTTCCAACTTCACCTCCATCAATCGGTCAGACAGCCGAGCGTTGCCCTCCCGCACACGGTCATAGTCCCCTTGCAGACGGTCAAACTTCCCTTTTAGGTCAAGGTACTTGCGGAGCAGGGAGCGCAGCACCTTTACGATCTTCGCCAGCAGGGGCTTTGCCTTTTTCTCCCGGTAGGACTTGGCACTCTCCAGCGTCCCGGCCTCCGGCAGAATTTCCTCCGGGTCGGCGGAGAAATCCGCCGCCAGCCGTCCTTCGGCGCTGTCGGCGCTCATGTCGTCCTTGTTGCCCACTTGCAGGATAATTTCGTGAAACGGCTTTTCCTGCTTGCCAGAGCGGATTTTTTCATAGTAGTTTTCTATCCGCTTCCGCCGCGCCAGCGGTTATGCCGCTGGCGGAGGGGGGGAAGCTGTTCTGCGGGGACAAATGGAAAAGAGCTGACTGATTTTCACGAATCAGCCAGCTCTTTGCTTTTGAAATCATGATCCCATTGCCAAATTGCAGCCCCAGGGGCGATAAAGCTTGGAAAATGCAGTTATGACAAGGGGGTTCATGCGGGAATTGCCAATATTTTCCAGTCACTCCCACTCGATCGTGGCAGGCGGTTTGCTTGTGATATCGTAGACGATGCGGTTGATGTGGGGGACTTCGTTGACGATGCGGACGCTGATGCGGTCGAGGACGTCGTAGGGGATGCGGGCCCAGTCGGCGGTCATGAAGTCGGTGGTGGTGACGGCACGCAGGGCCAGGGTGTAGTCATAGGTGCGGCCGTCGCCCTGGACGCCCACGGAGCGCATATTGGTCAGCACGGCGAAATACTGATTGAGCTTTTTATCCTCGCCGGCCTTGGCGCACTCTTCGCGGAAGATGGCGTCGGCGTCGCGCAGGGTGTCCAGCTTTTCCTTGGTGATGTCGCCGATGACGCGGATGGCGAGGCCGGGGCCGGGGAAGGGCTGGCGCATGACCAGGTATTCCGGCAGGCCCAGTTCGCGGCCCAGCTGGCGGGTTTCGTCCTTGAACAGCAGGCGCAGCGGCTCGATGATCTCCCGGAAGTCCACATAGTCGGGCAGGCCGCCCACGTTGTGGTGGCTCTTGATGACGGCGCTGTTGCCCAGGCCCGACTCGATCACGTCGGGATAGATGGTGCCCTGGACCAAGAAGTCCACGCGGCCGATCTTCTTGGCTTCCTCTTCGAATACGCGGATGAACTCCTCGCCGATGATCTTGCGCTTGCGCTCGGGGTCGGAGATGTCCTTGAGCTTGTCCAGGAAGCGGCGCTCGGCGTCCACGCGGACAAAGTTGATATCCCACTGGCGGAAGGCAGCTTCCACTTCGTCGCCTTCGTTTTTGCGCAGCAGGCCGTGGTCCACGAACACGCAGGTCAGCTGCTTGCCCACAGCCTGGGCCAGCAGCGCGGCGGCCACGGAGGAATCCACGCCGCCGGACAGGGCCAGCAGCACCTTCCCGTCGCCGATCTTTTCCCGCAGAGCGGCGATCTGAGTCTTGAGGTAGTCGCTCATGGTCCAGTCACCATGGGCATGGCAGATTTCATAGAGGAAATTGCGGAGCATGGCGGTGCCGTTTTCGGTGTGGTTCACCTCGGGGTGGAACTGGACGCCGTAGAAGTCGCGCTTCTCGTCGCAGATGGCCACGTTGGGGCAGTTGTCGCTGTGGGCCACCAGGGAGAAGCCCTCGGGCACGCGCTCCATATAATCGCCGTGGCTCATCCAGGTGATGCTCTTTTCGCTCAGGTTGCGGAAGAGCTTGCAGGCGGTGTCGAAATACGTCTCGGTCTTGCCGTATTCGCGGGCGGAAGCGTCGGTGGCGGCAGTGACGGAGCCGCCCAGGGTGTGGGCCATGAGCTGGCAGCCGTAGCAGATGCCGAGGATCGGCACGCCCAGGCGGAACACTTCCTCATCCACATGGGGGGAGGTCTCTTCGTAGACGCTGTTGGGGCCGCCGGTGAAAATGATGCCGATGGGGGCGAATTCCTTGATTTTTTCCAGGGGCATATTGTAGGGGTGGACCTCGCAGTACACATTGCATTCGCGCACCCGGCGGGCGATCAGCTGGTTATACTGGCCGCCGAAGTCCAGGACGATCACGGTTTGATGGGACATAGACGCCTCTCCTTCCTTTGTTCGCAAAAACTTCATATTTCTTTTACAGAATCTCGCTTGTTTTGCCGCCGGCGCCCCGGTAAACTAGAGATAGATCCCACAAGAGGAGGTGAACAGGATGCTGTATCAGAATGGAAACGCCCAGGCTTCCGCGGATCTGGAGGACCTGATCTACGAGCACCAGACGGCTACTCCCAGCGAGCGGTAATTTCCCCGGAGCGGACAGGAAACCACACCCTTTCGGTGTGGGTTTTTTGTTTTTCCGGGGGATTCAGGAGACCTCCGCGCCGCCCCACTCCACCACGGTGAAGCCGGTGCGC
>CAJFFX010000013.1 GCA_904374485.1 Candidatus Pseudoscillospira falkowii | reverse complement strand
GGCCTTGGCCGGTGGGGAGAGGGATTCCAAAGGGGGAGGCGAATCGGAACGCCTCCTCCTTTGGCGGCTCTTTGGTGACTTTCTGGCCGGCCAGAAAGTCACCCGGGGTCCGGGGCCGGGAGGCCCCGGAGGTGGCTGGTGTGCACAAAGCCAGCCCCCGGGCCTGCAGGGCCCGACAAAGAGCCCCGGCGGCGGCAGCCGCCGAAATCGCCCCTGCCGGGGCAAAGAATTACGCCAAGTTCTGATCCACCGTGAACAGGTGGCCCATCTTATCCTGTTTGGTTTTCAGATAGAACCGGTCGTATTCCTGGGGTTTGATCTCGATGGGCACCCGCTCGGTGATCTCGATGCCGAAGCCGCTCAGGCCGTAGACCTTGCTGGGGTTGTTCGTCAGCAGGCGCAGCTCCTTGACGCCCAAATCCCGCAGGATCTGCGCGCCGATCCAGTATTCCCGCAGGTCGGCGGCGAAGCCCAGCTTGATGTTGGCCTCCACGGTGTCATAGCCCTGCTCCTGGAGGACGTAGGTCTTCAGCTTGTTGATCAGGCCGATGCCCCGGCCCTCCTGGCGCATGTAGAGCAGGACGCCCCGGCCCTCCTCCTCGATGCGCTGCATGGCGGTGTGGAGCTGGTCGCCGCAGTCGCAGCGGGCGGAGCCGAACACGTCGCCGGTGAGGCACTCGGAGTGGACGCGGCAGAGCACGTCCTTCCCGTCGCCGATGTCGCCCTTGACCAGGGCCACATGGCTGTCGCCGGTCAGGTCGTCGGTGTAGCCGTAGATGCGGAAATTGCCATAGGCTGTGGGCAGCTTGGCCTCGGCCTCGCGGATGACGTGCTTGTCGTGCAGGCGGCAGTAGTCCTGCAGGGCGCGGATGGTGATGACCTTCATGCCCCACTTTCCCGCGTGCTCCAGAAGCTCCGTCGTGCGCATCATGGTGCCGTCGTCGCGCATGACCTCGCAGCACAGGCCGCACTGGGTGAGGCCCGCCAGACGGCACAGATCCACGGTGGCCTCGGTGTGGCCGTTGCGCTTGAGGACGCCGCCCCGCCGGGCCACCAGCGGGAACACATGGCCGGGCCGGCGCAGGTCCTCGGGCCGGGTGTCCGGGTCGGCGCATTTGCGGCAGGTGTAGCCCCGCTCCTCGGCGCTGATGCCGGTGGTGGTGTCCATGTGGTCGATGGACACGGTGAAGGCGGTGCAGTGGTTGTCGGTGTTGACTTTCACCATCTGCTCCAGGCCCAGGCGGCGGGCCACGTCCTCGCTCATGGGCGTGCAGATCAGGCCCTTGGCGTATTTGGCCATAAAGTTGACGTTTTCGGTGGTGGCAAACTGGGCGGCGCAGATCATGTCGCCCTCGTTTTCCCGGTCGGGGTCGTCGATGCACAGAATGATCTTTCCGGCGCGCAGTTCCTCGATCGCTTCTTCCACAGTGCTCAGTTTCATCCAGATTCCCTCCTTGAAGATCGGTCGGTTCAAAATCCGTATTGTTTCAAAAATGCTTCGCTGATGCGGCTCTCTGCGTCCCGGGCCGCTGTCTGCGCCGGCACGCGCAGCAGCTGGCGGACGTATTTGCCCACAATGTCCGTTTCCAGATTGATCTTTGCCCCCACGCCTTTTTGCAGCAGGGTGGTGTCCGCCGCGGTGGTGGGGATCAGGGACACGGAAAAAGTTCCCTCCGTCCGCGCTGCCACGGTCAGGCTGACGCCGTCCATGGCGATGGAGCCCTTTTCCACCACCAGCTCCAGAAGCGCCGGCGGCGCGGCCAGGGTCACCCAGTGGGCGTTGCCCTCCCGGCGGATCTCCGTGATCTCGCCCAGGCCGTCCACATGGCCGCTGACGATGTGGCCGCCGAAGCGGCCGTCGGCGGCCAGGGCCCGCTCCAGGTTCACCCGGTCGCCGGCGCGCAGGGCGCCCAGATTGCTGCGGCGCAGGGTCTCCGCCATCACGTCGGCGGTGAAGCCGTCGGGAAACAGGTTCGTCACCGTCAGGCAAACGCCGTTGACAGCGATGCTGTCGCCCCGCTTTGTGCCTTCCAGGACGCGCTTTGCGCCCACGGTGATGCTGCCCCAGGCGCTGCCGGACACCACGCCGCGCACGGCGCCCACTTCTTCAATGATCCCGGTGAACATGGCTCATCGCTCCTTTTCCAGATCGTACGTCAGCAGCACGTCTTTTCCGAAGACCTCCACCTGGGGCGCGCCCAGGGAAAAGGCGTCTGCCACGGCGGCGACGCCCGCGCCGCCCACGGGGCCGGGGGCCGCCGCGCCGCCGAATACCTTTGCGCCCACATAGACGTGCAGCCGCTGGACGATGCCGCTTTCGAGCGCCGCCCAGTGGACGGCGGCGCCGCCCTCGATGAGGACGCTGTCGATCTCCTGCCCGCCGAGGACGGCCATCAGGGCCCGGAGGTCCACCCGTCCGTCGGCGCCGGGCAGATGCAGCACCGTGACGCCGAGCTTTTCCAGAGCCGCCCGCTTTTCCGTGTTTTCCCGGGCGCAGGCCACGATGGTCGGCTGCGTTTTCGCCGTGCGGCAGAGCTGCGCGTCCAGGGGGATGCGCAGGCCGCTGTCGCAGACGATGCGGACGGGGTCCCGCCCGCCCTCTATGCGGCAGTTGAGCTGCGGGTCGTCGGAGAGCACCGTGCCGATGCCGGCCAGGATGGCCCGGTAGCGGCTGCGCAGGCCGTGGACATGGGCCCGGGCCGCTTCGCCGGTGATCCACTGGGACGCGCCGGTGCGGGTGGCCAGCCGGCCGTCGGCGGTCATGGCGTATTTCAGCGCGACGTAAGGCGTTTTTGTGGTGATGTAGTGAAAAAAGATGGGGTTCAGCGCGTCGCACGCGCCGCGCAGGAAGTCCTCCTCCACGGCGATGCCCGCCGCCCGCAGCGCCGCCGCGCCGCCGCCGGAGACCTTCGGGTTCGGGTCCCGGGAGCCGATGACCACCCGGGCGACCTTCGCCGCGATGAGGGCCTCGGTGCAGGGCGGCGTGCGCCCCTGGTGGCAGCAGGGCTCCAGCGTCACATAGACCGTGGCCCCGGCGGGGTCCTCGGCGCAGTTTTTCAAAGCGTTGCGCTCGGCGTGGAGCTGGCCGCATTTTTCGTGCCACCCCTCGCCGATGACGCGGCCGTCCTTCACGATCACCGCGCCCACCAGGGGGTTGGGGCTGGCCCAGGGAATGCCCCGTTTGGCCAGGTCGATGGCCCGGCGCATATACTGTTCGTCGTTCACAGCGTTCCTCCTTCCTCCGCCGGAGGCGCGCAAAAAAACGGCGCTCCGACTGTTTTGTTCAGAGCGCCGATCCGTTTGTTTCCGCCGTCCCGAAGACAAAAAAACTCTGGAGGGAAAATTCCCGATCCAGAGCAGACAAAGGGGACAGCGAAGCTGCCGCGGTTTGGTTTTTCTTTCGTCCAGACTGTACTGTCGGCTCCGGAATCTCACCGGATCGTACCTTTCGGCTCGCGGGCTATACCGCCGGTAGGGACTTGCACCCTGCCCTGAAAAAACAACACCATTGAGTTGTGCCTTTATTATAGCGCGTTTTCTCTGTTTGTAAAGGGGCAGGTCCGCTTTTTGGCCCGCCTTTGGAAAAAACTGCCGTTTTCGGGGGTTTCGTTGTGAAAGCGTGCAGTCATCCCAGCAGGGCGGCCAGGTCCTCCGCGTCCAGGGCCGGCTGCAGCGCCAGGTTGATGCCCAGCCCCACCAGACGCCCGAGGCGGCGGATCTGGCCGTCGATGTCCTTGGGAGTGACCACGGCGTTTTCCCCGGCGGCCCAGGCTTCCGGCGCGGCGGCGCGCCCGCTTTCCAGCAGGTCCGCCGCCAGGGTGGCGGCCTCGATCACCGTGGGCACGCCCACGGCCAGCACCGGCACGTGGAGGGTGTCCTCGTTCAGCGCGGCGCGGTGGTTGCCCACGCCCGAGCCGGGCACCAGACCCGTGTCGGACAGCTGCACTGTGCGGCACACCCGCTCCAGCCGCCGGGCGACCAGGGCGTCCACCACGATGACGCAGGCGGGCCGGACGCGCGCGGCCACGCCCCGGACCACCTCGGCGCTCTCCACCCCCGTGGCGGCCAGCACCCCGGGGGCCACGGCGCACACCGGCGCCAGGGGCGGGAAGTCCGCCGGCAGGCTGCCCTCCAGATGGCGGGTGATCAGCAGGTTCTCCACCACCGCCGGCCCCACGTTGTCGGCGGTGACGGCGCGGTTCCCCAGCCCCGCCACCAGCACCGGCGCGCTGCCGCCCCGGGGCGGCAGCAGGCGGCGCAGCTCCTCGGCGATGCACAATGCTTCTTCGGAAAAGCAGGGGTCGGCGGGGCTTTCGCTGCGCAGGGCCACGGTGAGGTATTTGCCCACAGGTTTGCCGATGGCCCGGCTCCCCCGGGCGTCCAGCACCTGCACCGCCGTCACGGCGCAGCGGCGGCGCTCATAGCGCCGGGCGCGGACGCCGGGCAGGGCCGTGGTTTTCTCGGCGCCGCGGGCGAAAAGTTCCCCGGCCTCGTCGGCCAGGTCGGTTCGTTTTGTCGGCATGTTTTGTGTCCTCGTTTCGGAAAAAGTACTAAATGTGGTATTTCCCCATTATTTTTTGAGGATTTGCCCGCCTTATGCAAAAAAATATTGAAAAATCGAAAAAAATCCTTGCTTTTTCTCGTTGATGATGGTAAAATATCATCCTGCACGGAGTATGGAGACGTGCTCCATGCAAATATCCTGCTGGAGGAGGTGTTTGGTTTGCCGAATATCAAGTCTGCGAAAAAGCGTGTTCTGCTGGCTGAAGCGCGCAACGCTCAGAACCGGGTCCAGAAGTCCGCTATGAAGACCGCGATCAAGAAGTTCGAGGCTGCTGCCGAAGAAGGCAATCGCACCGAGGCGGAGGGCGCTTACAAGGTCGCCGTCAAGAAGGTCGACATGGCCGCCAGCAAGGGCCTGATCCACAAGAACAACGCCGCGCACAAGAAGAGCGCCATGACCCTGAAGCTGAACAAGATCGGCTGATCGGTCCTGTCTGGAGTTTTCAAAAAGAACACCCCTGGGGGTGTTCTTTTTTGTTTTTTCGCCTGGGCCCCAGGCGTTTTTTGTTGCGCGGAAAGCGGCGATGTGGTAGAGTATTTTCAAAAGCGGCCGCGCGCGGCGCGGCGAAAAAACGGGGAGAGGATGAAATCATGGGCCTTTTTGGTTTTGGAAAAAAGAAGCAGCCGCCGCTGGACGAGGGAGAGCGGCTTTACCGCCAGGCCCTCAGCGCGGGCGGCATGCGGCAGAAGCTGGAGTATCTGGAGCAGTCCGCGGCCCTGGGCAACCGCCACGCCAAGGCGGCCCTGGCCCGGTGCTACTGGGAGAATTTTTCCAACGAGGCGGAGAAGATCCAAAAGGCCGCCGCGCTGCTGGACGAGGCGGCGGCCGCCGGCGCGCTGCTGGACAGCGGCCTCGCCGGGCGCATCTACGACAAAGCGGGCCGCAAAGAGGAGGCCGCGCGGCACTACCGCGCCGCCGCCGAACAGGGGGATTCCTGGGCCCAGTTCAAGACCGGCTGGAACTATGCCCAGGGCACCTTTCTGGAACAGGACTACGAAAAGGCCGCCTATTGGTACGAAAAGGCTTCGGAGCAAGGCTATGCCGCCGCCAGCAATAATCTGGCTGTGCTTTACGGCAACGGCCGCGGCGTACCGCAGGACTATGAAACGGCCCGCACTTTGATGGAAAAAGCAGCGGCGCAGGGCAGCCAGGTCGCCCGGGGCAATCTGGCCTGGGATTATTACCACGGCGAAGCCCCCTGCCCCCAGGACGACGAGAAGGCCGCCGCCCATGCCCAGGCCGGCATGGACAGTAAGGATGACACCTGCCGCCGGCGCTGCCGCTATGTGCGGGCCATGCTGGCGGGACAGAACCGGGGCGGCGTGCGCGACCGCTGGGACAACGCCGTCTACGCCCTGCGCCGCCTTGCCGACGAGGGCTTTGCGCCGGCAAAAGAGGGCCTGGAACTTTTGAACCGGCAGGAGGAAGCGCGCACCACCGGCCTCTACCGGAAGGCGCTGGAAAGCGGCGACATGGAGATGATGGACCAGGCCGCCCAGAACGGCTGCTTCGACGCGGAGCTGTATCTCCTGAAGGACGCCGCGAAGCGCCTCAGCGAAGGCGAGACCTTCGGCGAGCGGGAGATCACGAAATGTATGGTCTGGTATCGCCTGACCCGGGAGCGGGGCCAGGTGCCCCGGGAGGTCCTGTGGCCCATTCTGGACGCCCTGGGAGAGGTGGGCTATCAGCTGCTTTCGGAAAATAAGCCCAAGGATGCATTCTATCTGGTGAAGGACACCGACGGTCTGGATCATGCGCTGTGCCAGTATGTCCTGGCCCATGCCTTCTATCTGCACACAGCCTCCCGGGATTTCAGCGAGACGGACCGGAGCATCGCCTATTGCAGGGCATTCCGGAATAACCCCCAGGCGCAGCTGCTGAAAAATTATAAAAAGATGTGCGAAACCATCGACCGGGATCTCTTCTTCCTGCAGCTCAACCGCGTCGCCGTGAAGGGAAAGGAGGGCTGACCATGGGACTGTTTGGTTTGGGAAAGAAAGACCCGGCGGCTGAGGGCGACCGCTGGTATGAAAAATCCCTGCGCAGCGGGGATCGGGAGCTGGAGTATCTGCACAAGTCCGTGTCTTTGGGCAGCAAAAAGGGCATGATGGGCCTTGCCCGGTTTTATCTCAAATACGCCGCCGACGACGCGGAGAAAATGCAGCAGGCCGCTTCCCTGATGGAGCGGGCCGAGGCCGCCGGCGCGCCGCCGGACGACGTGACCCTGGGGCATATCTACGACATCCTGGGCCGGAAGGAGGATGCCGCGGCGCGCTGCCGCCGGGGCGCGGCGCAGGGGGACGGCTGGTGCCAGTATATGACCGGCCGGAACTACGACGCCGGCGGCCTTTTTGAAGAGGACGCGGACAAGGCCCGGGCCCTCTATGAGAAGGCGGCGGAGCAGAACGTGGCCGGGGCCTTCGGCGCCCTGGGGGCCCTTTATCGGGAGGGCCGGGGCGTGAAAAAGGACGAAAAGCGGGCCCATTCCCTCTTCAGCGCCGGGGCGCAGCTGGGGGATCTGACCGCCTGCGGGTATCTTGCCTGGGACTATCTCCACGGCACGGGCGGCTGCCGCCAGAGCGACGAAAAGGCCGCCCAGTACGCCCAAAAGGGCGTCTGGAAGCGGGGCGGGGAGAACCGCTGCCGCTATGTGATGGCCGTGCTCCGGTGCGAGGGCCGGGGCGGCGTGCAGGAAAATTACGCCGACGGCTGGGGCATGTTCCGGGAGCTCGACTGGGCGGGCTTCGAACCGGCCAAGGCCGGGCTGGAGGCGTGCGCCCGGCGGCGGCTGACCCGGCCGGACAAGTATTACCGCAAAGCCAAGGCCGCCGGCACCCGGGAGTCTATGGCGGAGGCCGCCGCCGAGGACAGCATCATGGCGAACCTCTATTTCCTGCAGGAGTCCGCCGACCGCCTGGCTGCCGGGGAAGCCCTCACCGACGACGAGCTGCGCAGCTATCTCAAAAACTACACCCGCTGCTACGGCAACTTTGCCCATCCGCCCAGGGAGGTCCTCTATCCCCTGCTGGACGCCATCGCGGCCCGGGGAAAAGAGCTGCTGGAGGCCAAGTCGTACCAGTGGGCCTGGGACCTGGCCTATGACACCCGCTTCAGCGACCACGCCGGGTGCCAGTTCGTCCTGGCCTGGGCCTTCTTCGCCATCGAGGGGCTGAGGGATCCGAATCAGGCAGACGAAGGCATCGCCTACTGCCGGAAGTTCCTGGATAACCCCGAAGCGCCCCAGCTGGCGGACTATGAGGAGATGCGCAAGCGGATCAACCTGAATCTCAGCATCATGGAGATCCAGAAGTACGGCTCGGAGAAAAAAGCCCGGGAATACCGGGACAAAGTCCGGCACAAGCTCAACGAGCGGCACCAGCGGAGCCTGGAGATCCACGGCGAATAAACGAGCCGCCGGCGCTTTTCTGCAAAAAGCGCCGGCGGCTTCCTTTGCGCCCGCCTGCGGGCAAGGGGGCGGAGAAGGGCAAAAACTCCGCATTTCCGGCGGCGGAAATGCGGATTTTTTGCCCTAAAAATGGCTTCAGGAGCCGGCACGACTGCACCGACCCCTTATAACCATGTTGGTGGAGAATACAGGACTCGAACCTGTGACCCCCTGCACGTCAAGCAAATGCTCTAGCCAACTGAGCTAATTCTCCAAACAGCTTCATTAGTATATACCGGAGCGCCCTCTTTGTCAAGACTTTGACAAAACTTTTTTCAAAAATTTTGCCGTCTTTGACGCGCGGGCAGGACCGGGCCGCGGCCCGGTCCTGCCCGGCAAAACTCAGAGGGCGAAATTGCCGTTTACGAAAACCGGCACTTCCCGGCCGTCGGCGGTGACGCCGGTGATGGAGAGGTCGGCGGTGCCCACCATAAAGTCCACATGGGTCATAGACTCGTTGACGCCCCGGGCCCGCAGTTCCTCGGGCGCCATGGTCTCCGCGCCAGTCAGGCAGGGATAGGCCTCGCCGAAGGCGAAGTGGCAGGCGGCGTTCTCGTCGAACAGGGTGTTGTAAAACAGCAGGCCCGAGCGGGAAATGGGGGAATCGTAGGGCACCAGGGCCACCTCGCCGAGATAGGACGCGCCTTCGTCCACGGCGATGGCCTTCTGTAGCACGTCCTCGCCCTTCTCCGCCCAGGCGCGGACGATCTTGCCCGCCTTCAGCTCAAAGCCGAAATGGTCGATGAGATTTCCGTGGAGGGACAGGGGCTTGGAGGCATAGACCACGCCCTCTACGCCGGTCTTCACCGGCAGGGTGTAGACCTCCTCGGAGGGGATGTTGGCGGAAAAGTCCAGGCCGGTGGACAGGCACTTTTCCGCGCCGCCGGCCCAGAAGTGGCTCTCGGGCAGCGCCACGGTCAGGTCGGTGCCCAGGCCGTTTTGATAGTGCAGGGTGCGGAAGGCCAGGCGGTTGAGCACCTCGGTGCGCCGCTGGAGCTCGGCCACATGGGCGCGCCAGTTGGCCGCGGCGTCGCCCCCGTCCACATAGGCGGTCTCCAGAATGGTCTCCCACAGCCGCTCCATGGCCGCCGGCCCTTCCAGCGCCGGGAACACCTTTTTCGCCCAGCCCTCCGTGGGGACGGAGCAGACGCACCAGGGGAATTCATTGTTGGTCTCCCGTTTGCGGAAATTCGCCAGGGCCTTGCCCGAGGCGATCTGGGCGCGCTGGATGCGCCTGGCGTCACAGCCCTTGAGGTTTTCCGGATCGGAGGCGTGGATGGCCAGCCAGGCGCCGCCCTCGGCGGAGACCTTTTCATAAAAATCCGCCGTCCAGGAATGGACGGAGTCAAAGACCTCGTCGGCGGCCCGCAGATATTTTTCCCGGGCCAGGACGTCGTCGCTCCAGTTCATCACCACTTCGCGGCAGCCCATGTCATAGGCGGCCCGGGCGCACAGGCGGGCGAACCACGCCTCGGCCACGGGGCAGTCGATGGCCAGCAGCTGGCCCTTCTGCAGATTCAGCCCCTCCGCCAGCAGCAGCCGGGCATAATCTTCCTGCTTTTCGCGCAGTGTTTTCATCAGGGATCCCTCCGTTTTTGAAAAAATAATCGTCGATCACAATATATATAAATAGTATGTCCGCTTTTCCGCCCTTCCATTGCGCGGCGCGGGACAAAGGCGGTTTTACAGGTGCAGCTTGATGGCCAGGCGCAGGATCTTATTGCCCAGGGGCAGCTCCCGCAGCTCCCGCTTGCTGAAGCAGTGGGATTTGAGGATGGCCAGGGCGTAGACCGCCACGGCGACGAGGAAGGCGGCAATAAAGGCCGGGAGCATCCGCCCCGTCAGGTGCAGCAGCAATGCGTAGACGCCCCGGCACACCAGGCCCATGACCAGGGCGCACAGCAGCGGCACGATGAAGATGGAGGCCACGTTCCACCGGTAGCGCAGCAGCCGGGACACGGAGCGGCAGTTCAGCGTACACACGATCAGGGGAAACACCACGTTACCCACCAGCAGGGCCCACACGCCGCAGCCGGCATAGAGCATCGCCGCGATCACGGCGATGTGGACCGCCAGGGCGGCGGCGGAGTGGAGCACCGGCACGGCCATGTGGTTCGTGCCCTGCAGGATGGAGGTGGTGATGGTGGACAGGGCGTAAAACACTGCGGCGGAGGAGCCCGCCATGAGCAGGTGGGCCGCCAGGTCGTGGTATTCCCCCAGGGAGGGGAACAGCAGGGCCATGAGGGGGTCCGCCAGCACCGCCAGGCCCACGGCGCAGGGGATGGCGATGGCCATATTGAACTTTATGGTGCCGGTGATTTTGTGGTGGACCTCCCGCCGCTCCCGGCGCACATGGGAGGCCACGATGCTGGGCATCAGTGTCATGGCCATGGCTGTGGCGATGGACACCGGCAGGTTCACCATCTGGTTGTACTGGGTGTTGAACACGCCCTGCATGGAGGTGACGGCGGCGCTGTCCACCGCCGCGCCGTTCATGAAGCGGCTGAACACCATATCGTCGATGGTGTAGCCGATCTGGTAGACCGTCTGGCTGAAAACGATGGGCAGGATGGTCAGGGCCAGCGCTTTGGCGGCCAGGGCCGCATCCTCGTCCCGGGGCGAAGCGTCCCGCCGGGCCCGCAGCCGGATCTCCGGCAGGCGGCGCACCATGAACACGGCCATAAAGAGGAAGGAGGCCACAGCGCCGGCCAGGGTGCCCAGGGTGCCGCCCATGGCGCCCCAGGAGGCGGCCTCGCTGCCGCTGCCGTAAGCGTTCAGCAGCGCCCAGGCCGCCGCGATGCTGATGACCGCGTTGAAGCACTGGTCCACGATCTGGGACACGGCGGTGGGCACCATGGAGCCGCTGCCCTGGGTGTAGCCCCGCATCACGCCGAGAAAGGCGAAGAGGAACGACGTGGGCGCCAGCACGCGCAGGGGCCGCCACAGGCCCTCCGTCTGGTAAAATCCCTCCAGTATATGGGCGCCGAAATAGAGCAGACTAAAGGAAAACGCGCCCATGGCCAGGGCGAACAGCAGCGCCACCGCCAGCACCCGGGCGGCGTTGCGGTCCTCCCCCCGGGCCAGCCGGGCCGACACCACCTTGGATACCGCCGTGGGCAGGCTCATGGACGAGAGGGTCAGCGTCACCGTGTAGATGCCGAAGGCCACGGAGTAGACACCGTTGCCCTGGTTGCCCAGCAGGTTCGCCATGGGGATGCGGTATAAAAACCCGATCAGCTTTGTAAAAATGCCCGCCGCCGCCAGGATGCTGCCCTGGAGCAGCAGCGTGTTTTTGACTTCTTTCGACATGGGAACGATCCCTTTCCTTGGGTAAAAAGTATCGCGCGGTTTCTGACAGCACAGTATACCACAGTTCGCGCAAAAAACAAAGCGCCGGACAAAAAAGTGCGCGCGCCGGCCCTTTGCCCAGTTCTGCATATCATTTTGTATATGATATTATATAATATTTCCCTTTACTTTTAAGAAAAGACGGCTTATACTACCCATAGAATGAACAAACCAGAAAGGGTGATGGTATGCTTCCTGCGGGCGCGATCTTCGACATGGACGGCACGCTGCTGGACTCCATGTTTTACTGGCATCAGGCCCCGGCGGACTGCCTGCGCGAGATTTACGGCCGGGAGCCCCGGGAGGATCTGATGGAGGGCCTCAAGCCCCTGACGCTGGAGCAGGGCGCGGCCTGGATGAACGAATCCTACGGCCTGGGCGCCGACCCCGCCGTCATCGCCGCGCAGATCAACGCGCTGGTCAAGCGGTTTTATACCGAGCGGGTGCAGGTCAAGCCCGGCGCAGAGGACTGGCTGCGCGCGTTTCAGAAGGCCGGTGTCCCCATGGTCATCGCCACTTCCACGGACCGGCCCCTGGTGGAGGCCGCCCTGGCGCGCACGGGCCTGGGGCAGTATTTCTCCGCCGTGTTCACCTGCACCGAGGTGGGCGCCGGCAAGGGCCGGCCCGACGTGTACGAGGCCGCCCTGGCATTCCTGGGCACGCCCCGGGAAAACACCTGGGTTTTCGAGGACTCCCTTTTTGCCATGCGCACCGCCAAGGCCGCGGGCTTCCCCGTGGCGGGGGTGTACGACGCCGCCCAGGACGAGGTGCAGCAGGAGGTCCGCGCCCTGGCGGACTGCTATATTCCCGCTTTCACCGTCCTGCGTCCCCCGGTTTAAGGTTGGACAAAGGCGGGGCTGTGTACAAATTGCACAGGGGCGTTTTCGTCGAAATCACAAAAATCCCCCGGAAGGGGTCTGCACAAGGCTGAAATTGGCACAAAAAATGATTTTTCCATCTTTTTGACGGCAAAAACATTGCACAAAAAAGCGCTTTATGGTAAAATGACATTTCAATGGGCGCAAAGGCGCCCCGGTCCGCACGGGGCCGGAAACGGGTAAAACCGTCGCCGCGGCAGGGCAGAATGCCGCCGGCGATCCACTATAGAATGCACATTCAGAAATGAGGGATCTTGAATCATGGGAACCATGGATACACTTTCGCACAAGGCGCAGCGCGCCGCCTTCAGCGTGGCGCTGGACGCTGCCCTGAAGCACATTGAAAAGGATACCAGCAAGGGCCTGCTGGACGTGCTGGATATCTCCCAGAAGTTTATGGGCGACACATTCAAGAAGGAGACCTTCGAGACCATCCGCGCCTATATCGCCGATCCGGAAAACAAATGGATGCAGTTTGTGGACCACCACCTGCACCGCCTGAACCCCCACGTCGTGAAGATGACGGCGCTGAACCTGGGCTTTGAGGCGGCCTTCCACGGCACGAAGACCATCCGCAAAATGCGCGAGATCCACAAGTGCAACATCCCCTGGCTGATCCTGATGGACCCCACCGCCGCCTGCAATATGCACTGCACCGGCTGCTGGGCCGCCGAATACGGCCACAACCTGAACCTGACCTTCGAGCAGATGGACGATATCGTCACCCAGGGCAAGGAGCTCGGCATTTACTTCTATATGTTCACCGGCGGCGAGCCCCTGGTGCGCAAGAAGGACATCATCCGCCTGTGCGAAAAGCACAACGACGTGGCTTTCCACGCCTACACCAACTCCACCCTCATCGACGAGGACTTCTGCAAGGAGTGCGTCCGGGTGGGCAACCTGTCCTTCTCCCTGAGCCTGGAGGGCTTTGAGGAGGCCAACGACGGCCGCCGCGGCGCCGGCCATTTCCAGAACGTCATGCGCGCCATGGATCTGATGAACCAGTATGGCCTGATCTACGGCACCTCCGTCTGCTACACCCGCGCCAACCTGGAGACTGTCACCAGCGACGAATTTTTGGACCTGGAAGTGGAAAAGGGCTGCCTGTTCTCCTGGTATTTCCACTATATGCCTGTGGGCAACGACGCTTCCCCCGACCTGCTGCCCACCACGGAGCAGCGCCAGTATATGATCCGCCGCATCCGCGAGATCCGCGCCAATCACGGCGGCAAAATGATCTACACCATGGACTTCCAGAACGACGGCGAGTTCGTGGGCGGCTGCATCGCCGGCGGCCGCAACTATTTCCACATCAACTCCAACGGCGATGCCGAGCCCTGTGTGTTCATCCACTATTCCAATGTGAACATCAAGGACCACACCCTGCTAGAAGTGCTGAAGAGCCCCCTGTTCATGGCTTATCACCACGAACAGCCCTTCAACCGCGACCACCTGCGCCCCTGCCCCATGTTGGAGAATCCCGAGATGCTCCAGCGCATGGTGACCGAGACCGGCGCCCATTCCACCGACCTGGCTTCCCCCGAGAGCGTGGAGCACCTGTGCGCCAAGTGCGCCAAGTACGCCGCCGACTGGGCGCCCGTGGCCGACGATATCTGGAAGCATGAAAAGCACAAGAATCCCGGCTACGTCAACTACGACCCCAACCAGGAGCGCGGCGTGTTCAAAGAGGACGCCGCAGAATAAACGAAGCGAAAAGAAAGCAGCCGCGGCAACGCCGCGGCTGCTTTTTTGCCCCATTCGAAGATGCGCAAAATCCAGAAAATCCCAATCGGTGTCTACCCGGTCTACCTAATGTCTACCAAAAATAATCCGGGCACCTGATGCGGCGCAGTGGGTGTAAAACGATTTCCTTTACATGTAGAAAGGCCCAATGTCTACCCAATCGAAAAAAACTGAATTTTGCAAAAACCCGAAAGCCGCTCTACGAGCGGCTTTCAGGCGTTTTTGGGCATTTTCGTCCGGGGGGCTATGCGCCCCTTAGGTGAAATGGGGGCGGCGGGAAGGGCGCGGGCGGTGGAGCAATGGGGTGAAAAGTGGGCGAATGGGGCGGAAAAAGGCGCGGCGGGCGGGCCGGGCGGAGCAGTGTGGGCAGCAGGGACGGAAGGTGGGCGGCAGCGGCGGCACGGGGCGCGGCGGGGCGGAATATGGGGCGAGCGGTGGGGAAAAACGGCGGTATGTGGGGCCGGGCGGCGAAATGCGGGCGCAAAAAAGCGTGCGCAGACAGGTTCTGCACACGCTTTTGAACATGCAAGTTCGAAAACACAAGGGACGGGCGCCGGCCTTGGGCGGCCGGACAGCTTTTCGGGAATGGGGCGGCCGCGCGCGTTTCGGGCCCGGCGGAGCCGTACTGCCGAGAGGGGCGGCCGCTTATTTTTCCAGCCACACCATCAGCGCGGCGATGTCGGCGGGGGAAACGCCGCTGATGCGGCTGGCCTGGCCCAGGTTCAGCGGACGGACGGCGTTCAGCTTCTGACGCGCTTCCAGCCGCAGGCCCAGGATCTGCTCGTAGTCGATCTCCACGGGCAGGCGGCGCGCCTCCATGCGGGAAAACTCCGCCACCTGGCGTTTCTGCCGCTCGATGTAGCCGGCGTATTTCACGGAGATCTCCACTTCCTCCGCCACGGCGGGCGCAAGGGGGACCGGGGGCGGCGCGATGGCTTCGATGTCCCCATAGTGCAGCTCCGGACGGCGCAGCAGGGAGATCAGGGGCACGCCGGAGGACAGCGCCGTGCTGCCGCGGCGGCGCAGCAGATCGTTGACTTCCTCCGTGGGCGCGGCGCCGCTGTGCTCCAGCCGGGCGATCTCCGCGTCCACCGCGGCGTATTTTTCCTGCACGGCGGCAAACTGTTCCTCACTCACCAGCCCCAGCCGGCGCCCCACGGCGCTGAGCCGGGCGTCGGCGTTGTCCTGGCGCAGCAGCAGACGGTATTCGCTGCGGCTGGTCATCATGCGGTAGGGCTCGTTCGTACCCTTGGTGACGAGGTCGTCGATCAGGGTGCCGATGTAGGATTCGGCCCGGGAGAGGATCAGGGGGGCTTTCCCCTGCAGCTTCAGCGCGGCGTTGACGCCGGCCATGAAGCCCTGCACCGCCGCTTCCTCATAGCCCGAGGAACCGTTGAACTGGCCCGCGCCGTAGAGGCCGGCCACCTTCTTCGTCTCCAGCGTGGGCAGCAGCTCCAGCGGGTCGACACAGTCGTACTCGATGGCGTAGGCCGGGCGGGTCATCTCTGCGTGCTCCAGCCCTGCGATGGTGTGGAGCATCCGCAGCTGCACGTCCTCAGGCAGGGACGAGGACAGACCCTGGATGTACAGCTCCTCGGTCTCCAGGCCCATGGGCTCGATGAACAGCTGGTGGCGGGGCTTGTCGGCAAAGCGCATGACCTTCGTTTCGATGGAGGGACAGTAGCGGGGGCCGACGCCCTCGATGGCGCCGTTGTAGAGGGGCGAACGGTCGAGATTTTCGAGGATGATCCGGTGGGTCTCCTCGTTGGTGTAAGTAAGGTGGCACACGGCCCGGTTTTCCGGGGGCGTTTTCGTCTGGAAGGAAAAGGGAATGGGGTCCCGGTCCCCCTCCTGCAGCTCCATTTTGGAAAAGTCCACGCTGCGGCGGTGGATGCGGGGCGGCGTGCCGGTCTTGAAGCGGCGCAGGGAAAGGCCCAGGGCGCTCAGGCGCTCCGTCAGGGCAGTGGCGGCATGCATGCCGTCGGGCCCGCTTTGCTGAATGTTTTCACCGATGATGGTGGCGCCGTTGAGAAAGGTGCCCGAGCAGATGATGGCGGCGCGGACGGCGTAGACCGCCCCGTTGCGGGTGATCACGGCGCAGACGGCCCCGTTTTCCGTGCGGACATCCACGATCTCCGCCTGTTTGAGGCTGAGATTTTCCTGCATTTCCAGGGTGTGCTTCATCACTTCCTGATAGCGCCGGCGGTCGGCCTGGGCCCGCAGGGAGTGGACCGCGGGCCCCTTGCCCCGGTTGAGCAGGCGGTACTGGATGCAGGCTTTGTCCGCGGCCCGGGCCATTTCGCCGCCCAGGGCGTCCAGCTCCCGCACGAGATGGCCCTTGCCCGTGCCGCCGATGGCGGGGTTGCAGGGCATGTTGCCCACGGCGTCGAGATTGATGGTGAAGCACACGGTGCGGCAGCCCATGCGCGCGGCGGCCAGGGCAGCTTCGATCCCGGCGTGGCCCGCGCCGATCACGGCGATATCATAAGTTCCGGCAAGAAATTCATACATAACGGGAAGTCCCTTTCTCTGTGGGATGGATCCATGTCTGGATAAAACGAACTGCGCCCGCATTCAGCCGGCGCAGCGCAGTGTAACGACGGGAAGGTCCGGCCGGTTGAACAGCCGGAAAACGCGGAAGGGCACGGTGTTGCTGCCCAGGCCCCGGGAGACGCAGCAGAAATCGCCGTCGCCGATCTCGTAAATGCCGCCGTCATATTCGGGGAACAGGGTGCGGTCCGAGCTGAGCAGGCCCCGGTCGATGATGGGGATGCGGAAAATACCGCCGTGGCCGTGGCCGCAGAACACCACGTCGTAGCCCCAGGAGGCATAGGTCTCCACGCTGTCGCGGTGGGAGAGGAGAAGGGTGAAGTCGGCGTCGATCTCTTCGCGCAGTTCCGGGCCGGTCTTCTGGTCGGCGGGACCGTTGGGGTCGTCCACTCCGGCCACGGCCAACGTGGCGCCGTCTTCGGTCCACAGCTCGTATTCGTCGCTGAGGACGCGGACGCCGTGGTCCGTCAGGAGGTCCTTCAGCTCCGGCACCTGGCGCACGGCCCATTCGTGGTTGCCGGTGACGTAATAAGTCGGGGCGATGGCCGTCAGGCCGTCCATCAGGGGGCCCAGGCGGTCATATTGGGCGGCCTGGTCGATCAAATCGCCGGTGATGAAGATCATATCCGGGTCTGCTTCGGCCACGGCCTGGATCAAAAGGCAGTTGTCCGCTCCGAATTCCTTTCCGTGAAGGTCCGAGAGGTGGACGATGCGCAGCCCGTCGAAGGGGGCGGGCAGATCCGGGGAAACGATGGTCTCCTCGTGGACGGCGATGGTGTTGTTGTCCCAATAGACGAACAGGCCGCCGGCGATGAACAGAAACAAAAGCGCAAGAAACGGGACTGCGCAGCCCCGCCGTCTGCGGGATCGGTATGCCATGGAAAGGGATGCACTCCTTTTTACTGGAAGTAATATTCCTCCGGCCGCTCGTCGAAGAAGAGGATGCCCACGCCCGACAGGCCCAGGTACGCCGTCAGCACGCTGCCCACGGGCTGGAGCACGAACTTGATCTGAGGCAGGCGCTCCCTGAGATAGGCCATGGCCTGCTTTGTGGTCTCCTGCTCGTAGGTGTAGCAGATGGCCACCAGCTGCTCGGGAAAGGCCTTGAGCTTTTCGAGGGTCTTGTCGCAGATGGCCTTCACCATGCGCTTCTGGCCCCGGGCAGTGCCGAAGGCCTTGAGATAGCCCTCCTTGTCGATGTGGATCAGGGGGCGGATGTCCAGGGCGCTGCTGGCGGCGCCCACCAGTTTGTTGATGCGCCCGCCCAGCACCAGCCACTTCATGTCCTTCAAGGCGATCATGTGGACGATATGCTCGCGCAGGTATTCGCCGTGGCGCATCAGCTTTTCAAAGGCGGCCCCGTCCTTGGCCATGTGGGCCAGCTGCAGCACGATGAGGCCCATGCCGGCGGCGCCGGCCTTGGAATTGAGCACGCCCATTTTGACGTTCGGATATTTTTCCTTCAGCTCCGCCACCAGCATCTCGCCCAGATTGCAGCAGCCGGAAAGCACGGCGGAAAAGGCCACATAGATGAAATCCTGGCCGGCGGCGGCGTATTTTTCAAAAGTGTCGGCCATGATGTCCGCCGGTACCTGGGTGGATTTGGGCACGACGCCGTTCAGCATCGCCCTGCAGACATCCATATAGTCGATCTCGACCTTGTCCAGATACTCCTTGTCCCCCAGGCGGACGCGCAGAGGCATGATCTCCACGTCGTAGGGGGCAAGGTAGCCGGGGTCCAGGTCGCAGATGCTGTCGGTAATGATCTTCACCATAAAATTGCACGCACCTTTTCGGTAGGATTCGATAGTAAGTATACATTATAACAGATTTCCCCAGCGGATACAAAACAATTCTGAAAAATTTTAGGTGTCCGCCGCCGCGGCAAAAAACAGCGCCCCGGCGGGGAGCCGGGGCGGAGCGGTCATTTCAGCAGCGCATCTTCGCTGCGGCTGGCATAGAGCACGCGGTCGACCGTTACCACAGCGCGCGCGTCGTCTGCATGATAAAACATGTAATCATTCCCGGAAAGAGCCTTGCGGTATTCCTGCTGCAGCGGGCGAAGGGGAACATGCACCGGGTTTGCATAGGGAAATGCGGCGATGCGCGCTGCGGTTTCGATCAGGGCGCTCGCCGTGGGCCGGGCGGTATCGCTCAGGCACCGCCGATGGCCTCTTTCATGGCGTCCGGCACTTCTTTGGAAGAATAGCGCTGACTGCTGAGCGCTTCCCGGCAATATTTTATCGTAATGATGCTAAAATAAGCAGGCGCTTTTTCGCAGGGCCCCGCGTGGGAATGTCTTCCACAGGGATTTTACATTTTATACATAATTTGTTCATATAATTTGGGCAGAATGACAAATATGGCCGGCGGCGGGGGCGAAAAAGTTCGGCCAGTTTGCCGCTGTACAGCGGCGCGGATCGGGGGTATACTATAAACACAGCCTGAAAGAAAGGAGGCGAAGGAAATATGATGAAGGATTTGTATATCGGCCTTGATGTGGATGACATGATCTTCGGCAAAGACGATCGGGCAATCAGCGAGCGCTGAGGCGCCGCGGCGCTGCATCCACGCGAAAGCGTGGTTTTTTTGTACCTGTTTCGGGTCTTTCGGCGAAAAAAGGGGGCCGCGTTGAGCCATTGCTCCGCGGCCGTGACGATACATGTCCCATGCAAAGCACATTTCCTCCCTAAAAAGACGGCCTGCGTTTTCCGCAGGCCGTCTTTTTTCTGTTCCGCTCAGAGGTCGCCTGTTTCCTTCAGACGGCGGTATTCTGCCTCCAGCGCGCCGCAGTTGGAGGGCTGGCCATCCTCGGTGCCCCGCTCGATGGCGCGGCCGTAGTACCAGATCTTGTATTCGATCTTGTCCAGGTGACGGCGGTATTCGGCGATCTGGGCCTCCACCCGCGCCTTCTGCCGCAGGAAGAAGTCCCGGCGCCGGTCCAGCGTGGCGTCCCCTTCCAGGCACCAGTCGATGTACTGCCGGATCTCCCGGATGGGCACCCCTGCGCCTTTGAGACACTCGATGATGGAGAGCCAGCGGAAATCCTCGTCGCTGAACACACGGCGGCCGCCGCCGGTGCGTTCCACAAAGGGCAGCAGGCCCTCTTTTTCGTAATAGCGCAGTGTGGAGACAGACAGACCCGTCATTTCCGCTGCCTGGCCGATGGTATAGGTCGCCATGGCGCATCCCTGCTTTCCAAAAAATTTCAAAAAACTTCCCGTATTCCCTTGACCTAAAGCGAACTTCAGATCGTATAATCAGTGTAACGAATCTCCGGCGAAAATGCAAGCACAGAAAGGGGTTTTTCTCATGCATAACTTTACTTACTGGTCTCCCACCGAAGTGGTCTTCGGCAAGGGCACGGAAAACCAGACGGCGGCGTATGTGAAGAAATACGGCGGCAGCCGCGTCTTCATCGTCTACGGCGGCGGCAGCGTGGTGCGCAGCGGCCTGATGGGCCGGGTCACCGCGGCCCTGGACGCGGCGGGCATCGCCCACGCGGAATTCGGCGGCGTGCAGCCCAATCCGTCCCTGGAAAAGGCCAAGGAGGGCATTGCGGAAGCGATCAAGTTCGGCGCGGACTTCATCCTGGGCGTGGGCGGCGGCAGCGCCATCGACACGGCCAAGGGCATCGCCCACGGCGCGGCCAACCCGGACGTGGACATCTGGAAATACTGGACCGAAGAGCTGACGGTGGAAAAGTCCCTGCCCGTGGGCGTGATCCTGACCATCTCCGCCGCCGGCAGCGAGACCAGCTCCTCCTCCGTGCTGACCAACAAGGCCACCGGCAGCAAGCGCGGCCTGGACACCCCCTGCAACCGGCCCAAGTTCGCCATCATGAACCCGGAGCTGACCTTCACCCTGCCCCCCTACCAGGTGGCCTGCGGCATCACCGATATCATGATGCACACCCTGGACCGCTATTTCAACCCCCTGGACAACGAGCTGACCGACGCCATCGCCGAGGCGCTGCTGCGCACGGTGATCGCCAAAGGCGCCGCCGCCATGAAGGACACCCACGACTATGACGCCATGAGCGAGATCATGTGGGCCGGTTCCCTGTCCCACAACGGCCTGACGGGCCTGGGCGGCACCGGCGACTTTGCCCCCCACCAGCTGGGCCACGAGCTTTCCGGCATGTTCGATATCGCCCACGGCGCGTCCCTGGCCGTCATGTGGGGCCACTGGGCGAAATACGTCTGCCACACCAAGCTCTCCCGCTTCGTCCGCTACGCCGAAAACGTCTGGCACATCACCGAAGGCGGCGACGAGGAGAAGGCCCTGGCCGGTATCCAGGCCACCGTGGACTATTTCAAGTCCATCGGCATGCCCACCTGTTTCAGCGAAGCGCCGGAGATCGGCCTTCAGAGCGAGGATGTGCTCAAGGATCTGGCCTGGCGCTGCACCTTCGAGGGCACGCGCACCATCGGCGGGTTCCAGGTCCTCGACGGCGCGGATATTCTGAAGATCTACGAAAGCGCCAACGTGTAACAAACGGCGTTTCCCGGCAGGGGCCGCCCGCAGATTTCTGCGGGCGGCCCTTTTTGTAACCGCTTATTAACTATTTAGTTAATATTTGCTGTTGCATCCAGGGGCTGGGGCTGGTATCATGATATTAGACAAATAGTTAACAGGAGGGACGGCTATGAAACAGACGGTTTCGCTGTCGGACAGCGAGTGGATCATCATGCAGGAGATCTGGAAGCGGGGCGAGGCCACGTTCCGGGAGATCTGCGACGGCGTGGCGGATCGGGAATGGAGCAAGCCTGCGGTGGCGGCCTTCCTCAAGCGCATGGAGGCCAAGGGCGCCATCGTCAGCGAGGACGCCCGGCCCGTGAAGCGCTATCGCCCTTTGCTGAAAAAGGAGACGGCGGTGCGCCGGGAGACAAAGGAGATCCTGGGCCGGGTCTATGGCGGGGACGTGGCCCTGCTGGCCCAGTCCCTGGTGGGCTCCCGGGCCCTGAGTGACGATGAGATGGCGGAATTGATCGCCCTGCTGCAGAAAGGGAGGGAACAGGCATGACGGTATTTTCAGACATTTTGGCGCGCGCCGCGGACGCGCTGCCGGCCCTGGCGCAGATGAGCCTGCAGGGAGCGGTGCTGATCGCGGCGGTGCTGGCGCTGCGGGCGCTGTTCGCCCGGCGCATGGCCCCGGGGGTGCTCTACGCCCTGTGGCTGCTGCCGGCGGCGCGGCTTTTGATCCCCGGCAGCGTGGAGAGCGTATTTTCCCTGCAGAATCTGATCTCCCCCGCGGCGGAGGAGCGAATGGTCTCCGCGGTGCGCGGCGGCACGACAGCGGCGGAAGCCGCCCCCCAGCCGGCGCTGCCCATTGCCGGCGCGGGCGAAGCGGCGGCCGTTCCCGCGCCGGCGGCGGCCCTGGATCTGGGGACGCTGCTGGCGGCGGCGTGGCTGATCGGCGCGGCGGCGGTGCTGGTTTACGCCCTCTGGAAAAATATTTCTTTCCGGCGCAGCGCCATGCGCCATGCGGTGCCGGTGGAGGCGGACTGCCCGCTGCCGGTGTATCTGTGCGAAAACATTTCCTCGCCCTGCCTTTGCGGCGTGCTCCGGCCTGTGGTGCTGGTGAACGACGCGGCGCTGGAAAACGAGCGCTATTTTGACCTGGCGCTGCGCCACGAGCTGACCCACTATCGCCGGGGCGACCGGTTCTGGGCGTTGGGGCGGCTGCTGTGCTGCGCGGTCCACTGGTTCAACCCCCTGGTCTGGCTGGGGGCGCGGCAGAGTGTGGAGGACTGCGAGCGCGCCTGCGACGCCCGGGTGCTGCGCAGCGCGGACAGCGCCGGGCGGCAGGCTTACGGCGAGATGCTGCTCTCCTTCCTGCGCGCGCCGCGGCAGCGGGGCGGCTTCCTGTGCGCCTCCTCCCCCATGGGCGGCGGCAGGCGGGGCCTGCGGCGGCGCATCACGCTCATCGCCGCGGCCCCGGTGATGAAAAAGACGGCGGCGGCCGCCCTGGCCCTCTGCGTGGGGCTCACCTGCCTGGTGGCCTGCACGGGGCGGGTGACGCCCGGTGAGGAATTGCCAAATCGCGAAGTTTATCAGAAATTGGCGCGGATGGCCGATGAAACCGTATTTGTGTCCCATAGCTATCAGACGGAGGAAAATCTTTATACAGGAATCGACGGCAAGACTTTGGCCCGGTATCTGGACAGCGTGCAGTGGACGCCGCTGGATGAAGCTGCCGAAGGCGAAACGATCCTCAGCTACACCCTGATGGGCGGCGCGCCCAGCGGCAACGCCATCACCTTCATAAAGGGTGCGGAAGGCGGGTATTACGCCCATGTGACCTGGCATGACGAAGAAGCGGAGCAGAGTGCGGAGGCATGGTATGCCATTTCCGAACGGGACGCGAATTACGCCTGGGCCATGACCCAGATCGGCGGAGAAAACGCCATGGTTTCCCCGCTGTCCGAAAGCAGCGAGATCGTGATGGTCTGTTCGCCGCCGGCCATGGGCACGGAGCAGCATTATCTGTTCTACGGCGAGGATTATACGGGATGGACCATCAAGGATTACGGCAGGGTCCACACCCCCATCTACGGCGATCTGGACGAGCAGTATCCCCGGGTGGCGGAGCAGATGCTGTTTGTCAGCCGGGACGTGGGCTTCGTGTCCTTCCGCTTTGAATTTGCCGAAACGGCCCCGGACCTGTTCCGCACCGCCGACGGCGGCGAGACCTGGCGGCGGGTGACGCTGCCCATGGGCGGCGTCGGCGCCGAAAACGGCTACACCGGCATGCACGTCACAGACATCGCCTTCGAGGACGAGAAAAACGGCACGATCACCGTCAGCATGGCCTACGGAAACGGCGCGGCGGATTCCCTGAGCTGCCTGTTCACCACCACCGACGGCGGCGAGACCTGGAGCGCCGTTTCCACCCAGCCGAGTCAGAGCGTCGACGGGCGAGGCGTTTCCGTGGCGCTGTACCAGAGCAATGACAGCGCCGACGGCCTGGTTCGCTCCACGGTGAAGCTGGAGGCGCTGACGGCGGAGAACCTGACCGCCGCCCTGGTCTCCGCCGGGGCCATCCCCGAGGGGACGACGGTGCGCGCCTTCTCCTTCGGCGGCACGCAGATCTCGCTGGACCTGTCCGGCGAATTCGCCGCCGGGGTGCGGCAGATGGGCACGGCGGGCGAGAGCGTGATCCTGGGCAGCTTGGTCAACACCTTCCTGGAGGCCTACGGCGCCGAGAGCCTGAATCTGACCGTGGACGGCGCGCCGCTGGAAACGGGGCATAACTTCTACGAGGAACCCTTCGGCTATTTTGTCTTTGAAGAGGGCGGCGTTTCCTGGGACGCCGCGGCCGCACAACATACCGCCGCGGCGGCGCAGGAGCGCGTCCCGGCGGCGCAGACGGAAAGCGAGCGCGTGTTTTCCGAATTGGTCGCCGGCATCACGCTGGGCGCGGAAAGCTGCTCCGACAGCGGGGACATCTCCTTCACGATCCCGGCGGATCTGGCCGTGCCGGAAAAGCTGACCATTTCCATCACCGGCCGCCAGAAAATGGGGGAGGACAACGCCATGAGCCGCCATTTTCTGGAAAATGTACAGTGGACGCCCGGCGAAATCTATACCTTCAATATCGGCGACAAGGAGAGCTATCTTTCGCTGAGCGCGGATATTTACTACAGCTACAACGGCGTTTACGAATATGAAACCGCGGTGGACCTGCTGGCGCTGCTGCCATAATATGGAAATCCGAAAAGGAGCGGGCATTCGCCCGCTCCTTTTCGTTCTGCCGTTTTCCGCTGCCCGGCGGGGCCGGGAGGCTCAGCCGCCCACGACGCTGCCGCCTTTTTCGGCCCGGGCCTCCTTGCTTTTGTCCTCAGGGGGCTGGACTTCGCTGTTTTCGGTCCATTTTTCGATATAATGGACCTGCATGTCCTCGCCGAAGGAGCCGGTGAAAAAGAGGATGACGGCCTCGTCTTCCTCCCAGTCCAGCAGCAGCTTGCTGTCCACCGTCAGGGCCAGGACCTGGTCGCCGGCGCTGACGGTGAGCTTGTCGCCGTTGACGGCCACGATCTGGGCGAAAACGGTGTTGCAGTCCTGCTTTTCCACGGAGGAGCCGGATGTTTTCGCGTCGCCCGCCGGGGCGGGCGAGGGCGGCAGCTTCCCGTCCGCGGCGCAGGCCGCGCACAGCGCCAGCAGCAGCGCCGCCGCGGCCAGGGCCGCCGCGCGGTTTTTCCCTTTGCGCATGAAAGAATCGCCTCCTTTGCGCGCCTTTCTTCTGGAAGTATGGCCCGCCGGGCGGGAAATCATACAAAATCACAGGAAACCGCGGCGGCGCGGGAAAAAGGCGCAAAAAGACGGTTCACAAACGGCCCAAAGTGGTGTATGCTAAAGGCAGCAAAAGCCAAAAAGGAAAGGAGTTTTTTTCCATGAAATTCTTTATTGATACCGCGAATGTGGATGAGATCCGCAAGGCAAACGACATGGGCGTCATCTGCGGCGTCACCACCAACCCCTCCCTGATCGCAAAAGAGGGCCGCGACTACGCCGAGACCCTCAGGGAGATCGCCGCCATTGTGGACGGCCCCATCTCCGGCGAGGTGAAGGCCACCACCGAGGACGCCGAGACCATGGTGAAGGAGGGCCGGGAGATCTACGCCATCGACCCCGCCCACATGGTCGTCAAGATCCCCATGACCGCCGAGGGGCTGAAGGCCATCAAGGCCCTGTCCGCCGAGGGCATCCCCACCAACTGCACCCTGATCTTCACCGCCAACCAGGCCCTGCTGGCCGCCCGGGCCGGCGCCACCTATGTGAGCCCCTTCCTGGGACGGCTGGACGACATCAACGAGTCCGGCGCAAATTTGATCGCCGACATTGTGGCCATTTTCAACAACTATCCCGACATCAAGACCCAGGTCATCTGCGCCAGCGTGCGCAACACCGTCCATGTGACCGAGTGCGCCATGGCCGGCGGCGACATCGCCACCGTGCCTTTCAAGGTCATCGAGCAGATGGTCAACCATCCCCTGACCACCCAGGGCATCGAAAAGTTCAAGGCCGACTATATCAAGGTCTTCGGCGACAAGTGAGCGCCCGGCGCGCCCGAAAACAACGCATCGCCCCCGCCCGCATGGCGCGGGCGGGGGATTTTTTTGCGCTGAGAAGGGTATGCAGAAGCGGCTGGGAGGGCGCGCATTTGTGTTATAGAGTGGTTCGGGAATCAGTAGATTTGTTCGGCGATTTGATAAAGCGTTTCCACGGGCAGGTCCGTTTCAAAATAAATCGAGTGCTCGATGCCGTCCTTGGCCCAGATCAGGGTGTAGCCGTCGCGCTCGATAAAGGTGCCGAGATAGGCGGGCGCGCCGTTTACCTCCACCCAGGAAAAGGAGATGTGCTCGTTGTCCGTCCACACCATGGAAGAATTTTCGGAGATCCAGCCGTCGATGATCAACTTTTCCCCGCTGTCGTTTTCGTTGCGATAGACGAAAGAAAACCGGGTTTGATCGGAAAGAGATTCGCTTTCTTTATATACGAACCCCTCCGGGATATAGTGGGGCCCGTAGCCCGCCGGCAGCTCCGTCAGCAGGGCGCCGTCCGTTTCAAAGGCGACGCCCACGTTGCGCTCGGTCCATTGGACGATGATCTCCTTGACATAGGCCCGCACCTCGGCGGAAGCGGCGGCGGTGCCGGCCGCCAGCGCCGCCAGCAGGACGGCCGCCAGGAGGACGCGCCGGAACGCGCGCCGGGAAGGGCGGCGGAGCCTGCCGCGTTTTTTCGGCGGCGTTTCCTCCGCAGGGGACGCCGCGGGCCGGGACTGCTTTTGGAGCAGGGCGGCGATGCGCCGGTCAAGGTCCGCGAAATCGTATTGGCCGCGGAGTTCCTCTTCCGGCGGCAGGGCGGCGATGCGCCGGCGGCGGACCTCCTCCGCCGCCAGGGCCAGCAGCTCGTCAAAGGGCAGCGGCGCTGTTTTTTCATGCATCTTCGCCGTCCACCTCCTTTCGCACGGTTTTGCGCGCCCGTTCCAGCCGCTTCTGCACCACGGCCGGGGACAGGCCCAGAATTTCGGCGATCTCACCGGGGGTCCAGCCGGTGCAGGCCAGCTCCAGAATGGCGCGATACCCCGCCGGCAGCCGCTCCATGGCGGCCACGGCCTGCGCCAGCCGGTCGGCCTGTTCGGTCTGCCCCTCGGGCTCCGGGCCGCCGTCGGGCAGTTCCGGCGCGCCGGCGCCCCAGACCGTTTCCCGCTGGCGCAGGGCGGCGGCGTTCAGCGCCCGGGACTCCACGCACTGGAAGAGATAGCGCTCCATCTGCTCGGGGCTGCCGTCTTTGAGCCGCTGGTAGTGGTCGGCGAGATAGGCGAAGCCGTCGTGAACGGCGTCCTCGGCCAGGGCGGCGTCCTTCAGGATGCGCCGGGCCAGGGCCATGGCCCGCGCGCCGCAGCGCGCATACAGGGCGGCGAAGTCCGCCTGTTCCTCCGGCGTGTTCAAAATGGGCAAGAAACCGGCAAGCACGGTTCGTTCCACCTCTTTCCGCGTTTTTCCCGTGATGCCATGGCGGCGTGGCCGGAATGGCATCATGGATGTCGACTTTTTCGGCTGCCCCGCCAGGGGCGAGAAAAAGGACTTGAAATCTGCGTATCATAGCTGCTTTGCGGCTATTATACCACAGCGGCGGGAAAAAGACAGCAAAACCCTTCTGTGGATCCTTCTATTACTAAAACAATCCGGGAGCCGTTTTCCGACAAGATTTCTGCACTTTTTCTGCACTTCTCTGTTTTACACAAAGCGGCGCACGGATTTTTGTGCGACCAGACAAAAATCCATTTTTTGCAAAAAAAGTGGGCAAAATCTTGTCGGAAATTTGCATTTCAATTGTTATAGAAGTAGAGGCGCTTCCCAGAGGGAAACCACCCGAAATTCAAACATAAAGGAGAGAGCCAATCATGAACACAAGAACCCATCCCCGCATCGTATCCCTGGCCATGACAAGTGTGCGACACGACGTTGGCTGGTAACTATTCTATTACAGTAACAACTCAGACAACGTATGCATTCACGTTCGATCTTGGAACGTTGTATCACACCACCGGTATAGCAGATGATACGCATAATTATTACATCAGTGAATAAAGGAGCGTGATCCTGTGAAGGAGAAGATCACGCGGCGCTTGCGGCAGTATTTCAGCAGCGTTCTCTGCCTGCGGCTCACCTGCATTGTGCTGGCCGTGGGCTGTGTCCTGGGCCTGCGGCAGGTATGCGCGCTGGAGCAGAAGCTGGAGGAGTCCTACGGCATATATCCGGAGCGGCTGCAGGCTTCGATGAATATGGCCCGCCTGGAGTGGTACTTTACTGAAAGCCCGAAGATCGACGAGCTGCTGGAGTGCCGGCCGTATCTGTATGATGCGATTTCAGACATCGGTTTCTGCCTGAACATGGAGGATTTTCCCTTCGAGGATGGAACGCGGGAGGAATGGAAGGAGGTTCATTCTTTCCTGAAGTGTCTGCCGGACTACATAGACGCCCTGTATGACCAGCGGTTTTTCAAGGAGGAAGACCGCGCCATTATCGGCGAGATTCGCCGCATCCTGATGCCGCGCGTGGTTACCGATGGCAATTTCACGATACATACCGTGACCGCGCAGACGATTTTTACCCACCTTTCCCAGGACGATTTGCGCGATTTGACGGAACGGATCGAAAGGCGCACGGCGGAGATCCGGCAGAGATATTGATACCCCCCCGCGCCCCGGCGAACCGTTCCCCGGCGCGCGCGGGCTTTTTGGCAAAATCTTCTAAAATGTCCCGCGCGTTTTTATGCGCGCCGCTGAAAATGTGTGAAAATGGGAAAATCTGAAAAATCCTGTCGCATTTCGGCGGTTTCGATTGATATAATGTAAAAAATCAGGAAAGAGAGGCGAGGCCCATGAAAAAGCGAGGGCTTGGTACAAAGGGGCTTGTGATTTTGCTGGTTGCTGCCACGGTGGTTTTCTGCGCTGCGCTGCGGAGTATTTCGCATTCCTATTACACAAGCGCCGCGACGATGCACGCGGAGGGAACGGTCGTTGCCTTTGATACCGCCGAAAACCTGGGGCAGACGGATCTGAGCGGAAGATATGTGCTGGAACTGGAAAACGATCCGATCCAATACACCTTCACCGCCGAAGAGGGCGCCAAGATCGCGGAGGAATTGCAGGTCGGCGAAACGGTTTCGCTGCAGTATGAGCGTTCGACGTTCCATACCGTCGTGCAGCTTCAGGCAGACAGCGGGAGCGGCGAAGATGCGCTGCATTACCAATTGCATACGATCGCAGACCAAAAGCGGACGCAGGCACGGGTGATCGCCGCCGCGGTTTACGCCGTGTTTGTGATCCTTTGCATCGGGGCCTTTGTCCGGGGAAAAAAGAAGCGCCGCGCATAATGCGGCATCATCATAAAAAAACCGCATCTGCCGCAAAATTGCGGCAGGTGCGGTTTTTGGCTGTCCGGGCCCGCAGCGGGCGGCAGGCTCATTCCCCCGCCCGGCAGATGAAGCCGCCGCCGAGGACGGTGTCGCCGTCGTAGAGCACGGCGCTCTGGCCGGGGGCGGCGGCGCGGACCGGCGCGTCGAAGCGCACCTCGAACCGGCCGCCCGGCAGAGGCGCGGCCACGGCGGGCGTCTCCCCGGCGGAATAGCGGATCTTGACGGCGCAGCGCACCGGCTCTGTGAGGTCGTCAAAGGCGATCCAGCTGGCCCGCTCCGCCACCAGGCGGTCGGTATACAGCCGCGCCTCCGGCCCCAGGACCACGGTGTTGTCCGCCGCGTTTTTCCGCAGGACGTACAGCGGGTACGGGCTGCCGCCCACGCCCAGGCCCTTGCGCTGGCCGGCGGTGTAGCAGGGAAGCCCCTTGTGCCGCCCAAGAACGCGGCCCTGCTCGTCCACAAAGTCGCCGGGCGTCAGCGCCACGCCCCGGGCGCGCAGAAAGGCGGCGTAGTCCCCGTCGGGCAGAAAGCAGATGTCCTGGCTGTCCTTTTTCTCCGCGGCGGCCAGGCCGGCCTCTGCCGCCAGGGCGCGGACGGCGTCCTTGCTTTCGATCTCCCCCAAGGGCAGCAGGAGCCGGGAAAGCTGCGCCTGGGTCAGGCGATAGAGCATATAGCTCTGGTCCTTGGCAAGATTGCGGCCCTTTTTCAGCAGCCAGCGGCGGCGCTCCGCGTCGTATTCCACCCGGGCGTAGTGCCCGGTGGCGGCAAAGGCGCAGCCGAGGGCGTCGGCGGCGGCGAGCATTTTTTCAAATTTCACGGCACGGTTGCACACGACGCAGGGGTTGGGCGTGTATCCGGCGGCGTAGGCGCGGACGAAATCGTCCACCACCTCCCGCGCGAAGGCCTCCCGCTCCGCGCGCACGGCGAAGGGCACGCCCAGCTTTTCCGCGGCGGCGCGGGCGTCCTCTGCGCTGCCGGCGGCGGCCGACGCGCACAGGTCCAGCGTCACGCCGGTGACGGCGTACCCCGCGCGCTGCAGCAGCAGGGCGCAGACCGTGGAGTCCACTCCCCCGCTCATGCCCACAAGAACGCGGTTGTTTTCCATGTGATCACCTCGTTTTTTTCGCGTGAAAAAATTATATCATATCGCTGCGGTTTGTGGTATAATCATTTTACCAACCTTGAACAGACGGAGGTGTCCTTTATGAGTAACAACGTCATCACCATCGCGCGGACCTATGGCAGCGGCGGGCGGCTGATCGGCCGGGAAGTGGCCGCCAAGCTGGGCTACGCGTTTTATGACAGGGAACTGATCGAGCTGGCCGCCAAGGAGTGCGGCTTTTCGCCGGATTTCATCCGCGCCAACGAACAGCGCGCCACCTTTGGCTTTTTCGCCAATCTGGCCAGCCAGGGCTTCTCCTATTCCAAGGACACCCTGCCCCCCACGGACATGGTCTTCGTGGCCCAGTGCAAGGTGATCCAGGATGTGGCCGCCAAGGAAAACTGCGTCATCGTGGGCCGCTGCGCGGACTATGTGCTGCGGGATCTGGATACCTGCCTGCACGTGTTCATCCGCTCCACCCCCGAGGACGCCCGGCATCGGGTCACCACTTACTACGGCGTGAGCGCCGACAAGGCCGAAAACGAGATCAAGCGCATCAACCGCCAGCGCGCCGCCCACTGCCGGCGCTATACCGACCGCGTCTGGGGCGCGGCGGAGAATTACGACATGACGCTCAACACCGCCCGCTTCGGCGTGGACGGCTGCACCGACCTCATCTGCCGCGCCGCCGACCGCGCCTTCGCCCCGGGGAATGAGGATGTGGTGTATTGAGAGAACACGCCGGACCCCATCGCGCACAGGGCAAATAAAAATCGCCGGGCAGGCCTGCCCGGCGATTTTCTGCGTTTTCCGGAAAAACGCGCTGCGTCTGCTGTGATACAGGATATTTCTTCCCATTTTCTCCCCAAAGTTGTACGGTTTCGTGCGATTTTCCTGCTTTGCGGGGGATAGGTGAGGGTGATCCTTCTTTTTCGGCCGCCGCGGGACGCGGAGGGCGAGGGCCTGCGGGAAGCGGCGCCTTTCCGCGGCGGGGCAAAACGCCCCGCTCCCACGGCGGCAAACCAGAGAAACAAAAGAAAAAACGCCGCGCCATCGCGCGGCGGCCGGTATTGCGCGGCGTCGAAAAATGTGGTAATCTGGCAGTGGCGCTGCAACAACGGCAGGCGGTTGGCCACACCACCCGGAAGGGAGGTGAGACCGATGCGTATAACATTACATATTGGATCGTATACGGTCACGATTGTAATAAAACGCAGAAACCGCCACCCCGGCAGGTGACGGTTTCTGGGCATAGCCTAGAAATTTAGTTAACATCCCGGGCCAACCGCTTGTCGCAGCGCCCTTTTCTGTTTTTATTATAGGATAACGGCACGGCAGTGTCAAGAGGTTGGCCGGTATTGCACGGCGTCGAAAAATGTGGTAATCTGACGATGGCGCTGCAACAACGGCAGGCGGTTGGCCACACCACCCGGAAGGGGGTGATCGGCTGTGCTACGTATTACGTTTCACATCGGACGGTATACCGTGTCGATCGTCGTAAAAAGTAGAAACCGCCACTCGGCCAAGTGACGGTTTCTGGCATTATGCGAGATACTAATTAACACTTAGGGCCAACCGCTTGTCGCAGCGCCCTTTTTCTATGTTTATTATAAGCCGCCGGCAGGGCGGTGTCAAGAGAAACAGGGAGGCTGGCGGATGCCGCCGCCGGGGCTCTTTTATCGGGCCCTGCGGGCCCGGGGGCTGGCTTTCTGCAAACCTGCCACCCCCGGGGCCTCCCCGGCCCCGGACCCCGGGTGACTTTCTGTGCGGCCAGAAAGTCACCAAAGAGCCGCTTAAGGGAAGGGGGATTCCGATTTCCCCCTTCCCTTAAGAATCTCATCCCCTTAAAACGGCCAAGGCCGGGGGCTTCGGCCCCCGCCTTGGATCCAGCCCCCCGGGGCGCAGGACGCAGGCCCGGTGCTCGCCCCCTCAGTCACGGCTACGCCGTGCCAGCTCCCCCGCAGGGGGAGCCAAGGGTACAGTGCGCACCAGGGGAGCGGCAGCGGAAAGAGAAGGGCGGGGCATTCTGGTTTGCGCCAGACTTCTGCCATACTTGCCACCTTGCAGAAGTGCATCTAATAGAAGCGCGGCACGGGCTTGGTTTGCACCAAAGCCTCTTCTTCTCCTACACCGTGCACGGCGCTCCTCTTCTTCTCCGCACGGAGAAGAAGAGGAGGGGGGTGCATGACGGACAAGATAGCAAGTCTATGCCTTGCTGGCGAAAAAGGTAAGAGTGAAGAGTGAATAGTGAAGAGGTGCCGCCCCCCCGGGGGGGCGGCGGGGCGGCGGCGGGCAGCGGCAAGGGCTTCCTGGGCTTCCATTCCGCTGGGGGCTATGTTACGGTTGTGTTACAAAAGGCCAAAAGCCGTTGACGAAGGAAGGGCGGCGTGATAAAGTAGCATCACAAGAGGACGAGGGGCTAGGCGTACCCAGCACAGATACGGGAACGGCTAGCCACGGTATGTGTGCTAGAAAACGCCGGGTACCTCCGAATCTTGAAAATATTTTTTGTTTGCACCGAATAAGGGGAGCTATGCGGCTGTGATATTTGTGAAAAAGTGATTGATTTTTCGCAAATCAAGCGAATAGAAGAACTTTTCGGTGTCAAACGAGGAAAAAGGAGGAAAATCCATGAAGAATCTGAAAAAGGTTCTGTCTTTGGTGCTGGCACTGGCCATGGCTCTCAGCCTGATGACCGCTGCCTTCGCCGCGGACGCAAGTGACTATTCTGATTACGGAAAAGTTACTTACAAAGAAGCTGTTGACGTTATGACCGCTACCGGCGTGTTCGACGGCATGGGCGGCAGCTTCAATCCTGATGGCACCCTGACCCGTGAGCAGGCTGCCAAGATCATCACTTACATGATTATGGGCAAGGATGCAGCTGACAAGCTGACCACCACCATCGCTCCTTACAGCGATGTGTCCGCTTCCCGCTGGAGCGCAGGCGCCATCGCCTACTGCACCAACGAGGGCATCCTGTCCGGCGTGGGCAAGGGCAAGTTCGACCCCACTGGCAAGCTGACCGGCGTTGCATTTGCAAAGATGCTGCTGGTTGCTCTGGGCTATGATCCCAAGATCGAGCAGTTCACCGGCGAGAGCTGGGCCATCAATGTTTCCAAGCTGGCGCTGGGCGATGCAGCTCTGGACACCGGCATGAAGGATATCAACCTGTCCAACGACCTGACCCGTGAGCAGGCTGCGCAGATGGCGTTCAACACCATGCAGGCAAACGTTGTGGATTATGAGAACCGCGGTACTGAGTTCAAGATGCCCGATGGCAGCGTTGTGATCATTGGTGCTTCCAAGGCCGCAACTGTGGCACAGGGCAATTATAACAACAACATGAAGGCCAACGGCCTGCAGTTTGCCGAGAAGTATTGCGAAGACCTGAAGAAGGTTGAAACGACGGATGATTTCGGTCGTCCTTCTACGCAGTGGAAGGTTAAGACCACCGAGATCGGCAACTATGCAGAAAAGGCAGACGCTACCTACACCGCAGACGTGAAGCTGGGCGACATTTATGCCGACCTGGGCCTGAGTGAGCGCACCGTTCCCACCATCTACAAGGATGGCGCAGATCAGAAGAACACCACTCTGGTCCTGTTCAAGGGCAACAGCGCCAAGATCGGCACCGGCAACGGTGTTCTGACCGAGGCTTATGTGGACGATGACAACAATGTTACCCTGGTTGAAACCAACACCTATGTGGGCCAGATCAACCGCACCGTGGCTGCCACCAGCTCCAAGGATGCTTATGTTGTGATTGCTCCTACCTCTGTAAAGCCCACTGGCGTTTCCGGCAATGTGAATTATGAAACCAACGCATCTTTCAATGACGATGCTTATGTTTTGTATACCTATGCCAACGGCGAAGTGCAGAGCGTAGTAGTTGCTGAGTCCGTCACTGGCGAGGTCAGCAGCTATACTGCCGGCAAGAACGTCACCGTGGGTGGCACCAAGTATGATTATTCCAAGAATATTTCCAGCAACGATCCCTCTACCAAGAATGAGTATGTGGTTTATCTGGATGCCTATGGCTATGCCATCTATGTGGATGAGCAGGAGTTCGTTTCCAGCGACTATGCATATGTGGAAGATGTCCAGAATTCCGGCACTTTCCAGGAATCCAAAGCAAAGCTGATTTTTGCGGATGGTACGACCAAGATTGTCAATACCAACAAGGATTACAGCTTGAAGGGTGATATCGTTACCTACAAGGTGAATGACAACAAGGAGTATGTCCTGCGTGCGGTGAGCACAACAGAGGATATCAACGCTTCTGACAACTTTAAGCTGACCAGAGGCACTGCGGCAATTACGTATAATGACGGAAGTGCTAAGACTTTGTACGCCAACAGCAACACCGTGTTTATGGTGAAGACTGTGGACAACCAGAACAATGCAATTTACAAGGCATATACCGGCATTGCAAACGTGCCCTCTATCACTGCTGATACGGGAAAGACCGTTACCGCGCATTATTACATCAAGTCCGGTTCCATCGTGACCATGATGTATATTGATGCTACCACTGCTAAGAGTGTGTCCACCTCTTCCAAGGATGTGACCTTCCTGGCAGGCAAGTCCATCTCCGGCAAGATCACCAACTCTGATAACGATGTGTACTACACCTACAACGCAGTGGTCAACGGCCAGATCACCACTGTGAATGTGGATGCTAACACGAATGTCACTAGTGTTATGACCAATGGTAAATTGGATAGTGGTGTGAACAACGCTCTGTTCAGCAATGTGACCACCAGCGATGATATCATCACCGGCCTGGTTGCATACAATACCGTCAGCAGCACCAATCCTTATACTGACAATATGAAGGGTACTGTGAAGGTGTCTGGCGACAATACGCTGGGCTTCGGCACAGGTAGCAGCATCAAGTATTTCACCGCTGCCAAGGACTGCAAGGTCTTCTACATTGACAGCGAAGGTGTGATCACCGAAGGTGCTGTTTCCAGCATTGCCACCGATGAGGACGACCGCGCCTACTATGTGGTGGACGATGGCGAACTGACCTATGTGTTCATTCAGTCTTATGAAAAGAATGCAGAGGATCCCGGCCAGAGTACCAGCAATACCTATACTGCCAAGCTGACTAAGAGCAATGGTACTGTTACCCTCACCGTTACCAGCAACAAGGATGCTGCTGAGGATGTTAAGGGTACGGTGAAGATGAGCGGTTCCGTTACCATGACGACCGATCTGACCGGTGGTAAGACCACGGGTTCTGGTAACAGCTGGACCTATACCGAAGTGATTGCAACGAATTCTGCAAACACTGTAAGCTATCAGGTTACTGTTGAAATTGGCGGCGAAACCCTGACGACCAACACGATTGTCGGCGGCTAATCCCACCAAAAGTACAGCGCATTGCCGTACACTGCAAGACAAAAGATCCCCGCTCCAACTGGAGCGGGGATCTTTTTCGCCGTGGGGTCAGCGCTCGCCCCAAACAGTTAAAGTTGTGCCTGCCAGCAATTTGCCGCTGTAAACGGATAATTCAAACTGCTGCTGCTCGGTATCAAAATAACGGAGGCTTTCTGTCAGCCAGTTTGTGCCGGTGTAGCCATTGGTATAAAAGCATGAAATATTACGTCGGGCATTGTTCCAGGAGAACAGGATTGCGTATCCGAGATAGGGGCGCTGTGCATTTTTAAGATTTCCCCAGGCCTTCATAATCGTTGCGTTGCCTAAAGAAACAAAAACCTCTGTGCGGTCTTCGTTGGTGAGGGCATTGCATTGAACGTGAACGGTTTTCCAGTCGTTCCAATTAATATTTACAGGGCATACAATGCTTTCAGCGCTGCTTTCTGCCGTATAAGTGTAGAGAAGTTCCAGACTGTGCTGTTTTTTTAGCTGATTTAATGCCGCATCAATCTTTCGGTTATCCGCATTGAAGTCCTCTCTTAAGACCCGGTCGGTGGGCTCCCATTGGTTCAACTGATAATTCGTTGTTTTCGTCAAAAGTCAAAACTCCTTGCAAAAAGATTTTGTAAGGCTGAAAAATTTGCCCTACACTATAGGTGTAGGGCAACGGGTTTGTTGCACGGGGGCGTGCAACGGAATTTTTATTTTTTGTGCTGCGCGGATAGGCGGTTGTCGGGCCCTGCGGGCCCGGGGCGCAAATCTTTTGCAGACTTGCCACCTCCGGGGCCTCCCCGGCCCCGGACCCCGGGTAACTTTCTGGCCGGCCAGAAAGTCACCAAAGAGCC
>CAJFFX010000012.1 GCA_904374485.1 Candidatus Pseudoscillospira falkowii | reverse complement strand
ACCCGGGACCTGATCGCCGACTCCACCGAGGCCATGGCCCTGGCCCACCAGTTCGACGGCCTGGTGATGATCCCCAACTGCGACAAAAACGTGCCCGGTCTGCTCATGGCCGCCGCCCGGGTGAACATCCCCACGATTTTCGTCTCCGGCGGGCCCATGCTGGCCGGCCATCTGAACAGCGGCCGCCGCACCTGCCTGAGCCACATGTTCGAGGCCGTGGGCGCTTATTACGCCGACAAGCTGGACGAAGCCGGCGTGGAGGAATATGAGGAGAACGCCTGCCCCACCTGCGGCTCCTGCTCGGGCATGTACACCGCCAACTCCATGAACTGCCTGACCGAAGCCATCGGCATGGGCCTGCGGGGCAACGGCACCATTCCCGCCGTCTACTCCGCCCGGCTGCGCCTGGCTAAGCACGCGGGGATGCAGATCATGGAACTGGTGGAGAAGGACATCCGCCCCCGGGACATCATGACCGAAGCCGCCTTCCACAACGCCGAAACCGTGGACATGGCTCTCGGCTGCTCCACCAATACCATGCTCCACCTGCCCGCCATCGCCCACGAGTGCGGCATCGAGCTTTCCTTCGACATGGCCAACGAGATCTCCTCCAAGACCCCCAACCTCTGCCACCTGGCCCCCGCCGGGGACACCTTTATGGAGGACCTGGATCGGGCCGGCGGCGTCTATGCCGTCATGGCCGAGCTGGCGGAGGCCGGCCTGCTGGACACCAGCGGCATCACCTGCACCGGCAAGACCATCGCCGAAAATCTCCAGGGCGTCGTGAACCGCGACCCGGAGCTGATCCGCCCCATCGACAACCCCTACTCCAAAACCGGCGGCATCGCCGTGCTCAAGGGCAATCTGGCCCCCGACGGCTGCGTGGTCAAGCAGTCCGCCGTGGCCCCCGAGATGATGGTCCACGAAGGCCCCGCCCGGGTCTTCGACAGCGAGGAGGACGCCATCGCCGCCATCTACGCCGGCAAGATCGTCTCCGGCGACGTGGTGGTCATCCGCTACGAGGGCCCCAAGGGCGGCCCCGGCATGCGTGAGATGCTCAACCCCACCAGCGCCATCGCCGGCATGGGCCTGGACAAGGAAGTGGCCCTGATCACCGACGGCCGCTTCTCCGGCGCCACCCGCGGCGCCTCCATCGGCCACGTGTCCCCCGAGGCAGCCTCCGGCGGCCCCATCGGCCTGGTGCAGGAGGGCGACGTCATCGCCATCGACATCCCGAACCACGCCATCAACGTCCGCGTCAGCGACGAAGAGCTGGCCCGCCGCAAAGCTGCCTGGGTCTGCCCGGAACCTAAAGTCAAGACCGGGTATCTGGCCCGATATGCGAAGATGGTCTCTTCCGCCGACAAGGGCGCAATTCTGGAATAAGCTTGTCCGGTCTTGACTTTTCCGCCCGCAGCGCGGGCGTATAAGCGTTTTGCCGCAGGCAAAACCTTATGCGGGAGCGGATTCACTTCGCTCCCGCATAAATATAATTCGGGGCCCCCGCAGAGATCGCTCTGCGGGAACAAGACCGGGTATCTGGCCCGGTATGCAAAGATGGTCTCTTCCGCAGACAAGGGCGCAATTCTCCTGTAAGCAACCTTTATCATAAAAAGGCATCCGGGGTGCACGGAAAGTGCACCCCGGATGCCTTTTTTGAGAAAAGAGATCTGTTATCCAGAGAAAAAACGCTTTCATGGCTTGCGCGGCAGAAAGGATACAAAACGACGGGCAAACCCCTCAGTGTTCGGACGTTAATTTCAGGCCCAAAATACCCACCATCAGCATGCCGATAAAAAAGATGCGCAGCGCCGTGGCCGGCTCCTGAAAAAACACAATGCCCACCACAACGGAACCCACGGCCCCGATGCCCGTCCAGATGGCATAGGCTGTGCCCAGGGGCAGCACCTTGGTCGCCCGGGCCAAAAACAGGAAACTTGCAATCACCCCCCCAACGGTCAGCGCCGTATAAAGGGGCTGGGTAAATCCATGGGACAATTTCATAAAAGTGGCCCAGAAAATTTCCAGGCCGCTGGCAATCAGCAAAAAAATCCACGCCATACTATAAAATACCTCCCTCGAAAAAAAAGCGCCGACCTTTCCATCTTCAAAGGCCTATCGACGGAAAAGCAAGCGCTGATTGTCCACCCGGCGGCGGACACTATATGAAACGATTTTTGGAATGTTTCTGCTTCCTCTGCCCTCAGTGACCGGAGGTCAGTTTCAGGCCCAGGATGCCCGCCACCAGCATCGCCGCAAAAAAGATGCGCAGCGCCGTAGCCGGCTCTTTAAAGAGCACAATGCCCACAATAACAGAACCCACGGCTCCGATGCCCGTCCAGATAGCATAAGCCGTGCCCAAAGGCAGCACCTTGGTTGCCTGGGACAAAAACACAAAGCTGGCCACCAGGCCAATGAGCGTCAGCACAGAATACACCGGCTTGGTAAACCCTTCCGATAGCTTCATAAATGTTGCCCAGAAAACCTCCAGGCCGCCTGCTGTCAGCAAATAGATCCATGCCATAAAAAATCCCTCCTGAACATAAAAAAACAGCGCCCGCTTCTCACATCTTCTAACGGCCTATCGATGCGAGCGCAAACGCGTATTCTGCCCACCCGGCGGCGGGCACTCTATGGAATTGACCCTATCATACCCTGCCCGGCGAAAAAAGTCAAGCCCCGCGGCATAGATTTTTTCTGGCCGCAGCGCTGTAACCGTCCTGTAATTTGTATTTTTCGCCGGTTTATGATATATTGTAGGTGCGTTTCGGCGCCCTTTCCAAAAGCAGTTTCATTTTCATATTATATAAAGGAGTTTTTCTATGACAGTCGATCGCCCGTTGGCCAAACAGGCGGCCCGCAACTGTATGCGCACCGCCCGCGTCAGCCCGTATCAGATCAGCCTTCTGCTGGTCGTCATCACCATCGCCATGAGCGCCTTTGAACAGTTCATGATCAATCTGTTCGGCATTCCCTATTATGTCGAATACGGCGGCTATTATATCACCACGCTGATGCCCAGCAGCATCAACTGGTTCATCACCATTATGGTCTCTCTGCTCTCCACGGTGCTGAGCGCCGGCTTCGCTCTCTACTGTCTGGGCGTACGCCGCGGAAAAGAGATGCCGATGACCACCCTGTTCGACGGGTTCTCCATCGCCGGAAAAGTCATCCTGCTGGAGATCGTGACGTCTATTTTCGTTTTCCTGTGGGCCCTGCTGCTCGTCATTCCCGGCATCATCGCCATGTACCGCTACCGCTTCGCCCTCTACAATCTGCTGGAAAATCCGGACATGGGCATTCTGGAAGCCATCAATCTGAGCAAGGCCCAGACCTATGGCTACAAGTGGCAGCTGTTCGTGCTGGATCTCTCCTTCCTGGGCTGGATCTTTTTGAGCTTTTTCACCTTCGGCCTGCTCTATATCTGGCTTGGGCCCTACATGCTCCTGACGGACATCGCTTTTTACGACACCATCCGTGCCCAGAAGGGCATGAGCGGCAGCGGCGGCCAGCAGAATTGGCAGCCCCCGCACAACGGCGGTCCTACCCCCGGCCAGTACGATTACGACTGGAACCACAGCGGCAGTTCCTGGTCCTCCGCGCCCCAGAACGGCGCGCAGACGCAGACGCCGCCCCAGAACGGCGCACAGACGCCCCAGGAGCCGGGCGGCGAAGCCCCGTCCCAGCCGGCGGAGCGCCGGAGCGATCATCAGGATTCCTGACGCCGCAGCCGGCAGGCCGGTCCAAACCGCATGCCAAAACGCATCCCGCAGCTTTCGCCGCGGGATGCGTTTTTTTGCAATCATCCGCCGAGATAGGCCAGGATCTCCGCCGCGTTTTCGTCGGGCTTGACTTTTTCCTTAGCCCACTCGATCACGCCATTTTCGTCGATGACATAGGTGGTGCGCACCACGCCCACGCTGACCTTGCCGCACATTTTCTTTTCGTGCCACACGTCATAGGCCTGGATGGCCTGCAGCTCCGGGTCCGAGAGCAGGAGGAAAGGCAGGTCGTACTTTGCCGCGAACTTCCCGTGGGACGCCACGCTGTCCTTGCTGACGCCGATGACCGCGACGCCCATTTTCTGAAACGCGCCGTACTGCGCGCCAAAGGCGCAGGCCTGCTTCGTGCAGCCGGAGGTATTGTCCCGGGGATAGAAATAGAGCACCACTTTCTTCCCCGCAAAATCCGCCAGGGAAACTTCATTGCCGTCCTTGTCCGGCAGGGTGAACAGAGGCGCTTTCGTACCAACAGTCAACATGGGTTCATTCTCCTTTCACAAATACCAGTCGATCCTGCGAGGAATGCTCCCCGCTGTATGAAAAGCCAAAGCGGCTAAAGCCCCGGGCGTCTTCCGGCGCGGCGGCGCCGGTCTCGGCCAGATAGCGCACCATGGCGCCCCGGGCCATTTTTGCCTGGGTGGCCTTTTCCCGCAGTTTGCCGCCGGCGTTTTCCGCAAACACGCAGTCCACCCATCGCACAGACGGCGCCAGGTGCGGCCGCACCGCGCGGCTGTACTCCCGGGAAGCCAGGTTCAAAATGCAGCCGTCCTCCCCCGCCAGCGCATCTGCCAGCTGCGCACCCCAGTATTCATAGAGCGTCCCGCAGCGAAAGTCCGCCATCTTCGCCTGCATCTCCAGCCGATAGGGGCGCACCCCGTCGAAGGGGCGCAGGAACCCGTAAAACCCCGAGAGGATGCGCAGATGCGTCCGGACATAGGCAAGCTCGTCCTCGGTGAACACGTTGGGGGCCATATAGCGGTACTGGATGCCGTCGTAGGCGAACAGGGCCGGCGTCCGGGCAGTGCGCAGCTCCATGTCCGCAAAGCGCGCCACGTTCTCCGCGGCGATGGCGTCGCTGCAATTCCACAGAGCGCGGCACTGCGCATAGGAAAGGGCGCGGATATAATCCCGCAGTTCCTCCGCCTGGGGCAGGAACTGCGGCAGGCTTTCGGCGGTGAAAACGTCGCTGTCTTCCCGCATCTTTTTTGCGGGAGAAATGATGATGCGCATAGGCTGTGCTCCCCCGGTTTTCCGCAACGAAATACAAAAGGACCTCAGAGCACTGGCTCTGAGGTCCTTGGCGCAGAAGGAGGGATTTGAACCCTCGCGCCGGTTACCCGGCCTACTCCCTTAGCAGGGGAGCCCCTTCGGCCTCTTGGGTACTTCTGCAGGTCGAAAATAAGAAAACGGATTGGATTGTTTGGCGGAGAGAGTGGGATTCGAACCCACGGAAACTCGCGCTTCGCTGGTTTTCAAGACCAGTGCCTTCAACCGCTCGGCCATCTCTCCCTGTCTTGTTTCCAGCTTCGCGTCCAGACGCAGGTTATATGTTACCACAGATCGCGGTGCTTGTCAACTATCTTTTCCGCCCTGCCGGCAAAAGGCCCGGCGGGGCGTCGGAAAAATTTTTTGCATTTTTTTATTTTTCCTCTTGCTTTTTCATTTCATGTATGCTATTATATCAAGGCTGACATCCGGGTGTGGCGAAGTTTGGTATCGCGCTTGAATGGGGTTCAAGAGGCCTTGAGTTCGAATCTCAACACTCGGACCATCGGAGTATCCTTCGGGATACTCCGATTTTTTATTTTTTGATTCTTCTGTGATAACGGTTATACTATAAGCGCAGGGCAAGACGCCGGTGAAGATGTATCATTTATAACCGGGCGGATGGTATATCCAAATGGCCAACTGCGGCTCACCACACCGTATGGAGGGAAACCGCATGAAGAGGATGTTCATAACACCCGAAGCAAAAAGGCCGGCGCCGGCACGTCCTGATGAGACGCGCCGGCGCCGGTTTCCGCATATTCCGACATCTGGTTTTTCGGAGGGCGGGGGAGCGATCCCGCCTCCCGGCCGATCACTGCAGGGCTTCGCCCAGCTTCAGGATCAATTCGTCGCCGTAGCGATAGCTGTCCAGGTACACGATGGTCGCGTCGGTCAGGCCGGCTTTCTCCTGGATGATCTTCTTGGCCTCATCCTTGGTCATATTTTTCACCCCCTGCGTATAAAGCGGCATGGCGGGCGGCAGCTTCAGCGACCGCACCATGCTGGCCGTGTATTTTCCCTGCTGATCCCACTGAAAGTGGGGCTTGTCGACGAAATCCGTCCAGTCGCCGCCCCAGCTGAAACCCATCTTTTTGCCGATGGCGCCGCACTGTTTGAAAAAGTCCGCGTCGTCGTACTCATGGCCTTTCACATTTTTGCAGATGTCAAAGGCCAGCGCCACGCGGTCCCAGTGAAAGCTGGGCGTTTTCTGGTTCGTCACGATGCTGCCCGGCTTCGTGCGCCCCTGGGCATACAGGCTCTCCTGATACTCCAGGTCCCGCACGGTGCTGGTCACCAGCACCGGCAGGCCCTGGGCTTTGCACAGGTCGATAAAGATCCGGCAGTTCTGTTCCACGTCGTCACGCAGCAGCGCGATATCCCGACTGTCAAGCATTTCCTGTCCCTCCGTCCTTTGTGCGGCTGGCGTCCACCAGACCCTCGCCCACAATGTAGGCGATCATGGTAGCGCCGGCCATGATGATCGAAGCAATCTGGCCCGTCTCGTTCTCCGTGAGGCCGAAGCCCAGCAGCAGCGCCGTCACAAAGCCGACGACCGCGGCCCAGAACTTGCGCGAGACCAGCTTCTGTTTCCAGTCGATCTGATTCATTCTTTTCCCGTCCTTTCCGGCGGATCGTTCCGCCATATATAGAGCACCGGACGGCTTTTGTTGCACGCACGCATGCAACAAGGCGCACTTTATTTTATGCCCGGGACAAAAAAATGTGAAAAAAGGGAACGCACCGCAGTGCGTTCCCTTTGTATGTCCCGCGGCCCTCAGGCCCCGGCTTTATTCTTCAAATATGTATCAATCGCCGCGGCGGCGGTTTTGCCGGCGCCCATGGCCAGGATGACGGTGGCCGCGCCGGTCACGGCGTCGCCGCCGGCGTATACGCCGGGGATGGACGTGGCTCCCGTGGCCTCGTCCACGATGATGCCGCCCCAGCTCTCCGTCTTCAGGCCCTCTGTCGTGGACTTGATCAGCGGGTTCGGGCTGGTGCCGATGGCCATGATCACGCAGTCCACGTCGATGGTGAACTCGCTGCCCGGCTTTTCCACAGGACGCCGCCGGCCGCTCTCGTCCGGCTCCCCCAGGGTCATCTGGATGCACTCGATGCCTGTCACGTTGAACTTGTCGTCCCCCAGGATGCGCACGGGGTTGTTGAGCAGCTTGAACACGATGCCCTCTTCCTTCGCGTGCTCCACTTCCTCCGCCCGGGCCGGCAGTTCCTTTTCACTGCGGCGGTACACGATGGTCACATCCGCCCCCAGGCGCTTGGCGCACCGCGCCGCGTCCATCGCCACGTTGCCGCCGCCCACCACGGCCACCCGCTTCGCTTTCATCACCGGCGTCGCGCTGCCCTCCTGATAGGCTTTCATCAGGTTCGTCCGCGTCAGAAATTCGTTGGCCGAGAACACGCCCTTCAGGTTCTCCCCGGGGATGCGCATGAATTTCGGCAGGCCCGCGCCCGTGCCGATGAACACCGCTTCAAAGCCGTATTCCTCCATCAGCTCCTGGATCGACGTCACCTTGCCGATGACCATGTTCGTTTCCACCTTCACGCCCAGCTTTTCAAGCCCCGCGATCTCCCGGCGCACGATGTCCTTGGGCAGGCGGAATTCCGGAATGCCGTACACCAGCACGCCGCCCGCGGCATGCAGCGCTTCAAACACCGTCACCGCGTAGCCCCGCTTGGCCAGGTCGCCCGCGCAGGCAAGGCCGCTGGGGCCCGACCCGATCACAGCCACCTTGCGGCCGTTGGACGCCGGCGAGGGGGTCTCTTCCTCGCCCTGGGCCATTTTCCAGTCCGCCACGAACCGCTCCAGACGGCCGATCGCCACGCTTTCCCCCTTGATGCCGCGCACGCATTTCTCCTCGCACTGGCTCTCCTGGGGGCACACGCGCCCGCAGATCGCCGGCAAACTCGTATCCCGGCTCAGCACCTCATAGGCCGCGGCAAAATCGCCCTTGGCCACCTCCGCGATGAAGCCCGGAATGTCCACGCCCACCGGGCAGCCGGACACGCAGGGCTTGTTCTTGCAGTGCAGGCAGCGCTCCGCTTCGTCCATCGCCTGCTCCGCCGTGTAGCCCAGGGCCACTTCCTTGAAATTATGATTGCGGACCTCCGGCGCCTGTTCCGGCATCGGATTCTTATCCATTCTCATATTCGCCATCGCTCATCCCTCCGCTTTCATAAACAGGTTGCAGGTTTCTTCATAGGCGTGGCGCTCAAATTCCTTGTACATCGCCGCGCGCTGGATGGCCTCGTCGAAATCCACCGCATGCCCGTCGAAATCCGGGCCGTCCACGCAGGCGAACTTCGTCTTTCCGCCCACGGTCAGCCGGCAGCCGCCGCACATGCCCGTGCCGTCCACCATGATAGGGTTCATGCTCACCACGGTCTTCACATCAAATTCCTTCGTCAGCGCGCAGACGAATTTCATCATCACCAGCGGGCCGATGGCGATGACCTCGTCGTACTGCTCCCCTGCTTCCAGCAGATTGCGCAGCGCGTCGGTCACCAAGCCCTTCTCTCCCCAGCTTCCGTCGTCGCTCATTTTTAGCAGTTTTTCCGAGCAGGCGGCAAATTCCTGCTCCAGGATCACCAGGTCCCGGCTGCGGAAGCCCACGATGCTGTGGACGGTGCAGCCCTGGTCGTGCAGCTCTTTGGCCACGGGATAGGCGATGGCGCAGCCCACGCCGCCGCCCACGATGGCCACTTTTTTCAGACCCTCCGTGTGGGTAGGCGTGCCCAAGGGCCCCACGAAATCCTGGATGCTCTCCCCGGCTTCCTTGTGGCGCAGGCACTCCGTCGTGGCGCCCACCACCTGGAAAATGATGGTCACCGTCCCCTTTTCCCGGTCGTAGCCCGCCACGGTCAGCGGGATCCGCTCGCCTTTTTCATCCACGCGCAGGATGATGAACTGCCCCGGCAGCGCCTTCTTCGCCACCGCCGGCGCCTGAATCTCCATCTTGATCACCGTCGGATTCAATATCTCCTTCGTTACGATCTCATACATCTTGCTTTCATCTCCTCATATTTACGATACGCTGTTATCATATCACAAATTTCCGCGCAAGGCCATAGGAAACCGCGCCGCCCTGGATATATTAAGGCCGCCGTTCATTTCCCGCGCCGCTTTTATTGTAGAACGGCCGCTCCAAAACGGCAAGCCCCCGCTTTCCCTTTCCCGCGCAAAAATATCAAAATATCGTTAAAATAGAAACGATGAAGGGCCGCCACCAAGGGCGTTTATGCCGTTTTGCCGGAATCGGGTCCCATTTTCAGGAAATTTCCGCACCGGGGGCGCGCGCTCCTTGGCCGGCGGAGGCGGCAATTTTTCGCCGCGCCCTTGCAATTTCCCGCAAACAGGCGCACAATGGGAGCATCTTCAAGCAAGGAGCGATCCCCATGGAACCGACCATGAACACCGCGCTGGGCAGCGTGGGCAAAAGCGGCATCCGCGTCTTTACCCAAATGGCAAAGCAGGAGCCCGGCTGCCTGTTTCTCACCCTGGGCGAGCCGGACTTTGACACCCCCGCCCCTGTCCGCACCGCCGCCAAGGCCAGTCTCGACGCCGGCGAGACCCATTACGGCGAAAACAATGGCCAGCCCTTCCTGCGCGAAGCCATCGCCGCCTTCGAGCAGACAAAGCACGGCCTTCCCTACAGCCCCGACGAGATCATCGTCACCGTGGGCGCCACCGAGGCGCTGTTCTGCGCCCTGTTCGGCATCCTGAATCCCGGCGACGAGGTGATCGTCCCCACGCCGGCCTTCGGCCTGTATGAATCCATCGTCAAGCTGTGCCGGGGCGTCTACGTGCCCCTGGACACCCGGGAGACAGGCTTTCAGATCACGGCGGAGCAGCTGCGCCGTGCCGTCACGCCCCGCACAAAGGCACTGATCCTCACCTCCCCCAACAACCCCACCGGCTGCGTCTACACCCACGAGACCCTGGAAGCCATCCACAGCGTGGTCCGGGACGCGCCGCTGTTCATCCTCTGCGACGAGGTCTACCGCGACCTGACCTACACCGACCGGTTCGAGAGCTTCTCCCGCTATCAGGACCTGCGCCAACAGCTCATCGTGGCCCAGAGTTTTTCCAAGCCCTACGCCATGACCGGCTGGCGTGTGGGCTATCTCATGGCCGACAGGCCCGTGAAGGCCCAGCTGGAAAAGGTGCATCAATACGACGTGGTGTCCGTCCCCACCTTCATGCAGCGCGCCTGCGTGAAGGCCCTGGACACCGACGTGCGCCCCATGCGGGAGACCTGCCGCCGCCGGCGGGACTACGTCTGCGCCCGGCTCGACGCCATGGGCCTGTCCTATTTCCGGCCCGAGGGCGCGTTTTACGTTTTCCCCTCCATCGCCGCCTATGGCATGGACTCCACCGTCTTCTGCACCCGGATGGTGAAGGAGGGAAAGCTCGCCTGCACGCCGGGGGTCTGCTTCGGGGCCGAGGGCTTTCTGCGCATCTCCTACTGCTACGGTGACGACGTGCTCCGGGAGGGCATGGATCGGCTGGAGCGTTTCCTGCACACCCTGCAAACGCCATAAAGGCATGAAACGGGCGGGGCCGCTCTGCAGCCCCGCCCGTTTACGCCGGTTTTATTTCAGATCCAGCAGTTTTTCATAGAGGGCCAGGCCCTGCTCCAGCACCCGCTCGTCAAAGGTGAAGCGGGGGGAGTGGAGCTCCGCCGTATTCCCCACGCCCAGGAAGAAGAACACCCCCGGCACATACTGCTGATACCAGGCGAAATCCTCGGTGGTCAGGGCCAGGCCCGCATAGCGCTTCGGTCCGTTCTTCCCCAGCTGCGCCTCGATGCGCGCCAGCAGGGCCGGGTCGTTCGTCACCGGGGGATAGCCCTCGCTGAAAGCGGCGGACGCCGTGCAGCCGTGCTCCGCCGCCGTTTCCGCGGCGATCTCTTCGCAGCGGCGGCGCAGACGGTCGAAATCTTCCAGGGTGAAGGCCCGCAGGGTGCCCCGGAGCACCGTCTCCGCGGCCACGGCATTGCGGATGACACCTCCCTCGGCGCGGCCGAAGCGCAGCAGGCGGGCCGTTTCCGGCGGAAACTCCCGCGCCTCCATATCGTAGACCCGCCGGAGATACTCCGCGGCAGCCAACAGGCTGTCCGCCCCCTCCCGCCAGCGGGAAATATGGACGCTTTTCCCGCGGAACGTCACGTCGATCTCGCTGCTTTTAGCCATCATCGGACCCGGGCGGGTATAGATCTCCCCCGCCGGAAGGCCCGGCCAGAGGTGAAGGCCGAAGATATGGGAAACGCGGCAGCGCTCCAAAATGCCGCTCTCGCACAGGGGGCGAGCCCCGCCGGGGTTTTCCTCTGCCGGCTGAAAAATCAGCAGCACATTCCGCCCCAGACTGCCCCGCCGCGCCTCCACCCGCCGGGCAAAGCCCAGCAGCAGGGCAGTGTGGCCGTCGTGGCCGCAGGCGTGCATCCGCCCCGGGTGCCGCGAGGCGAAGGGCAGGCCCGTTTCCTCCGTCACCGGCAGGGCGTCCATATCCGCCCGGAAGGCGGCGGTCTCCGCCTTCCCTTCGTCAAAATACGCGCACACGGACCCCTCGGTGGGCTCCAGCACGGTGCAGGAAAGGGCGGCAAGCTGCGCCTTCACATAGGCGCAGGTCTCCGGCAGATGCTGTTCCAGCTCCGGGATGCGGTGCAGGTCCCGGCGGCATTGTGTCATATACTCCAGCATGGTCTCGGCTCCTTTGTTGGCATTGGTTCCATTGTACCTTATATCCGGCGAAATGTATAGGAAAAATCCGCGCCGCCGGCGCGGCTGGCGGAAATGTTCTTGCGCTTGTCCCGGGATGATGCTATGATACAAAAAAAGAGCGCAGCGCGCTGCGCGCCCGCCTGTCCGCCGCCCCTCCGGCGGCAGGGCGGACAGAAGGAGGTTTTTTTATGAAAATTCTGATCGTGGGCTATGGCCGCATGGGCAGACTGATCGAACAGACCGCCCTGGCTTCCGGCGATACCGTCGCGGCAGCAATGGATCTGGACAACATCGGCGAGTTAGCCGAGATGGGCCGCTGCGCCGATATCGTGATGGATTTTTCCAACCCCGCCACCCTGACCTTTGTGGAGGATTATGTCCGCCGCACCGGCACGCCCCTGCTCTCCGGCACCACCGGTTACAGCACCGAGCAGATGGGGCGCATCCGCGCCCTGGCGGTCTACGCCCCCGTGCTCCACAGCGGCAACTACTCCATCGGCATCGCCGTGTTCCAGCGCGTGCTGCAGCAGATCGCGCCCACGCTGATGCCGGATTTCGACGTGGAGATCACCGAGACCCACCACAACCAGAAGGTGGACGCCCCCAGCGGCACCGCCCTAATGCTGCGCGACGCCGTGGATCCCCGGGGCGAGATGACCACGGTCTACGGTCGCCAGGGCGCCGTGGGCAAGCGCGGTGCCAAGGAGATCGGCATGCACTCCCGCCGCGGCGGCACCGTGGCCGGCGTACACACCGTATCCTTCTACGGCCCCGACGAGGAATTCGAGATCACCCACCGGGCCGCCAGCCGCCAGATCTTCGTCAACGGCGCGCTGCACATGGCCCGCATCCTGAAGGACAAGCCCAACGGCCTCTACGATCTGCAGGCTCTGCTGTTCCAAAACTGAAAAAAGAAAGGACGACCCCAATGAACGCAGAAGAGATCATTGCCTTTATCAGCAATGCGGAAAAAAAGACCCCCGTGAAGGTCTATGTGCGCCAGAGCGCGCCCATTGACTACGGCAGCGCCAAGGTCTTCGGCAGCGGCGACTGCCGCGTGGTGTTCGGCGACTGGAAGGAGCTGCAGCCCATCCTCGCCGCCAACGCGGAAAAAATCGAGGACATGGTGGTGGAAAACGACCGGCGCAATTCCGCCGTGCCCCTGCTGGACCTGAAAAACATCAATGCCCGCATCGAGCCCGGCGCCCTGATCCGCGACCAGGTGGAGATCGGCGACGGCGCGGTGATTATGATGGGCGCCGTCATCAACATCGGCGCCGTCATCGGCGAGGGCACCATGATCGACATGGGCGCCGTGCTGGGCGGCCGCGCCACCGTGGGCAAACACTGCCACATCGGCGCCGGCGCCGTGCTGGCCGGCGTCATCGAGCCCGCCAGCGCCACCCCCGTGGTGGTGGAGGACAACGTGCTCATCGGCGCCAACGCCGTGGTCATCGAAGGCTGCCGCATCGGCGCGAACTCCGTGGTGGCCGCCGGCGCCGTGGTGGTGGAGGACGTGCCGGCCAACAGCGTCGTGGCCGGCTGCCCCGCCAAGGTCATCAAGGAGATGAACCCCGGCACAGCCCAGAAAACCGCGCTGGTGGACGCGCTGCGCAAACTGTAAAAAGACCGCCGAAACTCAAGAAACGGGCGGGGGCCTGAGGCCCCCGCCCGTTTTCAGCACTTTTCAGACGAGCTGTTCCACCGCCGCCGTCCACTCCTCCAAAGGGAGGGTCTCTTCCGTCAGCGGGACGCGCGTTTCCACATAGGCGTCCAGTTCGCCGGCCGCAGCAGCCTGCTCCAGCCTTTCGAGCACTTCGCCCAGGGTCAGGCGGCTGCCCTGGAGCATATCGCACCGGAGGCAGATATTCCCCACATAGGAAAAACCCGCCAGCTTGCTGTAGCGCTCCTGCAGGCCCTCGCGGCAGCCCATCAGATGCGCGTCCAGCGCCGGCAGCACCGACAGGCGGATCGCCCGCAGCCCTTCCAGCGCCTGCCCGGCCTCCGGCAGCAGCTCCGTCAGGTCGAGATAGGGGAAATAGCTGCGCACGCGCAGGATCTGGCCGCATTTCCAGCAGGGGCGGGTGACGGCGTACAGCGCCATCCCCCGGCGCTGGAGCAGGCGGTAGGTCCCCTCCGCCAGAGACAGCGTTTCCCGGCAGCAGGGGAACTGTCCGCAGCCGAAAAAGGGGCCGTATTTCCCCCGGCGCAGGACCATGGCACCGCCGCAGGCCGGACAGGAAAGGGCCGCCGTCTCCGTCTCCCCCGCCGCCGGTTCCGCCGGGCAGAAAAATTCTCCGGCCATGGCGAGATAGCGTTCATGATCCCCCTCGTTCAGAAAATCCAGGGGCCGCTCCACATAGATGCGCCCTCCGTCCGGGCTTTGGCGCAGGTAGCCCATTTCAAACAGATTGCGCTTGCAGTCCTCGATCACCATGTCGTAGTCGTGGTCCGGCTGGTCATAGATCCCCCGGTAGACAAAATGGCTGAGCCGCCGGTTGCGCACCCGGGCGGCCGGGCAGCCGCTCCCGTCCTTCTCCGAACAGGCCAGCACGGCGTAGTAGACCCGCACCACAAATTCCGTAAAATTCCCCGTGGGGCACAGGCGCTGGGCGCGAAAATATTCCCGCTTGGCCTGGATCTTGCGGCGATCCCACATCAGACTTCCCTCCCTGCAAGGCAGTTTCTGCTTTCAGTATACCAGCTTTCCTCGCCGGTGAAAAGGGGGCGAAACCGCGAGATCAGGCGCAAAAACGAATCCTATTTGTTATATCATGCAGAAATATTTCTATTCGTTTTCACTTTTCAGGTTTTTTCGACCGGCGGCTGCGCCCAGGTATCGCTCTGGCGCAGGGGGAAGGTGACGCGCCAGCAGCCCTCGGTCAGGGTGCCGCAGGTGACAAAATCGCCCCAGAGAGTACACTCCGCCCCTTCCTCCGGCGAAACGTCAAAGACGAACTCCTGATAATCGACGCGCGCCGCACCATTCCCCTCCGTGCAGAAGGCCGCGGTCCCGACGGGCTCGATGATCTCCCCCGCCGCGCCTTTCAGGTAAAGCCAACCGTGATTGTCATTATCCAGATAGTCCTCCACCGCCAGCTGGATATGGAGCTTGCCGTCCACATAACCGGCGGCGGTCAGGTCGATGCCCTTGACAGGGAAGCCTTCCCAGGGCTCACCAGGCGTCAGCACCGCCGGCGCCTCTTCAAATGCCAGCGCGCCGCTGCCGCCGGTGAGGGTCTCCGGCGCACCCGCCGGAGCTTCCGCCAGATCCCCCAGGGACAGGGGGATCGCCGTGCCCTCCTGCTCCTCCTTATGGCTCAGGAAACGGCGCACCTGGAATGTGACTTTGTCGCCCTCGATCCGGTGTCCCCCCTGCTCGGTGATGGTGATCAGGAACAGGACCGTGCGCGTCTGCGCGTCGTAGCCCGCAAAGCGGCAGGTAGCCGTGCTGTCATAGGGCCGCAGGATGTCGTAGCTGTCAAAGAGGTCCGTGGTCTCGTCGATACGGTTCCCGGTCTGGTCCTGCAGGGAAATGTATATTTCCGCCGTGTCGCCGTGGATATAGACGGACAACACCTCCATGCGGATGCCCTGGCCCTCGCAGGCGTGCTGTACCGGCGTAAAATACTGGGCCGCCGCCGCGCCCAGGCGCAGCCGCCGGCGGGCGGGCCGGCGGACCTTCACGGCGGCGCGCACCAGTTCTTCCCCCGGTACGCAGCGATCCATCAGTTTGCAGTAGCGTTCTTTCATCAAAGTCCATCCTCCTCCAGTCGTTGTTTCAGCAGGCGGCGGGCCCGGGTCAGCCGGGTGCGCACCGTGGCGCTCTTTTCCCCCAGCAGGCGGCCGATCTCCTCCGCGGAGAGGTCCTCATAGTAAAAAAGGTGCAGCACGGCGCGGTATTTCCCCGGCAGGGCCTGCACCGCCTCCCAGAGGGCCCGGCCTTCCTCGCCGGGGGCGGCCACGTCCTCCATGTCCTCCTCCAGCGGCACCGTGTGGCGCACCCAGGCCGAAGCCCAGTATTTTTTCGCACAGTTCGCCGTGACGCGCAGCAGCCAGGCGCGGCGGTGCTCCTCGCTGGAAAACTCCTCTTCGGCGCGGAAATAGCGCAGGAAGACCTCCTGGAAAATATCCTCCGCGTCGCAGCGGCGGCGCACCTGGGACCGGGCCAGCCGGTAGACCATGGCGCCGTAGCGCCGCACCACCGCTTCCCGCGCGTCCTCCGGCGGAAGGTCTTGTTGGTTCATTGCTCGCTCACCTCTCTATAAAAGACACCCCGCAGGAAGGGAAAATGCGACAGGGAAGGGAAAAATTTTTTCATCCGACAAAAAACGGGCCGGACAAGCGTTTGCTTGTCCGGCCCGCACACATAGTTCAGAAACTTCAGCGCTCCGGCGCTTCCTGATCCCAGGGGGCGCGCTCTTCGCCGGTGCCCGCGGGCAGATCGGGAATGTCGATGTCGATCTCAGGCGTCTCTTTCCCGCCGGCGTCCAGATCCGGCTCCGGCTCTGCCGCCGGGGCGGCGCCGCCGTTTTTATAAGCGTCCCAGGAGGCCCGGGAAACGAGCAGCTGCCGGGGCTTGCTCCCCTCAAAGGGGCCCACGACGCCGCGCTCCTCCATCTGGTCGATGAGGCGCGCCGCCCGGGAATAGCCCAGCTTCAGCCGCCGCTGGAGCATGGACACCGAGGCCTGTCCCGTTTCCAGCAGGACCTCCACCGCGTCGTCAAACAGCGGGTCGGTCTCTTCCACGCTCTCCGCCGCCTGGCTGCCCTTGGTGCCCTTGGCGTCCTTGTCCACCAGGCTTTCCTCGATCTTCTGCATCACTTCATCGGAATACTCCGCCTCGCCGCTCTGCTTGACGAAGTCCACCACCCGCTCGATCTCCTCGGGGCTGATAAAACAGCCCTGAACCCGGCGGGGCTTGCCCTTGCCCAGGGGGGCATAGAGCATATCGCCGCTGCCCACCAGCTTTTCCGCGCCGGGGGTGTCCAGAATGATGCGGGACTCCAGGGAGGAGGACACGGCAAAGGCGATGCGGCTGGGGATGTTGGCCTTCATCAATCCAGTGATCACGTCGGCAGAAGGCCGCTGGGTGGCGATGACCAGGTGGATGCCGGCGGCGCGGCCCATCTGGGCCACCCGGCAGATGGATTCCTCCACCTCCTTGGCGGCCACCAGCATCAGGTCCGCCAGCTCGTCGATGACCACCACCACGGTGGGCATGGTCTGCAGTTCTTCCCGCTGCCGGGCCAAATCGTTGTATTCCGCCAGCTTTTTGACGCCGGTCTCGGAAAAGGTCTTGTAGCGCTTCATCATCTCAAACACAGCCCACTGCAGTGCGCCGGCGGCCTTTTTCGGGTCGGTGACCACGGGGATCAGCAGGTGGGGAATGCCGTTGTAGGGGGCCAGTTCCACCATTTTCGGGTCCACCATGATAAAGCGGACCTCCTCGGGGGTGGATTTATAGAGCAGGGAGACGATTAGGCTGTTGGTGCACACGGACTTGCCGGAACCGGTGGTACCGGCGATGAGAACGTGGGGCAGCTTGGCGATGTCGCCCACGATGTCGTTATTGGCGATGTCCCGCCCCACGGCGAAGGCCACCGTAGACTTATGCTGGGTGAAGGCCCGGCTTTCCAGCACGGAGCGGATCAGCACCGGGGAGACGTGCTTATTGGGCACCTCGATGCCCACCACGGAGATCTTGTCCGGCACCGGGGCGATGCGCACGCCGCTGGCCCCCAGGGCCAGGGCAATATCGTCGGACAAATTCGTGACCTTGCTGAGTTTGACGCCCTGGTCCAGCACAAACTCATAACGGGTGACCGCGGGGCCCCGGACCACGTCACCGGGAGCGGCGTCCACGCCGAAACTGGTGAGGGTCTCCGCCAGGCGCTGGGCATTGGCGCGCAGTTCCGCGCCGGCCTCGGCCTGGTTGCCCGGGTCGCGCTCGTCCAACAGCGTGAGGGGCGGATACTGATAGGCCGGCCCCTCCTGGGCGATGGTCTCGCCGATCTCGGCGGTCACCGCCGCCGTGGCCGCGGCCACCTCCGCCGCCGTCTGCTTTTTTCCGGGCAGCTTCGCCTCTGGCGCGCCCTGGGGCGCAGTCTCCTCCGCGGCGGCCGGCTTCTGCGGGGATTCCTCCCGCTGCGCCTGCGCTCCTTCCGCGGCCGTCTCCCGCTTCTGGAAGCGCTCGGTCAGCGGCTCCACCACGGGCGCCGTTTCCGCCGCGCTGTCCGCCGCCGGCTGGGCCGGCGCGCCGCTCAGCACCTCATGGGGCTTGGGCACATTGGACTCGCGCTTGAAAAATCCCGCGCGGCGGGGCTTCTCTTCTTCCACCGTCTCCCGGCCGCGGCGCGCGGCCTCATCCTCCCCGTCCAGGGGAATGTCGATCTGGGGGCGGGGACGGCGGGCCGTCTCCTTCACGGTGATGCGGGGCGGGCGATATGCCTCTTCGGGTTCCGGCTTGTATTCCAGCCGGCGTGCCCGGGAAGCCTCGTAAACCTTTTTTGGATTGACCTTCAGCGCCGCCAGCAGGCAGACCGCGCTGACCAGGGCGCAGATCACCACGGAGGCGAAGGGACCGAACAGCTGCTCAAAGCCATAGCCGATGCCGCCGCAGACCACGCCGCCGGAGGAAAGGGCCATGCCGCTCTTGTAAAGCGCCGCCAGAATGCCGAAAGTCGAATCAAATTCCTCCCGGCACAGCAAAACCTGCAGCAGCGCGCCCACACCCACCGGCACGACGAGCATGCACGCCACCCGCAGCCGCACGGGCCGGCCGCGGTGCAGCAGCAAAATCAGGCCCGTGATCAAAAACGCGGGCGGGATCAGCCAGAAGCCGTAGCCGAACAGGCCCTTGAGCAGGTTGGCAAAAAAGTGGATGAAGATCGCCTCGGTGGGCACATAGCCCACGCCGGAAAACAGCGCCAGCGCCAGGAAAACGACGCCGCCCACCTCCCGGCGGATCGGCTTTTTCTCCGGCGGCTGCGGCGCGCGCCGGCTGTTCTTCTGCGCCGCGCCGGTCTTCGCCCGGCCCTTGGCAGCGGAGGATGTTTTCTTTTTTGTCTGCGTCTGTGCCATGAAAAAACCTCGTTCCAAATACAATCAAACCCGTCGCGCGGCCTGCGGCCGCCCGATCACAGGATCAGGGACGCCACAATGGTCAGGCCGCCCACGACCCAGCAGTAATAGGCGAACGCGCCGAACTTGCCCTTGTCCGTGATCAGCTTCAGCAGGCGGATCGAGAGATAGCCCAAAACCGCCGCCGTGGCCACGCCGGAAATATACGCCGGGATCAGCGCCGGATCGATGCCCGTCTGCAGCGTGTCCTTCAGGCTCAGGATATTCGCGCCCAGAATGGCGGGGATCGACATCAGGAAGGAATAGCGCAGGGCAAAGCGGCGGTCCATCCCCAAAAAGCACCCCACGGAAACCGTGGTGCCGGAGCGGGAAAGGCCCGGCACCGTTGCAAAGGCCTGGGCGATGCCGACGATCAGCACGTCGCGCAGGCGGACGCTGCCGGCATTTTTTCTGCCGCGGTTATGCCGGTCGCTGAAAAACAGCAGCACGCCGGTGACCAGCAGGGCGCAGCCCACCACAACGGTGTTCGCGCTCAGTCCCTCGACGAAATCCTTGATCGGCACCACGGCAAACAGGGGCAGCGTGCCGATGATGATCAGCAGGATCATCCTGCGGTTGGGCGGCACCGGCGTGGGCGTGGTGCCCTTGGCCAGATCGTGTATACCCAGGAAAAATTCCCGGATCATATCCTTGATATCGGGCCAGTAGGCAATAAACACGGCGATCAGCGTGCCCAAGTGCAGCAGGATGTCGAAGGTGTTGTCCGTGCTGCCCTCGATCTTCAGTCCCAGCAGGTTCTGCGCAATGGCCAGATGGCCCGAACTGGAGATCGGCAGGAATTCTGCCACGCCCTGGATCACGCCCAGGAGCACTGCGGATAAAATAGACATCGTGTGAAATTCCTTTCTTCGTTCCCGGCGGCGCAGAGGGTGCGCCGGTTTTCAAACGCGGCGGCAGGCATATTATGTAAATGCCGTCATATTGATTTATATTATCATATCTGCGCAGGCCTTTCCAGTCCTTTTGCAGATTCTAAGCAAAAAAATAAGAAACGCATTTCAGTTCCCCAAAATGCGCTTCCCTTCGCGTTATCTGTTTGCGCCGCTCTTCAGCCGGCGGATGGCGGCGCGGGCCGCGGCCTGCTCGGCCTCCTTCTTGCTGTGCCCGCTGCCGGTGCCCACGCCCTCGCCGTTGAGCCATACCTCGGCGGTGAAGGTCTTGTTGTGGTCCGGGCCGCTTTCGCCCACCATGCGGTAGCTGAGGGCCTGGCCGCTCTTGCGCTGAACCAACTCCTGCAGCGCCGTTTTATAGTCCTGCATCAGTTCCTCGGCGTGCTCGCCCTCTTTGTCCAGCAAAACGCGGTGGATCAGGGCGGAGGCCGCCTCGATGCCGCCGTCGAGATACACCGCGGCGAACACGGCTTCCGTGGCGTCGGCCAGAATGGAGGGGCGGGTGCGGCCGCCGCCGGCGTCCTCGCCCTTGCCCAGCTTCAGATACTTGCCCAGATCCAGCATTTTCGCCACTTCGTACAAGCTCTGCTCGCACACCAATGCGGCGCGCTGGCGGGTCAGGTCGCCCTCGGGCAGGTCGCGGTGCAGCTCGAACAAGAACTCTGCCGTGACAAAGCCCAGCACGCTGTCGCCCAGAAACTCCAGGCGCTCGTTGCTCTGTTCGCCCAGGGCGCGGTGCTCATTGGCATAAGAGCTGTGGTTGAGGGCCTCGGAGAGCAAAGCCCGGTCGCGAAACTGATATCCTAATTTCTGTTCCAATTCCTCCATGGGGTCTCCCTCGCTTCCTCTCCGCCGGTCCGCCGCGCTTATTCGGCCAGCTGCTTTTCGATATACCCGACCACGTCGCCCACGGTCTTGATGGTGCCCAGGACGCTCTCGTCGGTCTCATCCAAATTGAATTCCTGCTCCAACGTCACCGCCAGGTCCACCAGGTCCACGGAGTCGGCGCTCAGGTCCTCCTCCAGCAGGGTGTCCATGGTCACTTCGTCCCGATCCACGGAAAACTGCTCGGCAACGATATCCTGGACTTTTTCAAAAATTTCATCTGCAGTCACAGAAAAATCCTCCCTTACGGTTTTTGCCCGCCGCGGAAAAATTTTCCTGCCGCGGCAAGACTCGCACCATGATAATAGAGCATTCTCTCCACGGTGTCAATAGACATTTCAGGCCTCTTGTCCTTTTTCGTCCCCTTCGGCGGCGCTTTTCCGCGCACCTTTCGTCTGCATGAGGTCAATGTGGTCGGTGATCTCCTGCTCCAGGCCGCTGTTCACATAATCCACAGCGGCGCGGACGGCGTTGCGGATGGCCCGGGCGTTGGAGGAGCCGTGGGCCTTCAGCACGGGCTTGGAAATACCGAGGAAGGGCGTTGCGCCCCGCTCGTTGGGGTCCAGGGTGTCCTTGATGTTCTTCACGCCGTCCTTGACCAGCAGGGCCGCGATCTTGGTGAGCAGATTTTTCAGGAAGACTTCCTTCAGGCTGACCTTCAGCATGGAGCCCACGCCCTCGATGGTCTTGAGCATGATGTTGCCGGAGAAGCCGTCGGCCACGATGACGTCGCAGCCGCCCTTGAGCGCCTCCTTGGCCTCGATATTGCCGACGAAATTGATATGCCCCGCATCGCCGGCCTCTTTTAGCAGGGCGTAAGCCTCCCTGTGCAGGGGCATGCCCTTGCTCTCCTCCGCGCCGATGTTCAGGAGGGCCACCCGGGGCCGCTCCAGATGCAGCGCGTGGCGGGCGTAGAAATTGCCTATGTAGGCAAACTGCAGCAGGTATTCCGGCGTGCACTCGATGTTGGCGCCGCAGTCCACCAGAACAGCCTCGCCGGCTGCCGTGGGGATCAGAGGCGACATGGCCGCCCGACGGATGCCCCGCACCCGCTTGACCAGCAGCGTCGCCCCGCTGAGCAGGGCGCCGGTGCTGCCGGCGGAAATAAAGGCGTCGCCTTCCCCGTCGCGGAGCATCTGCAGGCCCACGGTCATGGACGCGTCCTTTTTCCGGCGGCAGGCAAAGGCCGGATCGTCGCACATTTCGATCACCTGCGTGCAGTGGCGGATAGCAATGCCCTCCGCCGGCGCGCCGCCGCAGGCGCGCAGCGCGTCCTCAATGGCGCTCTGATCGCCGGTCAGGACGATCTCCACGCCGAAATCCCGGCGGGCCTCCAGCGCGCCTTTCACGATCTCCAGCGGCGCATTGTCGCCGCCCATGGCGTCGATGATGATTTTCACTCGCAGATCACTCCTTCCGCGGCGGAAACGCGCAGGGGTTCCAGCGCCTCCAGGGCGCGCTGCGCGATGACCGCGTTCTTATTTCTCTTTCCGCCCTTGACGCGGTAGCCCAGGGGCGGCATAATGCCGAAATTGATGTTCATGGGCTGGAACTGGGTCACCGAGGGGTTGCTGACATACAGCCCCAACGCGCCGATGGCCGTTTCCGCCGGAAAGTCGACGGGCGGCAGGCCCAGCAGCCGCCGCGCCGTTTCGATGCCCGCCAGCATGCCCGAAGCCGCCGACTCCACATAGCCCTCCACGCCGGTCATCTGTCCCACAAAGGAGATGCGCGGGTCGGGAAGGTACTGGTAATAGCGGTTCAGCATCCGGGGGGAATCGAGATAGGTGTTGCGGTGCATTTTCCCGTAGCGGAGGAACTGAGCGCTTTTCAGGGCGGGGATCATGGAAAAGACCCGGCGCTGCTCGGGGAATTTCAGATGGGTCTGAAAGCCCACCAGATTGTAGATGCTGCCCTGGGCATTGTCCTTGCGCAGCTGCACCACGGCATAGGGCTCTTTTCCCGTTTTGGGGTCCACCAGCCCCCGGGGCTTCAGCGGCCCGTAGCGCAGGGTGTCCAGGCCCCGGCGGGCCATGACCTCCACGGGCATGCAGCCCTCGAAGACGTGTTTGTCCTCAAAGCCGTGGACCTCCGTCTCTTCGGCCGCCGCCAGTTCCGTGACAAAGGCGCTGTATTCCTCCGCCGTCATGGGACAGTTGATATAGTCGGGCGTACCTTTGTTATAGCGCGAGGCAAAGAACGCGCTGTCCATATCTACGCTTTCAAAGGCCACCAGGGGCGCCGCCGCGTCGTAAAAATGAAGGGTGGACGCTTCGCCGAACAGCGCCTGAAGATGATCCGCCAGGGCGTCCGACGTCAGGGGGCCCGTGGCGACGATCACCTCGCCCTGTTCCGGCAGGGCGCAGTCCTCCCGGGAGACCACCTTGATCCGGGGGTGGCTGCGGATGCGCTCGGTCACCAGGGCGGAAAAGGCCTTCCGGTCCACCGCCAGGGCGCCGCCGGCCTCCACGCGGGTGGCGTCGGCGCAGGAGAGGATCAGCGAATCCAGGCGGCGCATCTCCTCCTTGAGCAGGCCCACCGCGTTTTCCAACTGATCCGAGCGCAGAGAATTGGAGCACACCAGTTCGGCAAAATCCTCGCTGGTGTGCGCGTCTGTCTTTTTGGCGGGCTTCATCTCGTGAAGCTCCACAAAAATGCCGCGGCGGGCGAGCTGCCAGGCAGCTTCGCTGCCCGCCAGCCCGGCGCCGATCACGATCACGTTTTTCTGTTCCACGCTGACCTCTTATTCTTTCTCGTCTGCAGCGGCCGCCTTGACGGCCGTTTTCCTGGCCGCGGGCTTCTTGGCCGCAGTCTTCGCCGCGGTCTTTTTCGCCGCCGGCTTTTTCGCCGCGGTTTTGGCCGCCGGCTTCTTGGCGGCCGTTTTCTTCGCCGCCGTCTTCTTGGCCGTCGTTTTCCCGGCGGCGGGCTTTTCGGCCGGAGTCTCCCCGGCGGTCTCCTCCGCGCCGTCCTTGGCCGCGGCGGCGGTCTTCTTCCGGTAGCCGCGCTGGTCTTCGGGCACGAAATTGGCGCACTGCTCATTGATGCAGAAGGGCTTTTTGAAGCCCTTGCCGGGCTTTTTGAACATGGTCTGGCCGCAGACGGGGCAGTCGTCCTTCGTGGGCACGTCCCAGGTCATGAAATCGCACTTGGGGCCCTCGACGCGGCTGTTGACATGCTCGCAGCAGTAATAGGTATACTGCTTGTTCGTTTTTTTGCTGGTGCCGGTGCGCTTGAGCAGCCGGCCGCCGCACTTGGGGCAGCGGCCCGGCATCTCCACCACCAGGGGCATGGTAAAGCTGCACTCGGGATAGCCCGGGCAGGCCAGGAAGCGGCCGAAGCGGCCGGATTTGATCACCAGGTTGCGTCCGCACTGGGGACAGACCTCTTCGGACACCTCGTCGGGCACTTTGATGCGCGTGCCCTCCAGGTCCTTTTCCGCCTGCTGGAGCGAGGCTTCAAAGGGGCCGTAAAAATCGTGCAGCAGGCTCTTCCAGTTCTTCTTGCCGTCCTCCACGCTGTCGAGATTTTCCTCCATGTCGGCGGTGAAGCCCGTGTCCACGATCTTGGGGAACTTCTCCTTCATCAGCGCGGTGACCACCTCGCCCAGGGGCGTGATGCGCAGGTATTTCCCGTCCTTCACCACATATTCCCGGTCCAGGATGGTGGACACCGTGGGCGCGTAGGTGGAGGGACGGCCCACGCCCTGCTCCTCCATGGCGCGGATCAGGGTCGCGTCGGTATAGCGGGAAGGAGGCTGGGTGAAATGCTGGTCCTTGTCCACGCCGTCCTGGAGGAGATGCTGCCCTTCTTGCAGGGAAGGCAGCGGAGAGCTTTTCTCTTCCTTTTCCTCGTCCCGCCCCTCTTCATACACGGCGGTGTAGCCGGCGAATTTCAGGGCGCTGTAGTTGGCGCGGAACTGGTGGTTCGCCGCGTCCACCTCGACGCTGACGCTGTCGTAGACGGCGTTGGCCATCTGGCATGCCAGGAAGCGGCTCCAGATCAGGCGGTACAAGCGGTACTGCTCCGGCGTCAGGTCGGCGCGGATGCGCTCGGGCGTCAGGGTGATGTCGCTGGGGCGGATGGCCTCGTGGGCGTCCTGGGCACCGGCCTTCGTTTTGAAATGGCGGGTCTGGGCGGGATAATACTCCGCGCCGTAGCGCTCGTGAATAAATGTCTTGGTGGCGGCCAGGGCCTCGTCGGAAATGCGCAGGGAGTCCGTTCTCATATAGGTGATGAGGCCCACGGTGCCCACGCCCTCGATATCGATGCCCTCATAGAGCTGCTGGGCGATGGCCATGGTGCGCCGGGGCGTCATGTTCAGCTTGCGGGAGGCCTCCTGCTGCATGGTGGACGTGGTGAAGGGGGGCGAGGGCGAACGCTGCTTGTCGGCGCGCTTGACCTTCTGCACTGCAAAGGGTCTGCCCGCCACAGCGGCGAGCACCGCGTCCACTTTCCCTTCGCTCTTCAGCTCCTTCTTTTTTCCGTCCTGGCCGTAATAGCGGGCGGTGAAGCCGCCGGTGCGGTCCTCGTTGGTCAGATGGACGTCCAGCGTCCAGTATTCCTCGGGCTGGAAAGCGCGGATCTCATCCTCCCGCTCGGCCACCATGCGCATGGCCACCGACTGCACGCGGCCGGCGGACAGCCCCCTGCGGATCTTCTTCCACAGCAGGGGCGAGAGCTGGTAGCCCACGATGCGGTCCAGAATGCGCCGCGCCTGCTGGGCGTCCACCAGGTTCTGGTCGATCTCCCGGGGTTTTTCGATGCTTTCGCTGACCACCTTTTTCGTGATCTCGTTGAAGGTCACCCGCCGCGTCTTGTCGTCGGGCAGGTCCAGCAGCTCCTTCAGATGCCAGGAAATAGCCTCGCCCTCGCGGTCCGGGTCGGTGGCGAGATAGACGTATTCGCTCTTCTTGGCCGATTTTTTCAAATCGCCGATGATGTCCTCTTTTCCCTTGATGGGTTTGTAATCCGGTTCAAAATCGTGCTCCAGATCCACGCCGAGCTTGCTTTTGGGCAGGTCGCGCAGATGGCCCATGCAGGCCTTCACCTCATAATTGCTGCCGAGATATTTGCCAATGGTCTTCGCCTTTGCCGGAGACTCCACGATCACCAGGCTTTTCTTTGCCATAGCTACCTCCAAAGTTTATTCTTTGATCAGGGCGTTCAGAATGTACCGATTTCCGCTCACCTGCCGCACCAGCGCGTCGATCTCCAGATCCGTCAGCGCCGACAGCACGCGGCGCACCGGGATCTGGGCCGTTTCCGCCAGATCGTCCACCGTCATGGGGTGTTCCGACAGCGTCAGCAGCAGCTGGATCTGGTCGTCGGTAAAGCGGTCCCTGGAATTTTCGATTTCAATATATGCCTTTTCTTCCGTCTTGTCAATTTCATTCTCCGCCGGCACGGCGTCCTCTGCCGGCGCTTCCTGCTGCGCCGCAGTTCCTTTTTCCGCCGCGCCGCGGCCGATGGACGGCGGCAGGTCAAAGAGATACCGCTCGATCCGCTGGGGAAAACGCGGCTGCAGATCCCGCAGGATGTCCCAGCCGTCGGAGACGAGGCCCGCGCCCTCCTGGATCAGCCGGTTACAGCCCTGACTGCAGGGCGCGTCCACGGGGCCGGGCACCGCGTACACATCGCGGCTCTGCTCCAGGGCGTGATGCACCGTGTTCAGCGTGCCGCTGCGCAGCGCCGCCTCCACGACCACCACCGCCGCGCTCAGGCCGCTGATGATGCGGTTGCGCTCCAGGAAATGGTGGCCTTTCGGCTCCGTGCCCGGCGGATATTCGGAGATCAGCACGCCGCTGGCGGCGATATCGTCATACAGCGCGGCATTTTCCCGGGGATAGACAACGTCGATGCCGCCGCCCAGCACGGCGGCGGTGCGCTTTCCCGCCAGCAGCGCGCCCCGGTGGCCCGCCGCGTCACCGCCGGCGGCCAGGCCGGAGACCACATAGGCCCCGCCCTTGGATAGGGTGTAGCCCAGGCGCTCGCCCATGCGGATGCCGTAGGGTGTGGCCTTTCGGGTGCCGATCACCGCCACGGCGGCCTCGCTGTCGAAATCCGGCCAGGCGCCTTTCCAGTACAGCACACAGGGCGCGTCGGGGATGGCCCGCAGCCGGTCGGGATAGGCGGCGTCGCCGATGGTGAGGATGGAGATGCCCAGGGCGGCGCACTGCTCCAGGATCGCCTCGGCCGCGGCGGTATCCTTATTTTCCAGCAGCGACCGCTGTTTTTTCGTCAGCTGTTCCACATGGGCATATTCTTCTGCATCGGCATAGTAAATATGCTCCGCGTCGCCGAAATGGGCCAGGAGATCCAGGCACGCGCTGTTGGACAGGCCCCGCAGCGTGCGCAGCCACAGCCAGTACTTCAGTTCCGCCATCTCCGCCACCTCCTCAGCGATACATTTCCCACAGCAGCACGGTCGCCGCCGCCGCCGCGTTCAACGATTCGCAGCGCGCGCTCATGGGAATGCGCACCGTTTTGTCGCACAGGGCCAGCAGTTCTTCGCTGAGGCCCCGCCCCTCGCTGCCGATAGCTACGGCGGCGCGGCGGTAATCGACCGCCCGGGCGTCCACGGTGTCCGCCCGCAGCGCCGCGCCATACAGCGGAAGATCCGCGGCGCGCAGCAGGGCATGCAGCTCCTCCGCTTCGCAGCGCCACACCGGGCGGCGGAACAGCGCCCCCATGGTGGCCCGGACAGTTTTGGGATTATAGAGGTCGGCGCAGCCGTTCACCAGGAACATACCGTCGCATTCAAAGGCGTCCGCCGTGCGCAGGATCGTGCCCACGTTTCCGGGGTCCTGCACGCCGTCGAGCACCACATAGCGCCCCCCGGGAAGGGTCTCCGGCAGGGGCGGCGCTTCCATCCTGCACACCAGCAGCACGCCCTGGGGCGTTTCCGACGGCGCAATGGAGCGCATCACATCCGCCGGCACGACCGCAGTGCGCACCGGCGGCAGGGGCGGCAGTTCCACGCCCTCGGCGGCCACCACCGCCGAAAGGGGGACGTTCCACTGCAGCGCCTCTTCCAGGAGCTTGAACCCGTCGCAGACGAATTCGCCGCTTTTGCGGCGGTAGGCCCCGGAGGACGACAGCCTACGGATATGGGTCAGGAGCGCATTGCTCCGGCTGGTGATCTTTTCCTGCATGTTTCCTTCGCCTCCCCGCCCGCGTGCAGACGCAAAGCTGCCCGCGCGGCCCTGCCGCGCGGACGGATGGATATAATTAAAATTCAATATATCATAAACCGCGCCATTGTTCAAGTGACCCTTTCCCCGCCGCGGCAGAAACAAATGGGCGATCTCCCGCGCGGAGACCGCCCATTTTACTTTACAGCAGGGTTCGGTTTTGTCTCAGTACAGCTTCGCGCCCGCCGGGATATGATCGTCCACCATCAGCAGATGCAGGTGTTCCTCGCCCTCCTCGTGATGGACCGCGCTGATGAGCATGCCCTCGGAGTCGATGCCCATCATTTTCCGCGGCGGCAGGTTCGTGATGGCAATGCAGGTCTTGCCCACCAGCTCCTCGGGCTCGTAGTACTCGTGGATGCCGCTGAGGATCACCCGGTCTTTGCCGCTGCCATCCTCCAGGACGAATTTCAGCAGCTTCTTGCTCTTGGGCACGGCGGCGCACTCCTTGACCTTCACGGCCCGGAAATCGGACTTGCTGAAGGTCTCAAAATCCACGAAGTCCTGGAACAGGGGCTCGATCTCCACCTTGGAGAAGTCGATGGGCGCAGTTTCCCGCGCCGGCGCGGCGGCCGCTTCCGCCTTGGGCGCGTCGGCCTTATCCAGCGGCTTCATCGTGGGGAAGAGGATCACGTCGCGGATGGAATCGCTGTTCGTCAGCATCATGACGCAGCGGTCGATGCCGATGCCGAGGCCGCCCGTGGGGGGCATGCCGTACATCAGGGCATTGATGTAATCCTCATCCATCATGCCCGCTTCGCTGTCACCGTGGGCCCGCATTTCCACTTCTTTCCGGAAACGCTCCCTCTGGTCGATGGGATCGTTCAATTCACTGAAAGCGTTGCCCATCTCACTGCGGCAGATAAACAGCTCAAACCGCTCTGTAAGCCGGGGATCCTTGGCGCTGCGCTTGGCCAGCGGGGATACATCCACCGGATGCATTGTGATAAATGTCGGCTGCACCAGCTGTTCCTCCACCTTTTGGTCAAAGCACTCATAGAGTGCATTGCCCCAGGTGCGGTCCTTGCCTTCCGGGATCTCAACACCAACAGCCTTTGCCGCAGCCACTGCTGCTTCGTCGGAATCAATGGCCATAAAATCAATGCCGACATACTGCTTCACTGCCTCATGCATCGTCAGGCGCGGCCAGCCCGGTGCAAGGTTGAGCTTTTCTCCCTGCCACTGCAGCTCATAAGAACCCAAAAGTTCTTTTGCAGCAGAGGAAAGCAGCTCCTCAAACAGGTCCATCATATCGTTGAAATCGGCATAAGCCTGGTAAAGCTCTACCGTGGTAAACTCCGGATTGTGCTTGGGATCCATGCCTTCATTGCGGAAAATACGGCCGATTTCATACACACGATCCATTCCGCCCACAATGAGGCGCTTGAGGTTCAGTTCCGTCGCAATCCGCATATACATATCAATATCCAGCGTATTGTGATGGGTAATAAAGGGGCGCGCCGTGGCACCGCCGGAGATGGTGTTCAGCACGGGCGTCTCCACTTCGAGATAGCCCCGCGCATCCAAAAATGCGCGCAAAAACTGCACAAACTTTGAGCGCAGCTCAAAAGTCCGCCGCACCTCGGGATTGACGATCAGGTCCACATAGCGCTGGCGGTAGCGCAGTTCCTTGTCCTGCAGGCCGTGGAACTTCTCGGGCAGGGGCAGCAGGGACTTGCTCAGCAGCGTTACCTTCTGCACACGCACGGACATTTCGCCGCGCTGGGTGCGGAACACTTCGCCTTCCACGCCCACAATATCGCCGATGTCATATTTCTTGAAGCGGTTATACTCCGCCTCGTCCATTTCGTCCTTGCGGGCGTAGAGCTGGATGCGGCCGGACTTGTCCTGCAGGTCGCAGAAAGACACCTTGCCCATGCCGCGCTTGCTCATCAGGCGGCCGGCGATGGACACAGCCTGTCCCTCCAGAGCGTCAAAGTTATTTTTGATGTTGGCGGAATCGTTGTTCACCGTATAATGGGTGATCTGGAAGGGATCGCTGCCGTTTTCCTGCAGCTCCTTCAGCTTGTCGCGGCGCACTTTCAGCAGGTCGCCCGTGTTCTGGACAGCCTGCTCCTTCTTTTCCTCAGCCATGGGACGTTCCTCCTTCGTAGAAATCCGCCCTTCAGCGGTCGATCGATTCGATGCGGTAGACGATCGCACCCACGGGGGCCTCCACCGTCACCTCGTCGCCGATCTTGGCGCCCAGCAGAGCCTTGCCGAAGGGGGATTCCTCGGACACGGCCCCGTGCATCGGGTCCGCCTCCTGGGAGCCCACCACCTGGTAGGCGCCGGCAGCGCCGGTCTTCACATTGACCACGCCCACCTTGCTGCCGATAGTCACCTGGTCCTTGGGCTGGTCGTTTTCATCGATGATGACCGCATGCTCCAGGATGTTCTCCAGCTCAGCGATGCGGGAATAGAGCTTGCCCTGCTCGTTCTTGGCCTCATCGTATTCGCTGTTTTCGGACAGGTCGCCGAAGCCGCGGGCGATCTTGATCTGCTCGGAAACTTCATCGGCGCGGGTGGTCTTGTCGTACTCCAGTTCCTTTTTCAGTTCCTCATACCGCGCCGCGCTCATTCTAAATTCATTCGTAGCTGCCATGTCTCCAGATCCTTTCTTCCCGCGCCGCCGGGGCGCGGGGCAATTTATAAATAGATGTCCGCCATCGCACAGCGATGACGGCATACTGATTCTATTTTACTACGGTAACTGATTATAAGGCAATCGGTCCTGCACTGTCAAGCATTTTGCACGATTTCCGCCACTTCCAGTTCCTCCGTCCGCAAGGCCCCCACCTGAAGGAGCAGCGACAGCACCGCCGCCCGGCCGCAGCCCTCCGGCAGCTGCTCCTCGGCCCGGGGCGGCAGAAGGCAGGTCATGTTCGCCGCTGCATTTTCAAAGCCCTCTGCCGCCGTCACCGCGCCCGCGGGGATCCACAGGGCGCCGGGGCGGCCGCAGGGCCGGGCGCCGTCGAAGGTCACGATCACATCGGCCCGCTGCAGCTGAGCCTCCCCCGCGCCCCGCAGCACGGAAACGCCGTACTCCCGCCGCAGGACCGAACAGATCTCGCCGCCCCCGCCCCCGGCGTTCAGCAGGGTATAGCGCACATGCACCGCCAGTTCCATCAGCGCCCGGCCCAGGGCCGCGCTCATCCGCTCGCCCAGCAGCGCCGCGCAGCACTCCCCCGGCGTCAGTCCCCGCGTCTCCATGGCCCGGCGCGCGCTCTTGACCGCCAGGGCGCAGCGCAGGGCCTCGTCCGTGGCCGCCCGCACGCCGCATTTTTCAAACAATTCCCCCCAGGCGAAATCCGCAGGAAAGGCGGCGGCGCGCACGCCGGCGCGGGCCATCTGCCTGGCGGCGCGGCGCATGCGCCGCGCCGTCAAAAAGTTCCGCCGGCCGGCCGCCACGGTCACCGTGAAAAAACGCACGCCGCAGATGCGGCGCGTGTCCCAGGCCACCGCCCGCCCCCGTTCCGCCGCCGGGCGCACCAGCAAAAGTCCGAACAAAAAGCATCCCTCCCGCACCTATGGTATGTGCGGGAGGGATGTCCTTATGCGCTTTTACCAGGCAGCCACATAGCCCGTGAGATAATTCAGCGGGTTGACGCGCACGCCGCCCTCGGTGATCTCAAAATGGAGATGCGGGCCGGTGGAATTGCCCGTGCTGCCGGTGATGCCCAGCACCTGGCCCTGCTGGACGTACTGTCCGGCGCTGACCGAGCGGCTGCTCATGTGGGCGTACAGCGTGGTGTTGCCGCTGCCGTGGCTGACGACCACATAGTTTCCGTAGGAATTGCTGTATTGGGACACGATGACAGTGCCCGCCTTGGAAGCCAGCACCTGGGTAGTGTAGCCCACGCCGCCGATGTCCACGCCCTTGTGGTTCGTGGAGCCGATACCGCCAGGGCTGCTGCGCTTACCGAAGGGCGAGGTGATCTTCTTGCTGGCCTTTTCCGGCCACATATAGCCGCCCGCGCCCATCCAGGACGTCACCACGCCGGTGGTGGCGTTGCCGGTGTTGGGGTTGCCCTGGGCGGCCATCTCCTCGGACTTCTTGACGATCATGGCCTGGATCGCTTCCTCTTCGGCCTCGATGGAATCCAGGGCATCCTGATATTCGCCTTCCTGGCTCTGGATCTCTTTGACCAGGGCGTCGGCTTCGCTGCGGCGCTCATCCAGCTCCGCCTTGCGCTCCACCAAGGTCTCGCGGGCCGCCGCCTGCTCGGCCTTGGCCTCCTCCAGGGTGCTCTTCTTTTCTTCCAGCTCGCTGCGGGTATCCTTCAGGTCCTGGATGACCCGCCGGTCGTAATCCATGATCTCGTTGACGAAATCGATGCGGCTGAGCAGGTCCGTGACGCTGGTGGCCTTGAAGATGATCTCCCAATAAGAGGTCCGGCCGCTCTCCTCCGTGGCCCGGGCCCGCTTGCAGAACAGCTCGTACTGGGCCTTTTCCTTTTCCTCGGTCTCGGCGATCTCCTGCTCCGTCTGGGTGATCTGGGCGTCGTAGGCGGCGATCTGGGCGTCGTAGACGTCGATCTCGTCCTGGATCACGGCGCACTCCTCGTCCAGCAGGCGCTTTTTCTCCAGGGCGGCGGCCTTGTCGTCGCCGATGGCGTCCAGGCGTTTTTTGATGTCGTTTTTCTCGCTGTTCAGCTCGGTCTGCTGCTGCTTCAGGTCGTCGATCTCATCCTGGGTCACGGCCTCGGCGGCCGGCAGCAGGAACTGGGCGCACAGCAGCGCCGCCAGAAAGACCGGCAGAACGCGGCGGATCAGCGCGCCCCTCATCCGATGCCAGCCCCCTGCAGCACACGGGCAATCAGCCACAAAACGATCATGACCACCAGGGCGATGGCGAACTTGAAAAAGGTCTTGTACTGATACTCGCGTTCCTTCTTGCCTTTTCTTGGTCCGTTCATATTGCTCATAATTCTGCTCCTCCGAATGCGTTGAAATTGAAATGGACCGCGGCCCCGGGCCGCGCTTCGTCTATGGTGTTTCCCCTCTCAGACCCGCAGGAATTTGCGGATCGCCATCAAACTGCCCACGATGCCCACCAACAGGCCCACGGCGATAAAGATCACCAGCACCGGCAGCCACAGCTGGGCAAAGGGCACGATGCGCAGCAGCTGCAGCGTGTCGGACGCGGTGATACCGGCAGAAATGCCGGCGTACAGCGCCCACTGCAGCCCAAACGCCACCACCGCGCTGAACAGGCCCAGAAGCAGGCCCTCGTAGACAAAGGGCCAGCGGATGAAGCCGTCGGTGGCGCCCACCATCTTCATGATGGCGATCTCGTCCTTGCGGTCAAAAGTGGTCAGTTTGATGGTGTTGGACATGATGAACAGCGACACCACCAGCAAAATCGCGATCAGCGCGATACACACCACCGTGGCGATGTGGCTGACGGTCAGAAAGCCCCGGGACAGATCCTCGTCCACCCGGATATCGGCGATGCCCGGCACCGCTTCCACGGCGGCAGCCGTTTCGTTCATCTCCTCCAGATCGATGACCCGGACGCTGAAGCGGTCGCGGAAGGTCTCCGGTTCCAGATCGGCAAAGAGCTCCGGGTCCTCCTGGCCGTATTCCTCGATATACGTCTCCATGGCGCTTTCCCGGCTGATGAACGTGGCCGATTCCACGTTGTCGATGGCTTCCAGATCCGGCTGCAGGGCCTGGGCCTGGGAAGTGGTGTAGTTCTCGTCCACAAAGGCGAGGATCACGCTCTGGCTCTGCAGGTCCTGGAGGTTGGCGTTGGCATTCACCGCCACCAGGGAGAATGTTCCCATGATCAGAAGGCAGGCAATGGTGATGCCCACAACGGCAAAGGACATGAAGCCGTGGGAGAACATGTTGGACGTGCCTTCATGGAAAAAATACTTGAAATCATGCTTTTTCATGCTCTGCCGTTCCTTTGCTGAAATTATAGTAGCTGCCGCGGTAATCGCCCACGATCTGTCCCCGCTCCAGGGCGATCACGCGCTTGGAAAAGCGGTTGACCAGATCCTTTTCGTGGGTGACCACCAGCATGGTGGTGCCCAGGTCGTTGATGCGCTCCAGAAGGGACATGATCTCGAAGGAGCGTTCCGGGTCCAGGTTGCCCGTGGGCTCGTCGGCGATGATGGTCTCGGGGTTGTTGACCAGGGCCCGGGCGATGGCCACGCGCTGCTGCTCGCCGCCGGACAGCTCGCTGGGCAGACGGCGGGTCTTGTTTTCCAGGCCCACCAGCTCCAGCACATAGGGAATGCGGCGCTTGATCTCCGCCGGAGGCGCGCCCACGGCCCGCATGGCAAAGACCATGTTTTCATAGACGTTCTTTTTCTCCAGCAGGCGGAAATCCTGGAAAATGACGCCGATGGTGCGGCGCATATAGGGGATCTGCCGGGAAGAGATATTGGTCATATTGTAGCCGTTGACGATGACACGGCCCGCCGTGGGGCCGATCTCGCCAGTGAGCATTTTGATGATGGTGGATTTTCCGCTGCCGGAGGGACCCACCAGGAAGACGAACTCCCCGTCATCGATCTCCAGGGAGATGCCATTGATGGCTTTGGCCCCGTTGGCGTAGCACTTTTCTACATCTTTTAAGCGAATCATGCAGTCATTACCTCGTCTTGTGTTGTGCGCGCGGCGGCATCACGCCTCGATGCCGCGGGAGGTCAGGTATTTCTTGACCATCAGCGCCACCTTGAAGGTGATGGCGTCGTCGAATTCCCGCAGGTCCAGGCCCGTCAGCTTCTTGATCTTCTCCAGGCGGTAGACCAGGGTGTTTCTGTGGACGAACAGCTTGCGCGCCGTTTCGGACACGTTCAGATTGTTTTCAAAGAATTTGTTGATGGTGAACAGGGTCTCCTGATCCAGCGCGTCGATGGGGTTCTTTTTGAACACTTCCTGCAGGAACATTTCGCACAGCGTGGTGGGCAGCTGATAGATCAGGCGGCCGATGCCCAGGTTCTCATAATTGATGATGCGCCGCTCCGTGTCGAACACCTTGCCCACTTCGATGGCGATCTGGGCCTCCTTATAGGATTTGGCCAAATCGCGCAGGTGATTGGCGATGGTGCCGATGCCGATCATCACGCGGCCGCTTCCGTTCACGGTCTCGTCGATCTGCAGGGCGATCTTGTTCAGTTCGTTTTCCCCCGCGCCGTCGGGCAGCTGCTTGATCAGCGCCACATCGGCCTCGCCGATGTTCAGGACAAAATCGTTCTGCCGGTCGGGGAAGAGATTCTGCATCTGGTCGATGAGGGAGGTGTCGGATTTATCCATGCGCCGCAGGACAAAAACGCCCCGGGGCACCTCCGTGGTCACATGCAGCTCCTTGGCGCGGACATAGATGTCGCCCAGGAGGATATTGTCGGAAATAATGTTTTTGATGAAAGAGCCCTTGTCGTGCTTTTCCTCATAATGCGCCTTGGCCGTGTTCAGCGCCACAGTGGCCATGGCGCACACCGTGTGGCTGATGGCGTCCTCGCCGCTGGCGAAAACGGCATAGTCGAACCGCGCGCCCCAGCCGGCCAGCGCCTTGAACGTTTTGCCGTCCAGAACGATAGCCGCGCCTTCTGCCGCGTTGATCGCCGGCACGTACTCCGGCCACTTTTTCCCGATCCCGGACAGCTCGCTGCAGGCTACCACAGTGCCCTCCGTATCGATCACGCCGATCACCCGATCGGTGGTTTCCTTGAGCTGCAAGACCACGTTCTGAAAAATCCTCCCGGACATCCCACGTCACTCTCCCATCGTTCTCAATCGCAGCAAAATCTTTGTGCAAATTGACATTTATGCAATATGCCAAGTAAACTTCTTATATTATAGCGACAATATTGACATAATGCAATACTTTTCTTCTGTTTTCACCAAAATTTCATTTTATTTTTGATGATTTTGCTATACTTTCGCAGCGGCCTTCAGGGAGCACAATGCGCGGACCTCCAAATCCGTTAAATATCGCCATTCTCCCCGCGCCAGGGCCGGGTCCAGACGCAGCGGGCCCATGGAGAGCCGTTTCAGATACAGGACCGGTGCCTTCCGCGCCGCCAGCATCCGCTTGATCTGGTGAAATTTCCCCTCCCGCAAGGTGACCAGCACCTCGCTCTCCGCGCCGGAAGATAGGATCTCCAGCCCGGCGGGCAGGCACCGAAAGCCGTCCGGGAGCGTCATACCCGCGGCAAAGGCCGCGGCGTCCTCCGCCGTCAGGCAGCCGGCGGCGCGCACATAATAGACCTTATCCACATGGCTCCTGGGCGCCAGGAGCCGGTGGGCCAGCTCTCCGTCGTCCGTCATCAGCAGCAGGCCCTCGGTGTCCTTGTCCAGCCGCCCCACAGGAAACAGCCCCAGCTTCTGCAGCTCCGGCGGCAGCAGCCCCAGCGCCGTTTCCGCCCGGCGGTCCTCTGTAGCCGACAGAACGCCCGCCGGCTTATGAAGCATGACGTAATGATAGGCGCTCAGGCCCACGGGCGCGCCGTCCACCCGGATTTCCGTTTCCTCCGGATCATATTTGTTCTCTGGACGGCCCACGATCTCCCGCCCCGCCAGCACGCGGCCCTCTTTGATCAGCTGCTTCACTTCCCGCCGGGACCAGCGTCCCGTGGAAGCGAGCAGTTTGTCGATCCGCATCTGCGCCATCGTTCTTCCTCCTTCCGGGCGGCCGGGCCGCCCCCGCGTTCAACGCAGCATTATTTTATCATAGATCGCCCCGCGGCGGAATAGTTTTAAGACAAGGGGGCGTGATCATTTTGTTTATCGTAAGCACAAAACTGACCAAGGCCAAGGCAGTGGCAGGCGTTCTGGCCGTCGGCGCCGTCCTGTGCGGCCTGATTTTCGCCGCCGGGCATCTCCATTCCCGCGGCGCGGCCGCGCCTTCGCCGGAGCACGTTGCGGACAACGACGGCCGCGTGGCATACCTGGCGGCCTGGGGCTGGGAAGTGGACCCCTCCGCCGTGGAGACGCTGGATCTCGTGCTCCCCTCCTCCGGAGCATCCTTTGAATCCTATAACGCACTGCAGGAGGAAAACGGCATGGATCTCAGCGCCTATGGCGGCCAGCGGGCGAAGCGCTATACCTACACCGTGCTGAACTATCCCGGCAATGCCGAAAGCGTGCAGGCCAATCTCTATCTCTGCGGCGATACCGTCGTTGCCGGCGACATCATCGCCCCCGGCCCCGACGGCTTCATTGCCG